>JBNLET010000013.1:0-25375 GCA_050305135.1 Rhodocyclaceae bacterium | reverse complement strand
CTCAACATGCTGCGAAACGACACGCGCTGGCCAAAGGTCAGCATGCGAGGCCGGCGAAAGATGGCCGGCTGGGACGACGACGAGCGCATGCGGGTTCTCGGGATCAGGCCTCTATGACGGATAAGTGCGGGAACCCTGCCTGTTGACCTTCCCGCTGGTGGACGCTGGTTGGTCAGGATCCTGACTCGGCGAGGACGCTTCGTAGTGGGCCTGCATCGGCGAGAAATGAAGGTCATCGGAACGCTTTCGGATCTGGATGGCATGTTTGGAACGCATGCCACGATTCGTGGCTGGCGCACAATGATGCAGGTTGAAAAAATCCTGCGTGCGGACGAAGGCCGGTGACAGCTACCCCATGTCGTCAAATGCATGCACGCATTCTGTTTCCCAGCCCGTCATTGCAGGGGATGCGCCGCAAGCGGCGCGCTGTTGAACGCAAGCGCTGGGCCCTATGATGAGAACGCACGTCGAGTTTCGGTCGGCAAAATTTCCTCCTTACGACGGCGAGGAGGAGATCAATCCAGGTCTTTGGGGGCGTCGCCTGGCGGAGTACCTCAAGCGGGAACTCGCTGTGCGTGGCATGACGACGGGCGAAATCATGGCCGAGGACTGGGGTTGCTGCTTACCCGTGCAACACGAACCGTTCGACCTGTGGATCGGGTGTGGTCATCAGTACGGAGAAGACGATGTCTTCTTGTGCTTTGTCGAGCCGAGCAAGGCGACGGTGCGCAAATGGTTCAAGAAGATGGATACGACCAGCGCGATCGCTCGCGTATCGGATCTGCTGCACGAAATTCTGAGCGCGGATCCAGAGATTCGGAATCTCAGATGGATGCAAGAGGGCGAGGAGTTTGGGACTCGTAGCTGATCAACTTGCGTCCAACAAGGCGCTCCCTCCGACAGGCAAGGCGCGACGCACTTGGCCATCGGCAGCGCATATTCGCTCGTTGGCGGCATCGGGAGCCGCATCGCCAGATGGAGATGGTCAGATGGACTCGATTCAAAGTCGTTCAGATTCAAGGCGTTTCCTGATTGCTGCCAAGCCCTCGGAAGTCTTTGCTGCAATGAGCGATCCCGCTCGAATTGCCAGGTGGTGGGGACCCGCGGGCTTTTCGAACACGATTCATACGTTCGATTTCCGCCCTGGCGGAAGCTGGCTGCTGACGATGCATGGGCCGGACGGCCAGGACTATCCCAATGAAAGCCGCTTCACGCGCATCGTCGCCGATCAGCTATTCGAGATCGAGCACCTCAAAGGCCATCACTTCTTCCTGACCATCGAACTGAATCCTGAGGGTGACGCCACGGATGTGAGCTGGCGGCAGACATTCGACACGGCCGAACACTACGAGCGAATGGCCGAGTTCGTTGCCTCGGCCAATCAGCAGAACCTCGAGCGCCTGGCGGTCGAGGTGCTGCGCGGGAAGAGCGGCGATTAGGCCCGCAGCGCACGCAGGCGAGCCTCAATGCCATGAGTCGCCAGGCAGCGCGCGCCGCGGCAACGGCTTTCGATGGCGGTGGCACCAATTGTGGGCCGCAGTCCGTAGCGGAGCATGCCATGGGGCCCTCGATGGGCTGCGCCGCGTGTGGCGCCCAAGTGCGGGTATTCATCATGAAACCGATGTTCTTGATCTTGTCGGTGGCCTTGTCGGGCATCGCCCACGGTTCGGATTGGAAGCAGATCGAGGGAAGCTACGCGATCACGGCCGAGAACTACCTCGACCCGGCGTCGGACGAGCCGAGGGACTCGCATTTCCGGATTCAGTTGCGGGGTCGCAGTGCGCGTGAGCTCTACGCGGCGATGAAAACGCAACCGGTGGTCGACGAGTGCACGGGCGCGTTGGCAAAGAACCTGGGCGAAATGCAATGCCTGTACTTCAAGGAAAGTTCGAGCTACGAGTGCCACTTCTCGATCGATCTCGCCAGGCAGTCGATCGTCTATGGCGTGGCGTGCTGAAAGCTGCACCGGTTCGCGCCGAACGGTGAGCCCTGCCACGCGAGCCGGGCGGCGATTGTTGCGCCCCGGGTTTTCTGCTATCCAAGGCCTGGCAAGAACGAGCGCCTATTTTTCGGGCGCGCGGTGCCGTCTAGGCCGAAGGCGCGCTCCACATGTCAGGAGGACAGATGCCAGAACGCAGTCTCGACGGCAAACGAGTACTCGTCACCCACGCGGACGCCTTCATGGGGCCGGTGCTGTGCGAAGTGTTGGCCGAACACGGTGCGGCCGTGATACCGAATTCCGACAGCCTGCTGGATCCGGCAGCGCCCGCGTCGATCGTGCAGGCGGCCGGCCGGATCGACGTTCTGGTCGCGAACCTTTCGATTCCGGCCCCGGCCACGGCCGCCACCGAGGTCTCCGAGGACGAATGGAGGAGCACCTTCGCGGCCCTCGTCGACCCGCTTCCGCGCTTGTTCGGCGCGGTTCTGCCCGCGATGATCGAGCGGCGCGCGGGCAAGATCCTGCTGATGGGCAGCGCATCGGCGCTGCGCGGCATGAGGCGCAGCTCGACCTACAGTGCCGCGCGTGGCGCGCAGCTCGCCTACGTGCAGGCCGTCGGCGTGGAAGTCGCAGGCCACAACGTGCAGGTCAATGCCATTGCACAGAACTTCGTCGACAACCCGACCTACTTTCCAGCCGAGATCAAGGCCAATCCGCGCTTCCAGGATCGTCTGAAGCGTGAGGTGCCGCTCGGGCGCCTGGTCGGCGCGCGGGAAGACGCCGAGTTCGCGGCCTATCTGTGCAGCGAGCCGGCCAGTTGCTTCGTCGGCCAGGTGTTCCCGGTCTGCGGCGGTTGGGTGCAGCGCTAGGCGCGCCGCGTGCTTGGAATCTTGCGAACGATTTGGCGCTTCGAACGGGTGGGCCAGCGTGGAATCGCTGAAGTGGTCGAGTTCGTCCAAGGTCAACATCGGCTTCTCCCAGTCTCCGGCGGCCGTTAGTTCGTGCTCGACGATCTGAAACGGCGGGCGCGCGATCTGAAGGCCGAGACGCTGGCGCTGTACCTGGCCGCACGGGATCCGAGAACGCCCTGGTATGCGCGGCTGCTGGTCGCCGCCGTCGTCGCCTATGCGCTGAGTCCGATCGATCTGATTCCAGACTTCGTACCGGTCATCGGCTATCTGGACGATCTGCTGTTGATACCGCTGGGATTGGCGCTGGCGATCAGGCTGATTCCGCCCGCCGTGCTGGACGAGTGTCGCACCAGCTCGCAGCAGGTCATGCGTTCGGGCAGGCCGGTAAGCCGCGTCGCGAGCGCCGTGGTGGTCGGCGTCTGGCTCCTGCTGGCGGCGCTGGGCATGGTCTGGCTCGGCCGTGCCTTCGCTCGCTAGCGTCGTCTTCGCGGCCGCCGTTGCGGCGGTTGGCGTGGTGCTGCGGCTGGACTAAGTTGCGAAGACGAGGGCAGCGCGGACCGGCGCGCCGTGGGGACTGCGTACGGCACGTTCGGCCAAGGACGGAATCGGGAGGGAGACATGGGGGTCAGCCAACTCGGATATCTCGTCCTCGACGTTGCGGACATCGGCGCCTGGCGCGACATGGCGACCCGGATCATCGGTGCCGAGCTGCGCGGCGAGGACGGCGCCGGCACGCTGCGACTGCGCTTCGACGACCATCACCACCGCATCGCGTTGCACGCGGCCGAACGCGACGCAGTGGCGGCCATCGGCTGGGAGATGCCTTCGCTGAGCGAGCTCGAAGCGGTACGCGAGAGAGTGTCCGCATTGGGAATCTCCGTCGGCGAGGGCGGGCGAGAGGAGCTTGCCGAGCGCAAGGTCGAAGCGATGTTCCGCTTTCGCGACATGGACGGCGTCCCGCTCGAGATCTACCACGGGCCCTGGACCGACGATGTGCCGTTCCGGCCTTCGCGGCCGATGACGGGCTTCAACTGCGGCGCGCTGGGGCTGGGCCACGTCGTGCTGGTGAGCCGGGAGCGGCGCAAGGCCGCGCGCTTCTACCAGGACGTGCTCGGCTTCTCGGTCACCGACTACATCGCCCAGGACGAACTCGACGCGGTCTTCATGCACTGCAATGCGCGCCACCACAGCCTCGCGCTGGTCAACGAGTGCTACGGCATGAAAAGCGGCACCATGCACCACTTGATGCTGGAGACGCGGGCGCTCGAGGACGTGGGCCGCGCCTACGACCTGGTGCGTGCCGGCGGGCGGCCGCTGGTGCTGTCGTTGGGCCAGCATTCGAACGACAAGACGACCTCATTCTACCTGCAGACGCCGTCGGGATTCTCGCTCGAGTACGGCTGGGGCGGCCTGCTGGTGGACGACGCCGCATGGCGCGTGAAGCACTATTCGACCACCAAGCTGTGGGGCCACGAGCACGCCGCCTGACGTGCCGCATGCCGGTCCGCGTCCTTGGGGCCCGCCACGAAAGCTGCCAAACTGTACGCCAATGTCGTTGGCGCCGGCCTTGTCGGCCCGATGCGGGGTTCGAGCAATGCGGGAGCATGAAGATGCATATGGACGGTGGCTTCGGTGGTTGGGGTTTGATCCTGACGGCGATCCTGTTCGTCGTCCCGATGTGGAAAATCGTGACGAAGGCGGGCTTCAATGGTGCGTGGGCGCTGCTGGCGCTGGTGCCGCTGGTCAACATCATCGCCTTGTGGGTGTTCGCGTTCACCCGCTGGCCGAACGGACGAGGAGGCGCTTGAGCCGCGCGGCCGCCGGCCAGGAAGGCGTTTGGAGGCGATGATGGCGAGCCTGCGGGCGATCCCGTTGCTGCGAATCTTCGACGAGCGGAAGGCAAAGGATTTCTACCTCGATTTCCTCGGCATGAAGCTCGACTGGGCGCATCGTTTCGAGCCCGGCGCGCCGCTCTACATGCAGGTCTCGCGCGATGGCCTGGTGCTGCATCTGAGCGAGCACTCGGGCGACTGCTCGCCCGGCGCCAAGGTGTTCGTCGTGACGCCGGAACTGGGCCGGCTGCACTGCGAGATCACCGCCGCGGGCTACCGTTATTGCCGCCCCGAGATCGGCCTCGCACCCTGGGGCGAGCGCTTCTTCGAGCTGACCGACCCGTTCTCGAACCGGTTGCTGTTCAGCCAGCCGTCCGGCCATTGAGGTGCGCCCGGCCGGGCGATCCGAACTCGCCCGCAAGCCCATTGTCCGAAGCCCCATGCAGAATCTCCGACTTGCCTTTCGCATGCTGCGCCGCGACCTGCGGGCCGGCGAACTGAACCTGCTGGCGCTGGCCCTGCTGATCGCGGTCGCCAGCCTGAGCAGCGTCGGCTTCCTGACCGACCGAGTGGCGCAGGCGCTGAACCGCGAGGCCAACCAACTGCTCGGCGGCGACCTGCTGCTGAAGGCCGACCATCCGTGGCCACGGGAGGTCGCGGCCGAGGCCCGCGCGCGGGGGCTGCGGGTGGTGATGACGACCCAGTTCACGAGCATGGCGAGCAGTGCGGACTCGGCCCAGCTGGCCGGCGTCAAGGCGGTGGAGGCGGGCTACCCGCTGCGCGGCAGCCTGCGCATCGCGCCGGGCCCGAACCAGGCCGACGCGCCGGCGCCGGGCATTCCGCCGCGCGGCGAGGCCTGGCTCGACGAGCGCCTGATGGCTGCGCTGCAAATCGCGCCCGGGGCCGAGGTGGGGCTCGGCAAACTCGCGCTGAAGGCGAGCGCGATGGTCAGCTTCGAGTCGGACCGCGGGGCCAACTTCTTCAGCCTGCTGCCGCGCATCATGATCAATGCCGGCGATCTCGACGCTACCGGCCTGATCCAGGTCGGCAGCCGCGTCGGCTACCACCTGCAGGTCGCTGGCGAGGCCGCGGCGGTGGCGGCGTTTCGCGCCTGGGTCGAGCCGCGGCTGGGGCGCGGCGAGCGGCTGGAATCGGTGGACAACGCCCGCCCCGAAGTGCGCAACGCGCTCGACCAGGCGCAGCGCTTCCTGCGCCTGGCGGCGCTGCTGGCGGTGGTCCTGGCGGCCGTCGCGGTAGGCCTGTCGGCGCGCCGCTTCATGCAAAGGCACCTGGACGGCTGCGCGGTGATGCGCTGCCTGGGCGCGCCGGCCGGCCGGGTGATGCGCCTGATCCTGCTGGAATTCGTCGCGCTGGCGCTGGCGGTGTCATTGCTCGGCGCGGCGCTGGGCTGGGCCGTGCAGTGGGGGCTGGGCCGCCTGCTGGCCGGGCTGCTCGGCGCGCTGCTGCCGGCGCCGTCGCTGCTGCCGCTCGTACACGGTCTGGCGGTCGGCCTGGCGCTGCTGCTGGGCTTCGCGCTGCCGCAGTTGCTGCGGCTCGGCAGCGTGCCGATGCTGCGCGTGCTGCGGCGCGAGTGGGGCGCGGTGGAGCCGGTCTCCGGCGCGGCCTGGGCCGTCGGAGCCGCGGTGCTGGTCGCGATGATGGTGTGGATCGCCGGCGAGCTGCGCCTCGGCCTGCTGGTGGCCGGCGGCTTCGCGGCCGCGCTGGCGCTGTTCGCGCTGGCGGCCTGGGGCGTGCTGCGCGCTCTGGCGCGGCTGCGCGGCGGGCCGGTGCGCGGCGGCTGGCGCTACGGCGTGGCGGCGCTGACCCGGCGCATGGGCGGCAGCGTGGTGCAGGCGGTGGCGCTGGGCACCGGCCTGGCGGCGCTGCTGCTGCTGACGGTGATCCGTGCCGACCTGCTCGACAGCTGGCGCAGGACCACGCCGGAGGACGCGCCGAACCGCTTCGTGATCAACCTGCAGCCCGACCAGGCGGCGGCCTTCGAGCAATTCTTCGTCGCCAACGGCATGGCGCGGCCGGCGCTGATGCCGATGATCCGCGGCCGGCTGACCGCCATCGACGGCCGGCCGGTCGAACCCGAGGACTACCCGGAGGGCCGGGCACGCCGGCTGGCGGAGCGCGAATTCAATCTCTCGTTCATGGCGCAACTGCCGGCCGGCAACCGCATCACCGACGGGCGCTGGCACGGGGCCGGCAATTCGCGCGAGTGGTCGGTCGAGAAGGGCATCGCGGAGCTGCTCGGCATGGCGGTGGGCGACCGGCTCGAATTCGAGGTGGCCGGCGAGCGCATCGAGGCCAAGGTCGGCAGCATCCGGGCGCTGGACTGGGACTCGATGCGGGTCAATTTCTTCGTCATCGCCTCGCCGGGCGTGCTGGAGGGGCGGCCCGCCAGCATGATCACGGCCTTCCACCTGCCGGCCGGCAGCCACGCGTTCACGACCCGGCTGGTGGCCGAATTCCCGAACGTCTCGATCATCGACGTCACCGCGGTGCTGGCCCAGATCCAGTCGCTGATGGATCGCGTCATCGCGGTGGTGCAGTTCGTCTTCGCGTTTGCGCTGCTGGCCGGCCTGGTGGTGCTGTGGGCGGCGCTGCAGTCCACCCACGACGAGCGCGAGTACGAGCTCGCCATGCTGCGCACGCTGGGGGCGCGCAACGGCCAGTTGCGCCACGCGCTGCTGGCCGAGTTCTCGGTGCTCGGCGCGGTGGCCGGGGTGCTGGCAGGGCTCGGCGCGACCGCGATCGGCTGGGCGCTCGGCAACCACGCCTTCCGCCTCGAGGACTACCTGCCGGGCGCCTCCGCGACGGTGCTGGGCGCGCTGGCCGGCGGCCTGGGCGTGATGGCGGCCGGCTGGCTGGGCACCCGCGGCCTGCTGCGCCGGGCGCCGCTGGCGAGCCTGCGCGCGCTCGGCTGAGCGCACCGGCAGGCGCTGCGGCCGGCGGCGTTATACTCGCCGCCATCATGGAGTCCGCCGCGCATCTCACAGACATTCCCCATTTCCAGTTGTGGCTGCTGGGCGCCGTCTCGGTGCTGGTGGCGGTCACGCTGTGGCTGGCGGTCCGGCTGGATCGGCTGCAGCGCGAGCAGCAGGCGTTGCCAGACGAGATCGGCGAGGTGCTGGTGCGCGAGCTCGGCGAGCAGCACCGCGCGATGCTGGGCGACCTGCATCTGGGCCTGGCGCGCCAGAGCGACCGCATGGATGCCCGCGCCGGCGAGCACGCGGAGCGGCTGGCGCGCAGCGTCGGCGTCGAGCTGGCGGCCACGCGCGAGGCGATGCAGTCGCTGCAGCTCGCCATACAGCAGGCCATGGCCGGCGAGCGCGAGGAACTCTCGAGCCGGCTGGGGGCTTTGTCCGCCGTGCTGAGCGAAGGCCTGGCGAAGATGCGCAGCGAGGTGCTGGAGGCCGCGCTGAAGACGCTGTCGGAGCACGGTCGCAAGGACCGCGAGCTGCTGGCCGGCAGCATCGAGACGCTGAGCCGCAGCATCAACGAGCGCATGGAGGCCATCACCGGCCGCGTCAACGAGCGGCTCGACGAGGGCTTTCGCAAGACCAACGAGACCTTCGCCAGCGTGATGGCGCGGCTGGCTACGATCGACGAGGCGCAGAAGAAGATCGACGGCCTGACCAGCAACGTCGTCAGCCTGCAGGAACTGCTCGGCGACAAGCGCGCCCGCGGCGCCTTCGGCGAGGTGCAGCTGGAGGCGCTGGTGACGAATGCGCTGCCGCCCGAAGCCTACGCCTTCCAGGCCGGCCTGCCGAACGGCACGCGGGTCGATTGCCTGCTGACGCTGCCGGAACCCACCGGCAAGGTGGCGGTGGATTCCAAGTTCCCGCTCGAGAACTACCAGCGCATGGTGGACCCGGCACTGGGCGAATTCGAGCGCCGCGCCGCGCGCGCGGCCTTCCGCGCCGACCTGCGCCGCCATGTGGATGCGATCGCCGCCAAGTACATCATCCCGGACGTGACCTCGGACGGCGCGGTGATGTTCGTGCCGGCCGAGGCGATCTTCGCCGAGATCCACGCCGCGCAGCCGGAGATCGTCGCCCATGCCCAGTCGAAGCGGGTCTGGGTGGTGTCGCCGACGACGCTGATGGCGGTGCTGAACACCGCCCGGGCGGTGCTGAAGGACGTCGAGACGCGCAAGCAGATCCACGTCATCAAGGACGCGCTGGGCAAGTTGTCGAAGGACTTCATGCGCTTCGACGAGCGCATGCAGCGGCTCGCGACCCACATCGAGCAGGCCGGCAAGGACGTGCGCGAGGTGCAGGTGTCGAGCCGCAAGATCACGGCCCGTTTTCAGAAGATCGAATCGGCCCGGCTCGACGAGCTGGACGAGGACGGCGGCGACGAGGAACCGCCGCGGCTGGCGGACCGCAGCGGCTAGTGTGGTGTTTCGTGCAGGGAGGACATGATAAGTTTTGTACGTATCGGTCGTCGGAGGCCGGCTTCAGCCGGCCAGCGGCGACTACATCAGGCCGCGAATCAGCCGCCGATGTACGACATCTCGATCTTGCGCGCGGCGGCGGTCTCGGCGGTGCGGATCTCCGAGTAGCGGTCCTGGCGCGCGCCCCACACGCCGGCGATCGCGGCCCGCAGGCGCTCGTCGTCGGCGCCGCCGCGCAACAGGTCGCGCAGCTCGTGGCCGTGCTGGGCGAACAGGCAGGTGTAGAGCCGACCCTCGGTGGACAGCCGCAGCCGCGTACAGGTCGAGCAGAAGGCCTGGGTGACCGAGGAGATCACGCCGATCTCGCCGGACCCGTCCACATAGCGCCAGCGCTCGGCCACCTCGCCGACGTAGTTGGCCTCGGCCGGTTCGAGCGGGAACTCGGCCGAGATGCGCTCCACCACCTCGCGCGAGGGCACCACGTCGTCCATGCGCCAGCCGTTGGAGCTGCCGACGTCCATGAACTCGATGAAGCGCACGATGTGGCCGCTGCCGCGGAAATGGCGCGCCAGGTCCATGATCGCGTGGTCGTTCACGCCGCGCTTGACCACCATGTTGACCTTGAGCTGGCCGAAGCCGGCCCGTTCGGCCGCCTCGACGCCGGCCAGCACGTCGGAGACCGGGAAGTCCACGTCGTTCATGCGGCGGAAGGTCGGCTCGTCGAGCGCGTCCAGGCTGATCGTGATGCGGTGCAGGCCGGCTTGCTTCAGGCGTCCGGCCAGGCGCGGCAGCAGCACGCCGTTGGTGGTCAGCGTCAGTTCCAGTCCGCCCATTTCGGCGAGTTCGGCGACCAGGTGTTCGACGCCCCGGCGCAGCAGCGGCTCGCCGCCGGTGATGCGGATCTTGCGTACGCCGTGCTCGGCGAAGATGCGGACCAGCCGTGTGATCTCCTCGAAACTCAGCAACTCCTTGCGCTTCAGGAAGGGGTAGTCCTTGCCGAAGACGCCCTTCGGCATGCAATAGACGCAGCGGAAATTGCAGCGATCGGTGACCGAGATGCGCAGGTCGCGCAGCGCCCGTCCGCGGCTGTCGAGCAGGTCGCTGCCCGGCGCGACCGCCCGGCCTACAGGCAATTGGCTACGCTGGTCGAGGATCGGGATGGTGGGGCGATTGGGCATGCAGGCGCCGGCTTGGAAGCTTCTTCGAGCCGACAATTATCGGCTGCCGCGCTCGACCGAACAACCCGATGCGTTGTGGGGGCATTGCACCGGGGCGAGTTGCCGGCTTCGCCGGGAGGTCGCCGCGGTTCGCACTTTTTCCCACTTTTCGAAGTGGAGAGCCGGCGCGCGTTTCCTCGCTCCCCTCGAAGGGGAAGGCCGGTTCGCATTTTCTCCCTCCCCGTCAAGGGGAGGGCTGGGGTGGGGATGGGGTGGGGATGGGGTGCGACCGCGAAGGCGGTGGATCGGCAAACGAGATCTGCGCGGACAGCGTGCGCAGGCAGCGCAGGCCCGCTGCTGGTCGATTGGGAAATTCTGCTCGGCGAAGCCCATCGTTGTCTCGACGCCGCGCGATCAACCCCATCCCCCTCCCAACCTCCCCCTTGAAGGGGGAGGGGGCGGCCTGGTCTGCTCGCGGCTCGCGCATTCTTCCCACCTCGAAGTGGACGGCCGGCGCGCGTTTCCTCGCTCCCCTCGAAGAGGACGGCCGGCGTGCATTTCCACGCTCCCCTTGAAGGGGAAGGCCGGTTCGCATTTTCTCCCTCCCCTTCAAGGGGAGGGCCGGGGTGGGGATGGGGTGCGACCGCGAAGGCGGTGGGTCGGCAAACGAGATCTGCGTGGACAGCGCGCAGGCAGCGCAGGCCCGCTGCCGGTCGATTGGGAAATTCTGGTCGGCGAAGCCCATGGTCGTTACGACGCCGCGCAATCGACCCCATCCCCCTCCCAACCTCCCCCTTGAAGGGGGAGGGGCGGCCTGGTCTGCTCGCGGCTCGGGCATTCCCCCTCGAAGTGGAGAGCCGGCGCGCATTTCCTCCCTCCCCTTGACGGGGAAGGCCGGTGCGCATTTTCTCCCTCCCCTTCAAGGGGAGGGCCGGGGTGGGGATGGGGTGCGACCGCAAGGGTGCGTACTCGGCCAGTGAGATCTGCAACTACGCCGGGAGTCCGATGTGCAAGGCCGGCGCTGGCCGGTTTGGAGCGAGGCGGGGTGTCGGCATCGTCTTCTGCTCCGCCCCGGCTCTCCGCGCCACCCGCGGCGGAGATCTTCGCGTCGGCGTAGCATGGAGCCACCCGCCGACGGATGGGCCATCGTCTTCGATCGCGGACAGGAATCCAATGACACCAAGGCCAGGCTGCGACTGGAACCCGCAACGCTACGACAGGAACGCCCGCTTCGTCGCGGAACTGGGCCTGCCGGTGCTGGAGCTGCTGGCGCCGCAGCCCGGCGAACGGGTGCTGGACCTGGGCTGCGGCGACGGCACGCTGACGTGGCTGCTGGCCGAGCGCGGCTGTCGCGTGCTGGGGGTCGACGCCAGCGCCGCGATGGTCGAGGTGGCCAGGCAGCGGAGTCTCGAGGTGCGCTGCCTCGACGGCGAGGCGCTGGACTACGAAGGCGGCTTCGATGCCGTCTTCTCGAATGCCGCGCTGCATTGGATGACCCGCCCGGACGCGGTGATCGGCGGCGTCTGGCGGGCGCTGCGGCCAGGCGGGCGTTTCGTCGGCGAATTCGGTGGCGCCGGCAACGTGGCGGCCATCGTCGCCACGATCGAGGCCGCGCTGCGGTCGCGCGGCGTCGAGCCCGCGAGCCCGTGGTACTTCCCGACCGCGCAGGCCTATCGCGAACGACTCGAGGCGGCCGGCTTCGAAGTGGGCTCGATCGGTGCCCACGAGCGGCCGACGCGCCTGCCCGGCGATGTGGGCGGCTGGCTGGAGACCTTTGCCGGGGCCCACCTGGCGCCGCTGGCCGAGGCCGAGCGGGGCGCGCTGATCGCCGAAGTGGTCGAGGCATTGCGGCCGCGGCTGTGCGACGACGACGGCGTCTGGTGGGCCGACTACGTGCGCCTGCGCTTCGCCGCCACCAAGCCGGCGTGATGAAACGGCCGAGCGCCGGGGCCGGGCCGGCTGGCGACGCCGCCGCCGATTTTTCGCCACAATGGCATGCTGGCGCTGCCGAACCTGCGTTTGCTGCAGGTGTTCGGCAGCCGCTGCAACAGGAGGAGACGACATGCAGCACGAGGCGCTGCCGGCCCAGGCACGACAAGCCCTGACCGAGGGCCGCAAGATCGAGGCGATCCGCATCGTTCGCGAGGTGAGCGGGCTGGGCTTGAAGGAAGCCAAGGAACGCGTCGAGGCCGCGATGGCCGCCGATCCGGCGCTGCGGACGCGTGCCGTGCACCGGCAGCGGGTGTCGCCCGGCACGCTGCTGGCGATCGCCTGCCTGGCGGTGATCGCCTGGGTCCTGCTGAAGGACTGAGGGCGGCCGATGAGCATCGTCACCGGCATCGACCACATCTACCTCAGCGTGTCGGACCTGGCGCGCTCCGAGTTCTTCTACGACCGGGCGCTGCAGCAGGCGCTCGGCTTTCGCAAGAACCGCTTCGATCTTCACGGCGAGCCCCACCTCCAGTACTACTGCCGGCACTACGGCATCGTGCTGCGGCCGGCGCGCAGCGCAGTCCGCCACGACAGCTATGCGCCGGGCCTGCACCACCTGTGCCTGCGGGTCGATTCGATCGACGACGTTTGGCGCGCCGCCGCGGGGCTGCGCTCGGCCGGCATCGAAGCGAGCGAGGCGCGGCATTGCCCGGAATATGCAGAGGACTACTGGGCCACCTTCTTCGAGGATCCGGACGGGCTGCGGCTGGAGCTGACGAATTACCGTGCCGAGCGACGCACCCGGCACGACGACTGGTTTTCGGACACGGAGAATCGATGATGTCGGAGTACAGGACCGAGGTGATCTGGCAGCGCGGCGGGCAGGACTTCCTCGACAACCGCTACTCGCGCCAGCACGTGTGGCGCTTCGACGGCGGCGCCGAGGTGCTGGCCTCGTCCTCGCCGCAGGTGGTGCCGGTGCCGTATTCCGATTCGATGGGGGTCGATCCCGAGGAGGCCTTCGTCGCCTCGCTGGCCAGTTGCCACATGCTGTGGTTCCTGTCGATCGCGGCGCGGCGCGGCTTTCGCGTGGACGGCTACCACGACCGCGCGTCCGGGCTGATGGAGCGCGACGAGCGCGGCCGGCTGGCGATCACCGTGGTCACGCTGCGCCCCGAGGTGCGCTTCGAGGGTCCGGCGCCCGACGCGGAATTGCTGGACGCGATGCATCACGAGGCCCACGAGAGCTGCTTCATTGCCAATTCGGTGCGCACCGAGGTGCGCTGCCAGCCGACGGTCGAGCTTCGCTGAGCGGGGGCGCGGGCCGGGCTTGCCCGAGACGCCTCGCGCGCTGCGCGGACCGGCGCCGTCTCGATCAGCCTGCGGCGCGCCGTCCACCGGTGCCTTGCCGGCCGGCGGGCCGCCGCAGCAGGCCGCGCAACTGGCGCAGGCAGACCAGCGCCAGTGCCAGCGACAGCGGTAGCCAGGCGAAATCGGTCGGCGCCTTGCGGCTGCGGGCGCGCTTGCCCTGCTGCAGCGCTTTCGCCAGCGACCGGGCGTCCTCCAGCCGCAGGTAATCCAGCCCGGTGCGGGCCGCCAGGCCCCGCAGATGGGATTCCCGCAATGCCGACAAGTGCTCGTGGCGGTGCGCCGGGTCGTGGCCTTGCACCACCTCGTCGGCGGACCAGAAGCCGCGCGAGCGGCCGGCCAGGTCCACCTTCGGGATCGGCTTCGGCACCAGGCCGCCGCTGCCGACGACCAGGCCGCCGATGCGGCCCGGCGTGATGTCGCCGAACACGGCCGGCACCTCGCCGTCGAGCGGTGGCGATTCCTGGCCGTCGCTGAAGAACAGCAGGTCGGGCGTGCCGGGCAGGTCGCGCGCCGCCCGCAGCGCCCAGTACAAGCCCTTGCCGACCTGGCTCGCCTCGGCCCAGCGCATGCGGCCGTCCAGCTTGTCGAGGATCGCCAGCAAGTCGTTGTAGTTGGCGCAGATCTCGATCGGCGCCAGCAGCGTCAGGCTGCGGTATTCGGTGAAGGCCGCGAGGCCGATGCGCGAGCCGCAGGGCAGCTGCGGCAGCGCCTCGCGCAGCGCCTGGCGTGCGAAATCGAGCCGGCTGGCCGGCTTGCCGCCGAGGCGGTAGTCGCTCACGCCCATGCTCTGGGTGATGTCGAACACCGCCAGGTAGTCGTAGCTGCGCCGCGGCCAGTCGATCGGCGGCAGCGCCAGCGCCAGCAACAGCAGCGCGCACACCGCCGCCTGCCACGGCGTCTCGCGCGAGCGGCGGCCGTTCGTGCTCACGGCAGCGCCGCGCGGCCGCCGCGCATGGTGGTGATGGCGCGCTCGCTGTGCACCGGCGCGGCGGCCTCCACCGCCACCTGTTCGCTTTCCGGCGCCAGCCACAGCGCGCGCTCGAGGTTGTAGCGGGCGTCCCAGTCGGACGGATCCTCGCGCAGCAGGTCGCGGTAGTTCTGCTTGGCGAGCTCCAGGTAGGGCAGCGCCTCTTCCGGCGAGGCGGCGCGCCGGCGCATCGCCTCGCGCAGGTTCAGGTTGCCGAGGTCGTACAGCGCGGCGCGGCGCAGCGCCGGATCCTCGCTGCGCAGCAGCCGCTTGTAGGCCGGCAGCGCGGCTTCGTAGTCGCCCTTGCGGGCCAGTTGGAGCGCCTGCAGCAGTTGCGCGGCCGCCAAATGCGGGCTGTCGGCGGCCGCTTCGCGGCCGGCCAGCAGCGCCTCGACGTGGCGCGCCTGGCGCAGCGCGACGGCCTGCTGCGCCGCCAGCGTCGCCAGCAGCGCGGCGAGCGCTCCGAAGCACAGGTGCGCGCTGCGCCGCTTCACGCCCAGCGCTCCAGCCGGAAGCGCTGCAGCCCCAGCAGCAGCGCGGCGAGCAGCAGGCCGGCGACGACGAAGGCGCGGCTGTGGTCGCGCCGCGGCACGCGTTCCTCGAAGTCGAGCGGGTAGTTCTGCTGGCGGCCGACGTCGGCGACGGCCGCCGCCAGGTCCTCCGGGCTCTCGGCCTGGTAGGCGTGGTAGGGCGTCGGCAGGCTGGCGAAGAAGCGGTTCAGCGCCACCTCGGGGATCGCCGCGCTGGCCTCGTCCGGCACGTCCAGATCGGGCCGGTTGAAGCCCTTCAGGTAGAGCCAGTACAAGGCCACGCGCTGGCGCTCGAGGCCGGCGCGGATCGCCTGCCGGGTGTCCTCGTCGAGGCGTGCGCCGCCGTCCGACACCAGCAGGATGATGCGGCTGCCGCTGTAGGGGCGCTGGTCGAAGCGGGCGATGGCCGAGATCAGCGCGCGCCCGACGTCGGTCTCGGACAGGCCGCGATGCACGCCGCCGGCCGTGATGCCGGCCTGCACCACCTCGTCGTGCTGCGTGAACGGCACCACGTGCAGCGTGCTGGCGCTGAAGAAGCTGACCGCGAAGCGGTCGTCCGGCCGCTGTGCGACGAAGCTCGACAGCAGCTCGCGCGCGGCCTGCGACTTGATCTGGCCGCGCGACAGGGTCTGGTGCCGGATGTCGTAGGGGCTCAGCGTGCGCCAGTCGTCCGGCAGCATGTGCTCGTCCATGCTGCGGCTGCGGTCGATCAGCAGCAGGATCTCGGCGCCGCGGCCGGTGCGGGACTCGACCGTCTCGGCCTCGCCGGGCGCGGCCAGCGCGATCACCAGGCTGGCGATCAACAGCGCCGCCAACAGGCGCAGCAGCAGGCCGGCGGCGCGCCCGAGCGGGTCAGGCGGCAGCCAGCCCAGGTGCGGGTAGGGCAGCGCGTCGACGCCGCGCGTGACGAATGGCAGCAGCGCCAGCGGCAGCAGCACGAGCAGCCAGGGGTGGAGGAAGTCGAGGCCGTCGATCATGTCGCCGCCGCCCGCTCGATGCGCCTCAGCGCGCGGCCCAGCCGCCGCAGCGGGATCGGTGCCGGCAGGTCTTCGCCGGCGAAGAAGCGCCGCGCCGAGGCCTGGTAGAAGGCCTCGATGTCGGCGGCCAATGGGCGGAACTGCGGGCAGCGTTCGAACAGCGCGGCCAGCGAGGCGGCATCGACGACGCGTCCGGCCGAGGCGTCGAAGGCCCGGTGCAGCACGCGCCAGGCCTCGGCATCGTCGTCGGCCAGCGCGCGCAGCCGGCGCGCGGCCAGCGCGAACGGCAGCCGTGCGCGTTCGCGCCGGCCGCGCCACAGCCACCAGCCGAGCCAGCCGGCCAGCAGCAGGCCGAGCGCCGCCAGCGTGCGCCGCAGGCCGTCGCGCAGCGGCGCCGTGGCCGGTTGCGGCGGCGGCCGGTCCGGCCGCAGCTCGCCGAAGCCGCTCTCCGAAAACGCCGACTCGCGGCCGAGCGGCGCCACCGACAGCGGCCAAGCCGCCACCTTCAGGTCGGGCCGGCCCTCGCCGCCGGGCAGGCGCCAGGACGGCAGCGTGACCACCTGCAGCCGCGGCGGCACGTTGATCAACTGGTATTCGGCGACCAGCCAGCGGCCGCCCCGGCCGTCGTCCTCGATGTGCGCGGCGCGGCGTTCGAACCAGGCGCCGAGGCGGCCGGCGGCGGGCAGTTCGGTCGGCTCGAACGGGCGGCCGTCCACCGCCAGCCGCACGCGCTGCCTCAGCAGGTCGCCGAGCTGGTGGCCGAAGGCGCGCGGCTGCTCGACCTCGGCCGGCTCCGGCGCCAGCGCGGCGTCGGCCAGGCAGGTCCGCGCCAGGCAGGCCAGCAGCAGCGCGGCGGCGCGTCTCACGCGCCCTCCACGAAGTAGCGCGTCAGCGCCTCGCCGTCGAACGGGTCGGAGACGAAGAACGGGCGCAGGCCGCGGCCGGCGAAGCGGCGCTGCAGTTGCTCGCGCCGCGCCGCCACCGCCTGCCGCCAGCCTTGGCGCAGCCGCGGCCGCAGCCACAGCTCGCGCAGGCCGCTGCGCTCCAGGTCGCGCAGTCGGGCCAGGCCGTCGCCGTCCGGCGGCGCCGTCTCGGCCGGGCTCCACACCACCATCGGCACCACCTGGGCGCGGTGCAGCGCGTCGAGCGCCGACTCGAGTTCTTCTCCGTAGCCGTGGAAGTCGGACAGCAGGAAGACCAGCGCCTGCCGTCCGGCCAGCGTCGACACCGCCTCGGCCAGGCCGCCGTGGCCGCCGGCGCCGGCCTCGCCGCGCAGCCGCCCGGCCAGCACCTCGCCGAGGCCGGGCTGGCGGCTGGCCGTCGCGCCGAGGTCCTCGCGCCAGCGATCGTCGTAGGCTGCCAGCGCCAGCGGGTCGCCGACCGTGGCCGCACTGCGGCCCAGCGCGGCGACGAAGTCGGCCACCAGCTCGAGCTTGCGGCTCGGTGCGCCGAAGCCCATCGAGGCCGACACGTCCACCAGTGCCACCACCGGCAGCGCGCTGCGCTGGCGCGCCAGCCGCACCAGCCAGTCGCCGCGCGGATCGCGCAGGCTGGCGCGCAGGTCGATGCGGCGCGGATCCGGCCGCGCGAACAGGCTGGCATGGGCGATGAAATCCTCGCCGCTGCCGAGTGCCCGGCCGGCATGGGCGCCGGGCCGCCAGCCGCCGCTGCGCGCCGGCAGCCGGTAGTGGAAATCGTGGCCGGGGTTCATCGCGGCGTCGCGACGCGTTCGAGGATCTGCCGGATCAGCTCGTCGGCCAGTTCGGCCCGCCGCATCTCATACACCGGCGTGAAGAAGATGCGGTGGCCGAGCGCCGAAGGCATCACCGCGCGCACGTCCTCCGGCGTCAGGTGCTCGCGCCCGGCCAGCCAGGCGACCACCCGCGCGGCGCGGGTCATCGCCATGACGCCGCGCGGGCTGGCGCCGGCCAGCACCAGCCGCGCCATGTCCACGCCGTCGATGGCGATGCCGAAGTGCGCCGGATTGCGGGTGGCGTCCCACAGGTCGACGACGTAGCGCTCGAGCGCCTCGCTGGCGCGGACGCGGCGCTGGATCTGGCCGGCCACGCGGTTCAGCGCCTGCCACGGCAACACCTCGGGGCTGACCGATTCGAGCAGCGCGTCCACGTCGTGGAAGGCCGGATCGAAGACCAGCGCGCGGCGGATCGCGAAGTCGGTCGGCGTCGGCATGCGCAGCTCGAACATGAAGCGGTCGCGGGCCGCCGAGGCGAGCTCGAAGGTCTCTTCCTTCTCGACCCGGTTGCGGTCGGCGAAGACCGTCATGTGCGGGAAATGGAACTCCTCGTTGAAGGCCGTCACGCTGCGCTCGGCCATCGCGCGCAGCAGCAGCGACTGGACCTGCGGCCGGGCGCGGTTGATCTCGTTGAAAAAGAATGTGACGAGGCGGTCGCGGTGGCGCAGCAGCGGGCCCGGTTCGATGCGCGGCTTGCCGTCCGCGTCCACGTAGGTGTGGTAGACCAGGTCGCCGGGCAACAGGTCCACGGTGCCTTCGACGCGCTCGAAATCGCCGCCGATGGCGCGCGAGAAGGCGCGCAGCAAGGTGGTCTTGCCGACCCCGACGTCGCCTTCGAGCAGCACGTGGCCGCGTGCGAACAGCGCCACGTTGATCAGCCGGATGAGCTCGTCCTGGCCGATCACGGCCTTGCCGACCTCCTGCTCGACGCGCAGCGCCAGCGAGCGCCAGTCCTCCAGCTTCTCTTCCGGGGTCGTCATGCAATTCGTCTCCTCGCGGCCGGTGGTCCGGTCTTGTCGGCCGGACGGCGGCGTCCGGCGCGTCCATGCTAGTGAGCGGCCGACCGCAGGGTCAAGCCGGCGCGCCGCGGCCGACGCGCTGCGCCGGCCGTGGACTCGCATTTGCGACTGCAGCATTCCAGAATGCAGCATTGCGCCGTCGACGACGGCGCCACGCGGAGGATGTGCATGAGCGGCAGTTGGAAGGCCTTGTTCCTGGACTTGAGCGGTGTGCTCTACGACGGCAGCCGCCCGATCGAGGGCGCGGTGGACTTCCTGCGCCGCGCAAGAGCCTGCGGCCGACCGCTGCGCTTCCTGACCAATACCGCCACCAAGCCGGCGGCGACGATCGCCGCCGAGATGCACCGCATGGGCTTCCACGTCGAGCCGGACGAACTGCTCACCGCACCGAAGGCGGCGCACGACTACATCGCTGCGCGCGGCCTGCGACCGTACTGCCTGGTGCATCCGAAGATCCGCCCCGACTTCGATGACATCGAGCAGCGCGAGCCGAACTGCGTGCTGCTCGGTGACGCCCGCGACGAGTTGAACTACGCCAACCTGAACCGCGCCTTCCGGCTGCTGCACGACGGTGCGCCGCTGATCGGCATCGGCCTGAACCGCTGCTTCATGGACGAGGACGGCATGATGCTCGACACCGGCGCCTTCATCCGCGGTCTGGAATGGGCGGCCGGCGTCGAGGCGGTGATCATGGGCAAGCCGGGCGCCGATTTCTTCGCCCAGGTGGTGGCCGGCACCGGCCTGGCGGCCGGCGACTGCCTGATGGTGGGCGACGACGCGGTGGCCGACGTCAGGGGCGCCATCGATGCCGGCCTGCAGGGCTGCCTGGTGCGTACCGGCAAGTACCGGCCGGGCGACGAGGCGCAGTTGCCGGCAGGCGCGATCGTCATCGAGCGGGTCGCCGAGCTGCCGTTGCCGGCCGGCTGAGGCCGCGGCCGCCGGGCGGCGCTATCATGGCCGGCCCGTCCCTCTGCCCCGTTGCGATGCCGCCCGACGATCCGACCACCACGCCACCGCCCGGCGCGCCGCTCGTGCTGGCGGCGCTGCGGGTCGGCCCGATCGGGCCGGTCGACCTGGAGATCGGCGGCGGCCAGATCGTCTGCCTGTCCGGCCCGTCGGGCGCCGGCAAGAGCCGGCTGCTGCGCGCGGTGGCCGATCTCGACCCGCACCAGGGCGAGGTTCGGCTCGGCGGCCTGCGGCAGCAGGACGTGGCGGGCCATCGCTGGCGCGGCATGGTGACGATGCTGCCGGCCGAGAGCCAGTGGTGGTTCGATTCGGTCGGCGAG
The DNA here is from genome assembly GCA_050305135.1 of Rhodocyclaceae bacterium. Classification (GTDB taxonomy): domain Bacteria; phylum Pseudomonadota; class Gammaproteobacteria; order Burkholderiales; family Rhodocyclaceae; genus Cognatazoarcus. Next base: position 5,296 of record JBNLET010000013.1, on the reverse strand, counting down.
CATTTCCCGGCGCTGCCGTTCGAGCAGCTGGAGGCGCTCGGGCTCGATGCCGGCGCCGCCCGCTGGGAGGTGGCGCGATTGTCTTCCGGCGAGAAGCAGCGGCTGGCGCTGCTGCGGCTGCTGGCCCACGGCCCGCGCGCGCTGCTGCTGGACGAACCCTGCGCGAATCTCGACCAGGTGGCCGCGCGGCGGGTCGAGGCGTTGCTCCTCGCGCGGGTGCGCGAGGCGGCGCTGCCGGTGCTGTGGGTGTCGCACGATCCGGCCCAGATCGAGCGCGTCGCCAACCGCCACCTGCGCATCGAGGGCGGACGCCTGCGGGAGGCGGCATGAACCTGATCGACCTGCAGTGGTGGCAACTGGCGCTGGCCGCCGCGCTGGTGCTGGCGCTGGCGCTGGCCAGCCACCTGGCCCGGCTGGCGGTCAGCGGCAGCCTGTTGATCGCCGCGCTGCGCACGACGCTGCAGCTGGCGCTGGTCGGCTTCGTGCTCGAGGCGCTGTTCTCGGTCGCGACCTTCGGCTGGGTGGCGTTGATGGCGCTGGTGATGCTGGCGATGGCCGGCCGCGAGGTGACGGCGCGGCAGAAGCGCCCGCTGGCCGGCGCCTGGGCGGCCGGGCTGGGCGTGCTGTCGATGTTCGTCTCGTCGTTCGCGGTGACGGTGCTGACGCTGCTGGTGATCGTCGGCCCGCAGCCCTGGTACGCGCCGCAGTACGCGATTCCGCTGCTCGGCATGATGCTGGGCAACACGATGACCGGCGTCGCGCTCGGCCTGGACCGGCTGACCGATGCGGTGTGGCGCCAGCGCCAGCTGATCGAGAGCCGGCTGATGTTGGGCCAGCGCTGGCAGGAGGCGGTCGGTGACGCGCGCCGCGATGCGATCCGCAGCGGCATGATCCCGATCATCAATTCGATGGCGGCGGCCGGCGTGGTCAGCCTGCCCGGCATGATGACCGGCCAGATCCTGTCCGGCACCGCGCCGGCGCTGGCCGTCAAGTACCAGATCCTGATCATGTTCACGATCACCGCCGGCACCGGCTTCGGCACGCTGGTGGCGGTCACCGCGGCCAGCCGGCGGCTGTTCGACGGGCGCGAGCGCCTGCGGCTGGACCGCCTCGCCGCGCCGGCCGGCCGTGAGCGCTGAAGCGGGCGCGACGCTGCTGGAGCGGCTGCTCGAGGCCGGCGCCGATCCGGCCAGCCGGTGCGCCGCCGCCGGCCGCTGGCGGGTGCATCAGCGCGACGGCCTGCGCTGGCTGTACGGCGGCGGCCGCTCGATCCAGTCGGTGATGAGCCTGGCCGATCCGGCGCGGCCGGTGATGGGCGTGACGGTGCAACTGCTGGCGGCGCTGCTGTGGCGGCCGCAGCCGCGGCGGGTGCTGAGCCTCGGCCTGGGCGGCGGCGCCGTCGAGCGCTACCTGGCGCGCCACAGGCCTGCCGCGGCGCTGACCTCGGTCGAAGCGTCGGCCGAGGTGCTGGCGCTGGCCCGCGCGCATTTCGCGCTGCCGCCGCAGTGCCGGCTGCGGCTGGCCGACGCGGCGCAGTTCGTGGCCGGCGATGGCGGCCGCTACGACCTGCTGCTGTGCGACCTGTTCGACGGCGAACACGCTGCCGACTGCCTGACGCAGCCGGGCTTCGTCGCGCAGCTGGCCGAGCGGCTGGCGCCGCACGGCGTGCTGGCGCTCAATCTGTCGCCGCGCAGCGAAGCCGAGCTGCTCGGCGTGCTGCTGCCGTTGCGTACGGCGCTGCGCTGGGTGATGCTGTCTACGCGGGCGGACCAGGGCAACGTGGTCGTGCTGGCCTCGCGCTTGGCGCCGCCCGACGCGGCGACGCTCGAGGCGCGAGCCGCGCGCCTGGAGCAGGCCGGCGGCGGCGATTTTGTCGCCACCGCGCGTCGCCTGACGCGACTGCCGGCCCGCGTCGACGCCGACCCGGATCGATGACGAAAGGACTGCTGCCGCCGACATGAGACTGCTGTCGCTGATTTCCCACCTGCTGGCCGCGACGATCGGATTCGCGGCCGGCATCTACGTGCTGCCGATCCTGACCGCTCCGCCGGCGCCGGACCGCGCGGTGCTGGATGCCGCGATGCAGACCGCCAGCTTCCGCGGCGAGTTCCGCCGCGAGCTGACCGGCAGCGATCCGCTGCACTGGGGCGAGGGGCAGGTCGCGCTCGGTCCCGACCACATCGCCTTCGACGGCCGACTGGCGCCCGGACCCGACTACAAGCTCTACCTGTCGCCGGTGTTCGTGGAGAACGAGGCGGAATTCGAGCGCCATCGGCTGAACATGATGCGGGTCGGCGAGGTGCGCGGTTTCAACGGCTTCGTCGTGCCGCTGCCGGCCGGCGTCGAGCTGGCCCGCTACACGACGCTGATCGTCTGGTGCGAGACCTTCGGCCAGTTCATCAGCGCGGCGCGTTACCGCTGACAACCCGGAGGAGAGCGTCCGCATGTACCTGCCATCCGCTTTTGCCGCGCCCGGGCCGCAAGCCATCGAGGAATTGATCGATCGCCATCCGTTCGCGACGCTGCTGAGCTGCGCCGACGGGTTGCCGCAGGCCGAGCACCTGCCGCTGCTGCGCGTCACCGGCGAGGACGGCGTGTGCCGGCTGCGCGGCCACCTGGCGCGGGCCAACCCGATGTGGCGCGCGATCGGGCAGGGCAGCGAGGCGCTGGCGGTGTTCCACGGCGTCGACCACTACGTCAGCCCCGGCTGGTATCCGTCCAAGCAGCAGCACGGCCGCGTCGTGCCGACCTGGAACTACTGCGTAGTGCATGCCCGCGGCCGGCTGCAGGCGGTGCACGACGCCGACTGGCTGCGCACCCTGCTGGGTGAACTGACGCAGCGGCACGAGGCGGCGATGGCGCGGCCATGGCGGCTCGAGGACGCGCCCGCCGACTACCTGGAGCGGATGCTGGCGGCGATCGTCGGCGTCGAGCTGGTGGTGAGCACGCTGGAGGGCAAGTGGAAGCTGAGCCAGAACCGCTCGGCCGAGGACCGGGCCGGCGTGGTGGCCGGCCTGGACCGGCTCGGCAGCGAGTCGTCGGCGGCCATGGCGAGGGCGATCGAGCTTTGCCGGCAGCGGGAGTGAACCGTCCGGCAGCGTGGCCGGAGGGCGGCAGGCATTGCAGCTTGTCGTCCCTGAATCGGATCATTTCCCAATGGAGACAAAGGAATACCCAGCCTGCGCAGGCGCGCTTGCGTACCGCCTGTGGATATCTTTCGCGCTGCCGGCGGTCATGCGGAGGGAATTGTGGTGCGGCGCGGTCGGCCCGGCCCGCGCCGCTCTGCCGAGAAGCATATGGGATGCGCGTTTCGCCCGCTTGTGCAATGCGAATACGGTATTACGCCTTATCCACGAAAGATGTGGATATCGGTGTGGAAAAGCCGCTCGGAACGGCCTGCTTGCCCCGCCGCGACGGCGTTTTCCCTGCTTTGATGCAGAAGCGGGCAATCGCGCCGGTCGCGAGCCGGCGAGGTGGCGCTTAGAATGACCGCTCCCTGCAAGGAGAGTCGCGCATGAGCGAAGCCGTCCGCTACCGGGTCGAACTGGCCGACCCGTCCGGCCATCTGATCCGGGTCACGATGACGGTGCCGCAGCCCGATCCGGCCGGCCAGCGGCTGTCGCTGCCGGCCTGGATCCCCGGCAGCTACATGATCCGCGACTTCGCCCGCAACATCGTCGCGATCGAGGCCACCGGCGACGGGCGGGCAGTGCGCCTGGACAAGCTCGACAAGCAGAGCTGGCGCTGCGCGCCGCTCAAGCCCGGCGCCACGCTGCAGGTGAGTTGCGAGATCTACGCCTGGGACCTGTCGGTGCGGGCGGCGCACTTCGATCGCAGCCACGCCTTCTTCAACGGCACCAGCCTGTTCCTGCGGCCGCACGGCCTGGAGGACCGGCCCTGCCTGGTCGAGCTGTGCGCACCGGCCTGGCAGGGCGCGCCGGAGTGGCGCGTGGCGACCGCGCTGGCCGAAGCGCGCGGCGTGCCCGGCGCGGCCCGGCGCCACGGCTTCGGCCTGTACCAGGCGGCGGACTACGACGATCTGATCGACCATCCGGTCGAGATCGGCGACTTCGCGCTGGGGCGCTTCAAGGCCGGCGGGGTGTCCCACGAGGTGGTGATCAGCGGCCGCCACGATTGCGACATGGCGCGGCTGTCGGCCGACCTGGCGCGGGTGTGCGAATGGCAGATCGAGATGTTCGGGCCGCCGGCGCCGATGAAGCGCTACCTGTTCCTGACCATGGTGGTCGGCGACGGCTACGGTGGGCTCGAGCACCGGGCCTCGACGGCGCTGCTGACGAGCCGCGCCGATCTGCCCCACCCCGGCATGGAAGGGCAGAGCGAGGGCTACCGCCGCTTCCTCGGCCTGTGCAGCCACGAGTATTTCCACAGCTGGAACGTGAAGCGGATCCGGCCGGCCGCGTTCACCCCCTACGACTTGTCGCGCGAGGTGCATACCTCGCTGCTGTGGGCCTTCGAGGGCATCACCTCGTACTACGACGACCTGGCGCTGGTCAGGAGCGGCGTGACGAGCCGCGACGACTACCTGGAACAGCTCGGCAAGACCATCGCCGGCGTGCTGCGCGGGCCGGGGCGGCGGCGCCAGAGCGTGGCCGAGTCCTCCTTCGACGCCTGGACCAAGTATTACCGCCAGGACGAGAACGCCCCCAACGCGATCGTCTCGTACTACACCAAGGGCTCGCTGGTGGCGCTGGCCGCCGACCTGCAGCTGCGTGCCGCCAGCGACGGAGCGAAGAGTCTCGACGACGTGATGCGGCTGCTGTGGACCCGCTACGGGCAGGGCTCGGACGGGGTGCCGGAGAGCGGCGTCTTCTCCGCCGCGGCCGAAATCGGCGGCACCGCGCTGGCCGGCTGGCTGCGCAAGGCGGTCGAGGGTACCGACGATCTGCCGCTGGCGCGCTGGCTGAAGCCGTTCGGCATCGAGCTGTCGCACGAGGCCGAGAAGGCGCCGTCGCTCGGCGTGCGCTTGGCGGGCAGTGGCCGCGAGGCCAGGCTGGGCAGCGTGCTGAACGGCGGCGCGGCGCACGCGGCCGGTCTGTCGGCCGGCGACGAGATCGTTGCCGTAGACGGCCTGCGCGTCGAGCGCGAGTCCCTCGATGCGCTGCTGGCTCGGCGGCAGCCCGGCGAGCGCATCACGATCCACGCCTTTCGGCGCGACGAGCTGCTGAGCTTCGAGGTGACGCTCGGGCGCCCGGCCACCAAGCGCGTCCGGCTGCAACCGCGCGCCAGGGCGACGCCCGCGCAACGGGCACTGCTGGCGGGCTGGCTGGGCGCGCCG
>JBNLET010000012.1:0-33514 GCA_050305135.1 Rhodocyclaceae bacterium | reverse complement strand
CAGGACCTGTCGGAGCACGAGGCGGGCGCCTACACTGGTGAGGTCAGCGCCGGCATGCTGCTGGACCTGGGCTGCAGCCACGTGGTGATCGGCCACTCGGAGCGCCGCGCCTACCATCACGAAAGCGATGCCCAGGTGCTGGCCAAGGCGCGCCGCGCATTGCAGGCGGGGCTGACGCCGATCGTCTGCGTCGGCGAGAGCCGCGAGCAGCGCGAGGCGGGTGAGACCGATCGGGTCGTGCTCGGGCAGGTGGAGTCGGTCTGCGCCGGACTGGATGATGTTGCGGTGCGGAAAATCGTCCTGGCCTACGAGCCGATCTGGGCCATCGGAACGGGGCTGGCGGCCACTCCGGAGATGGCCCAGGAAGTACATGCGGCAATTCGTGGGGCACTGCGTTCGCGCATCGGTGAAGACGCCGGCGAACTGCCCCTGCTTTACGGCGGCAGCGTCAACGCGGGCAACGCGTCGTCGCTGTTCGCGATGGACGACATCGACGGCGCCCTGGTAGGCGGGGCGTCGCTGGATGCCGAAGCGTTCGTATCAATCTGCGCCGCGAATGCGGTGCGCTGAGATCTTCAAGGTAGTCGAGAATGGGTAGTTTTCTGTTTTCCGTAGTGCTGACGGTGCATGTACTGGTCGGACTGAGCGTGATCGCGCTGGTGCTACTGCAGCATGGCAAGGGGGCGGACATGGGGGCGGCGTTCGGTAGCGGGGCCTCCGGTAGCCTGTTCGGAGCCTCGGGTTCGGCGAACTTTCTGAGCCGCACGACGGCGGCGATGGCGACGGTGTTCTTCCTCACCAGCCTGGGTCTGAGCTATCTGGCCAGCGATACGCAGAAAGCCCCGCAGAGCGTCATGGACGTGGCTCCCGAGGTGCCGGCGGAAGGGCCCGCGGAGCCGGTCGAGACGCCGGCGGAGCCGGCCGATTCGAAGGCCGGGGCGATTCCTAAATAAGTTAAAAGACTTTGCTTCGGCACTGCAACAAGATATAATTTTGTCCGCTTTTTGAGCGGCGCCGACGTGGTGAAATTGGTAGACACGCCATCTTGAGGGGGTGGTGACGCAAGTCGTGTGAGTTCGAGTCTCACCGTCGGCACCAACTGGATTTGAACGCCCGCATTTGCGGGCGTTTCCTTGCGGAAAAATTGCCTCCGCGAACGAACTGGAAGCCAAAAATGCTGGAAAATTATTTCCCTGTCCTGGTCTTCATTCTGGTTGGTCTGGCATTCGGTTGTGCTCCCATCATTCTCGGCCGGCTCGTCGCACCCTACCGCCCCGACGGCGAGAAGAACTCCCCCTACGAGTGCGGCTTCGAGCCCTTCGAGGACGCCCGGATCAAGTTCGACGTCCGCTACTACCTGATCGCGATCCTGTTCATCCTGTTCGATCTCGAGATCGCGTTCCTCTTCCCGTGGGCGACGATCCTGCGGGAACTCGCCGGCAGCGAGTCGCTGCGGCTGTTCGGCTTCTTCGAAATGATGGTGTTTCTCGGCATCCTCCTGATCGGCTACGTGTGGGTCTGGAAGAAGGGTGCTCTCGAATGGGAATGAGCCTCCCGCAACCTGTCTGCAACTGAACCGGCGAATTGCGGGGGAGGGGTGTTATGAGTATCGAAGGCGTTTTCAAGGAAGGTTTCGTCACGACGTCGCTGGACACCGTGATCAACTGGACCCGCACCGGCTCGCTGTGGCCGATGACGTTCGGCTTGGCCTGTTGTGCGGTGGAGATGATCCATGCAGGCTGCTCGCGCTACGACCTGGACCGCTTCGGCGTCGTGTTCCGGCCGAGCCCGCGCCAGTCGGACGTGATGATCGTGGCCGGGACGCTGTGCAACAAGATGGCACCGGCGCTGCGCAAGGTGTATGACCAGATGGCCGAACCGCGCTGGGTCATTTCGATGGGGTCCTGCGCCAACGGTGGCGGCTACTACCACTACTCCTACTCGGTCGTGCGCGGCTGCGACCGCATCGTGCCGGTGGATGTTTATGTGCCCGGCTGCCCGCCGACCGCGGAAGCGCTGCTGTACGGGATCATCCAGCTGCAGAACAAGATCCGCCGAACCAACACCATTGCGCGCTAACGGGACCGGAGAAACATGAGCCTGAAGCTAGAGAAACTCTCGCAGTTGTTGAGCGACACCTTCGGCGACAAGGCCTTGTCGATCGTGACGGACTGCGGCGAGGTGACGATGACGGTGGCGGCCGCCGACTACCTGGCGATTGCCCGCGAACTGCACGACCGGGCCGAACTGGGCTTCGAGCAGTTGATCGACGTGTCGGGCCTGGACTACTCCGCTTTCGGCAACCGGCCGTGGGAAGGCAAGCGCTTCGCGGCCTCCACCCACCTGCTGTCGGTGCGCAACAACTGGCGCCTGCGCCTGAAGGCCTTCGCCGACGACGACGAGTTTCCGGTGCTGGATTCGCTGTGCGGCATCTGGCATTCGGCCAACTGGTTCGAGCGCGAGACCTTCGATCTATACGGCATCATGTTCGCCGGCCATCCGGACCTGCGCCGCATCCTGACCGACTACGGCTTCGTCGGCCATCCGTTCCGCAAGGACTTCCCGATCTCCGGCTACGTCGAGATGCGCTACGACCCGGACCAGGGGCGGGTGATCTACCAGCCGGTCACGATCGAGCCGCGCGAGAACACGCCTCGCATCGTTCGCGAAGAAACTTACGGGGACGTCGGCCATGGCTGAAATCCGCAACTACACGATCAACTTCGGACCCCAACACCCCGCCGCCCACGGCGTGCTGCGCCTGGTGCTGGAACTGGACGGCGAGGTCGTCGAGCGGGCCGATCCGCACATTGGATTGCTGCACCGCGGTACCGAGAAGCTGGCCGAGACCCGCACCTGGGTCCAGTCGGTGCCCTACATGGACCGCCTCGACTACGTCTCGATGATGTGCAACGAGCATGCCTACTGCCTGGCGATCGAGCGCCTGCTGGGGCTCGAGGTGCCGCTGCGGGGCCAGTACATCCGGGTGATGTTCGACGAGATCACGCGGATCCTGAACCACCTGCTGAACATCGGCACCCATGCGCTCGACATCGGCGCGATGACGATGGTGCTCTACACCTTCCGCGAGCGCGAAGACCTGATGGACGTCTACGAGGCGGTGTCGGGTGCGCGCATGCATGCGGCCTACTACCGCCCGGGCGGCGTGTATCGCGACCTGCCCGAGCAGATGCCGCAGTACCAGGTGTCGAAGTGGAAGAACGCCGACACCGTCAAGCAGCTGAACGAGAACCGCCAGGGTTCGCTGCTCGACTTCCTGGAAGACTTCACCGACCGCTTCCCGAAGTACTGCGACGACTACGAGACGCTGCTGACCGACAACCGCATCTGGAAGCAGCGGACCGTCGATATCGGCATCGTTACGCCGGAGCAGGCGCTGAACTGGGGCTTCACCGGCGCGATGCTGCGCGGTTCGGGCATCGAGTGGGACCTGCGCAAGAAGCAGCCCTACGAGGTGTATGACCAGGTCGATTTCGACATCCCGATCGGCGTCAATGGCGACTGCTACGACCGCTACCTGGTGCGCATGGAAGAGATGCGCCAGTCGAACCGCATCATCCGCCAGTGCATCGACTGGCTGCGCAAGAATCCCGGCCCGGTCATCACCGGCAACCACAAGGTGGCGCCGCCGCCGCGCGAGGGCATGAAGGCCAACATGGAAGAGCTGATCCATCACTTCAAGCTCTTCACCGAGGGGATCCACGTGCCGGCCGGCGAGGTGTATGCCGCCGTCGAGCATCCGAAGGGCGAGTTCGGCGTGTATGCCGTCTCCGACGGTGCCAACAAGCCCTACCGCGTCAAGCTGCGGGCGCCGGGCTTCGCGCACCTCGCAGCCATGGACGAAATGTCGCGCGGTCACATGATCGCCGACGTGGTCGCCATCATCGGCACGATGGACATCGTGTTCGGCGAGATCGACCGCTGACAGGAACCCGGGGCCAACCGAAGCCGAGCGAAATATGCTGAGTCAGGAATCCATATCCAGAATCGACCGGGAACTCGAGAAGTATCCCGCCGAGCAGAAGAAGTCGGCCACGATGTCGGCGCTTCGCATCGCCCAGGAAGAACTGGGCTGGCTGTCCAAAGACACGATCGCCTTCGTCGCCCGCTACCTGGGGCTGACGGACATCGAAGTGTACGAGGTGGCGAGCTTCTACAACATGTACGACATGGCGCCGGTGGGCAAGTACAAGATCACCGTCTGCACCAACCTGCCCTGTGCGCTGTCGGGCGGCGTTCATGCCGCCGACTACGTCAAGCAGAAGCTCGGCATCGACTTCAACGAGACCACCCCGGACGGCAAGTTCACGCTGAAGGAAGGCGAGTGCATGGGTGCCTGCGGCGACGCACCGGTGCTGCTGGTGAACAACCACCACATGTGCAGCTGGATGACGCCCGAGAAGATCGACCAAATGCTGGCGGACCTGGACAAATGAGTGCCAAAGAACTGATCCTCGCCGACCTCGACGGCGACCGGACCTGGCGGCTGCAGGACTACGTCAAGCGTGGCGGCTACGAGGCGCTGAAGAAGGTCGTCAGCGGCCAGATGACGCCCGACGACATCATCGCCGAGGTCAAGAAGTCGGCGCTGCGCGGCCGCGGCGGCGCGGGCTTCCCGACCGGCCTGAAGTGGAGCTTCATGCCGCGTTCGTTTCCGGGCGACAAGTACCTGGCCTGCAACTCGGACGAGGGCGAACCCGGCACCTTCAAGGACCGCGACATCCTGCGCTACAACCCGCACACGGTGATCGAGGGCATGACCATCGCCGCCTACGCGATGGGCTGTTCGCGCGGCTACAACTACATCCACGGCGAGATCTTCGAGACCTACTCGCGTTTCGAGGAGGCGCTGGCCGAGGCCCGCGAGGCCGGCCTGCTGGGCAACAACATCCTCGGCAGCGAATTCAGCTTTGACCGGTTCGCCCACCACTGCTACGGCGCCTACATCTGCGGCGAGGAAACCGCGCTGCTCGAGTCGATCGAAGGTAAGAAGGGCCAGCCGCGCTTCAAGCCGCCGTTCCCGGCCAGCTACGGCCTGTACGGCAAGCCGACGACGATCAACAACACCGAGACCTTCGCCTCGATCCCGTTCATCGTCAAGGACGGCGGCGAGACTTTCCTCAACTACGGCAAGCCGAACAACGGCGGCACCAAGATCTTCTCGATCTCCGGCCACGTCGTGAAGCCGGGCAATTACGAAGTGGAGATGGGCACGCCGTTTCCCGAGCTGCTGGCGATGGCCGGCGGCATCCGCGGCGGCCGCAAGCTGAAGGCGGTGATCCCGGGTGGTTCGTCGGCGCCGGTGGTGCCGGGCGACATCATGATGCAGTGCACGCTGGACTACGACTCGATCTCCAAGGCGGGCTCGATGCTGGGTTCCGGCGCGGTGATCGTGATGGACGAATCCACCTGCATGGTCAAGGCGCTGGAGCGCCTGTCCTACTTCTACTTCGAGGAATCCTGCGGCCAATGCACGCCGTGCCGCGAGGGCACCGGCTGGCTGTACCGGGTCGTGCATCGCATCGAGCACGGCAAGGGCCGCCAGGACGATCTGGATCTGTTGAACAGCGTCACCGCCAACATCATGGGCCGCACGATCTGTGCGCTCGGCGACGCCGCGGCGATGCCGGTACAGAGCTTCGTCAAGCATTTCGGCGACGAATTCCAGTATCACATCGACAACAAGAAATGCCTTGTGCCGCCTGAAGTCCAGTACGAAGGCAGCAAGATCTACGTGGGTCCGTCATGCTAGAACTCGAAATCGACGGGAAGGTCGTCCAGGTCCCCGATGGCAGCACCGTGATGGATGCTGCCACCAAGGCCGGTTCGTACGTTCCCCACTTCTGCTACCACAAGAAGCTGTCCATCGCGGCCAACTGCCGGATGTGCCTGGTCCAGGTCGAAAAGGCGCCCAAGCCGCTGCCGGCCTGCGCCACGCCGGCGACCGCGGGCATGAAGGTGTGGACCCACTCGGAACCCGCCATCAAGGCCCAGCAGGGCGTGATGGAGTTCCTGCTGATCAACCACCCGCTGGATTGCCCGATCTGCGACCAGGGCGGCGAGTGCCAGCTGCAGGATCTGGCGGTCGGCTACGGCGCGTCGAAGTCCCGCTACCAGGAAGAGAAGCGGGTCGTCATCGACAAGAACCTCGGCCCGCTGGTGTCCACCGACATGACCCGGTGCATCAACTGCACCCGCTGCGTGCGTTTCACGCAGGAGATCGCCGGCCAGATGGAACTCGGCCAGGCCTTCCGCGGCGAACATGCCGAGATCATGCCCTTCGTCGAAAAGACCGTCGATTCGGAGCTGTCGGGCAACATCATCGACCTGTGTCCGGTCGGCGCGCTGACCTCCAAGCCGTTCCGTTTCGCGGCCCGCACCTGGGAGCTGTCGCGGCGCAAGTCGGTCAGCCCGCACGATTCGCTCGGCTCGAACCTGATCGTGCAGGTCAAGCACGACGAAGTGAAGCGCGTGCTGCCGCTCGAGAACGAAGCGGTCAACGAATGCTGGCTGTCGGACAAGGACCGCTTCTCGTACGAGGCGCTGAACGGCGACGAGCGTCTGACCGCGCCGATGATCAAGCAGGGCGGCGAGTGGCGCGAGGTCGATTGGCAGATGGCGCTCGAGTACGTCGCCAACGGCCTGAAAGGCATCGGCCGCGAGCACGGCGCCGACTCGATCGGCGTGCTGGCGTCGCCGCACTCGACGCTGGAAGAACTGTTCCTGCTGAAGAAGCTGGCGGCCGGCCTGGGCATCGGCAATATCGACAGCCGCCTGCGCCAGACCGATTTTTCGGCCGAGGCAACGCGCCAGGGCGCGCCGTGGCTCGGCATGCCGCTCGCCGAAGTGGGCGAGCTCGACCGGCTGCTGGTGGTCGGCAGCTTCCTGCGCAAGGATCATCCGCTGCTCGCGCAGCGTGTACGACAGGCCGCCAAGCGCGGCCTGAAGGTGAGCGCCGTGGGCTGCGCCGGCGACGACTGGCTGCTGCCGGTCCGCAACCGACTGAGCGTTGCACCGAGCGCGCTGGCCGGCACGCTGGCGGCGGTCGCCAAGGCCTTGGCGGCGGAAGTCGCAAAACCGGTGGACGAGGCGCTGGCCGCCGCCGTCGCGGCGGCCCAGCCGTGCGAGGTCGCCAAGGCCATCGCCGCCGAGCTGGCGGGCGGCAGGAAAGTCGCGGTGTGGCTCGGCAACATGGCCGCACAGCATCCGCAGGCCGCCGCGCTGCAGTCGCTGGCGCAGCAGATCGCCGACCTGTGCGAGGGCCGCTTCGGCATCATCGGCGAGGCCGCCAACAGCGTCGGTGCCCATCTGGTCGGCGCCCTGCCGAGCGGCGACGGACTCGATGCCCACGCCATGCTGGCCAGCCCGCGCACCGCCTATCTGGTCTTCGGTGCCGAGGCGAGCGCAGACTTCGCCGATTCGCAGCTGGCGCTGCGGGCCCTCGGCGCGGCCGAGACGGTCGTCCATTGCGGCGCCTTCAAGTGCCACGAGGCCCTCGGCTACGCCGACGTGATGCTGCCGATCGCGCCCTTTACCGAAACCTCCGGCACCTTCGTCAATTGCGAGGGACGTGCCCAGTCTTTCTACGGCGTGGTCAAGGCCCGCGGCCAGAGCCGGCCGGGCTGGAAAGTGCTGCGGGTGCTCGGCAACATGCTCGGCCTGACCGCTTTCGACTACGCCAAGAGCGAGGAAGTGCGCGACGAAGCACTGGCCGGCGCGCCGCTGGCCGAGCGCCTCGGCGGCCGCATCGCGGCCGTCACGGCCAGCGCGCCGCAGGTCGAGCAGCCCGGTTACGAGCGGGTGGCCGACATCCCGATCTATTCGGCCGACCCGATCGCCCGGCGGGCGCCCTCGCTGCAGCGTACGCGCGATGCCCGCACCGGCTTCGCATGGCTCAACGCGGCCGCACTGGCGGCGCTCGGGGCGAGCGAGGGCGACAGCCTGAAGCTGCGCACGCCGAGCGGTGAAGTGGTCTTGCCGGTAGCGCTCGACGACGGGCTCGCCGACGGCTGCGTCCGCCTTCCCGGTGCCCAGTCCGCCACCGCGGCGCTCGGCGCCCTTTCCGGCCAGATCAGCGTGGAGCGTGCCTGATGGATGCAATCCTCGAACCCGTAGCCAACTTGTTCGGACCGGCCTGGCCGCTGGTGTGGACCCTGGTCAAGATCGTCGGGATCATTGCCCCGCTGATGCTGTGCGTGGCCTACCTGACCTATGCCGAACGCAAGGTGATCGGCTACATGCAGGTGCGCATCGGCCCGAACCGGGTCGGCCCGCTCGGGCTGCTGCAACCGATCGCCGACGGCGTGAAGCTGCTGCTGAAGGAAATCATCGTCCCGTCCGGCGCCAACAAGGGGCTGTTCATCGTCGGTCCGATCCTGGCGCTGGCGCCGGTGCTGGCGGCCTGGGCGGTGGTGCCGTTCTCGGACGGCTGGGTGCTGGCCAACATCGATGCCGGCCTGCTGTTCCTGCTGGCGATCACCTCGCTGGAAGTCTATGGCGTGATCATCGCCGGCTGGGCCTCCAACTCCAAGTACCCGTTCGTCGGTGCGATGCGTGCCGCGGCCCAGATGGTCTCCTACGAGATCTCGATGGGTTTCGCGCTGGTGTGCGTGCTGATGGTGTCGGCCAGCCTGAACCTGTCCGACATCGTGCTGCAGCAGGGGCAGGGCAGGATGGCCGAGATGGGGCTCGGTTTCATGTCCTGGAACTGGCTGCCGCTGCTGCCGATGTTCGTGGTCTTCATGATCTCCGGCATCGCCGAGACCAACCGTGCGCCGTTCGACGTCGTCGAGGGCGAATCCGAGATCGTCGCCGGACACATGATCGAGTACTCCGGCATGGCCTTCGCGCTGTTCTTCCTCGGCGAGTACGCGGCCATGATCCTGGTCTCGATACTGACCTCGATCCTGTTCCTCGGTGGCTGGCTGTCGCCGCTCGGCTTCCTGCCGGACAGCTTCGTCTGGCTGGCCATCAAGACTTCGGCGGTGCTGTTCATGTTCCTGTGGGCACGGGCCACTTTCCCGCGCTTCCGTTACGACCACATCATGCGGCTGGGCTGGAAGATCTTCCTGCCGATCACGCTGGTTTGGGTCATCGTCGTCGCGGTATGGATTCTTTCGCCGCTGTCGATCTGGAATTAAGAGGCTGTTATGGGTGCCAAGGATTTCATCGGTAGTCTGTTCCTGAAGGAACTGGTCAAGGGCCTTGCGGTGACCGGGCGGCATCTGTTCGCGCGCAAGATCACGGTCCAGTTCCCGGAAGAGAAGACGCCGCAAAGCCCGCGTTTCCGTGGCCTGCACGCGCTGCGGCGCTACCCGAACGGGGAGGAGCGCTGCATCGCCTGCAAGCTGTGCGAGGCGGTCTGCCCGGCGATGGCGATCACGATCGAGTCGGACCAGCGCGACGACGGCTCGCGCCGTACGACCCGCTACGACATCGACTTGACCAAGTGCATCTTCTGCGGCTTCTGCGAGGAAGCCTGTCCGGTCGATGCGATCGTCGAGACCCGCGTCTTCGAGTATCACGGCGAGCGACGTGGCGATCTCTACTACACCAAGCAGATGCTGCTGGCCGTCGGCGACCGCTACGAGAGCCAGATTGCCCAGGATCGCGAATCCGACGCGAAGTACCGCTAACCAGGACGAAGGGAGGTCCGGCCCGCCGCCGGAACGCCAATAAAGATGGAATTCAAGAGCTTCGTATTTTTCCTCTTCGCGACCATCACGGTGCTGGCCGCACTGCGCGTGATCACCTCGCGCAATCCGGTCCATGCGGCCCTTTTTCTGGTCCTGACCTTCTTCTCCGCGGCCGGCATCTGGATGCTGCTGCAGGCCGAATTCCTGGCCATCGTGCTGGTGATGGTCTACGTCGGCGCGGTGATGGTGCTGTTCCTGTTCGTCGTGATGATGCTCGACATCAACCTGGATCGGATCCGGGAGGGGTTCTGGAGCATCCTGCCGCTCGGCCTCCTGGTCGGCCTGGTGATGCTGTTCGAGATGGCGGTCGTGCTGGGCGGCCATTATTTCGGCCTCGAGGCGATGCCCGAGCCGCCGATGCCGGAAGCCGGCTTCAGCAACACCCGCGAACTCGGCCGCCTGCTCTACACCGAGTACGTCTATCCGTTCGAGCTGGCCTCGATCGTGCTGCTGCTGGCCATGGTCGCCGCGGTCGCGCTGACGCTGCGCGCGCGCCGCAGTACCAAGTACGTCAATCCGTCCGAGCAGATCGCGGTCAAGCGCAACGACCGGGTGCGTATCGTCACGATGGCGACGGAAAAAGAGCCGGCAGCGGCGGAAGCGGCAGCGGCCGGCAACGAATAAGAACGCACGGAGTTCAGGGAGTCTCAGATGCTTTCGCTTTCCCACTACCTCATCCTGGGCGCGATCCTGTTCGCGATCAGCGTGGTCGGCATCTTCCTCAACCGGAAGAACCTGATCGTGCTGCTGATGGCCATCGAACTGATGCTGTTGTCGGTGAATACCAACTTCGTGGCCTTCTCCCACTACCTGGGTGACGCCGCCGGCCAGGTCTTCGTGTTCTTCATCCTGACCGTGGCCGCCGCCGAGGCGGCAATCGGGCTGGCCATCCTGGTCTGCCTGTTCCGCAATCTGCGCACCATCCACGTGGATGACCTGGACAGCCTCAAGGGTTAAGGAAGCGTTCGATGTCTGAAGAAATGAACATGCTCTATCTGGTGGTACCGCTTGCGCCGCTCGCCGGTGCCATCCTGGCGGGCCTCTTCGGCAAGGCCATCGGCCGCACCGGGGCGCACGTGGTGACGATCCTCGGCGTGGCGGTCGCATTCGTCGCCTCGCTGCTGGTGTACCAGGACGTGCAGGCCGGCAACACTTTCGACGGCACGCTCTACACCTGGGCCACCAGCGGCGGCCTTAAGTTCGAGGTGGGCTTCCTGATCGACTCGCTGACCGTGATGATGATGCTGGTCGTGAGCTTCGTGTCGCTGATGGTGCATGTCTACACGATCGGCTACATGCAGGACGATCCCGGCTACCAGCGTTTCTTCTCCTACATCTCGTTGTTCACGTTCTCCATGCTGATGCTGGTGATGTCGAACAACTTCCTGCAGCTGTTCTTCGGCTGGGAGGCCGTCGGACTGGTGTCCTACCTGCTGATCGGCTTCTGGTACACCCGCCCGACCGCGATCTACGCCAACCTGAAGGCCTTCCTGGTGAACCGCGTCGGCGACTTCGGCTTCCTGCTCGGCATCGGCCTGATCGCCGCCTATACCGGCAGCCTGAACTACGCCGAGGTGTTCGGCCAGGCCGACCAGCTGGCGGCCAAGACGATCGAGCTGATCGGCGGGCACGGCTGGCTGCTGATCACCGTCATCTGCATCTGCCTGTTCATCGGTGCGATGGGCAAGTCGGCCCAGGTGCCGCTGCACGTCTGGCTGCCCGATTCGATGGAAGGCCCGACCCCGATCTCGGCCCTGATCCACGCCGCGACGATGGTGACCGCCGGCATCTTCATGGTGGCGCGCATGTCGCCGCTGTTCGAGCTGTCGGACATGGCGCTGTCCTTCGTGCTGGTGATCGGCGCGACGACCGCGCTGTTCATGGGCTTCCTCGGCATCGTGCAGAACGACATCAAGCGCGTCGTGGCCTACTCGACGCTGTCGCAGCTCGGCTACATGACCGTCGCGCTCGGCGCCTCGGCCTACTCGGCGGCGGTGTTCCACCTGATGACCCACGCCTTCTTCAAGGCGCTGCTGTTCCTCGGTGCCGGTTCGGTCATCATCGGCATGCACCACGACCAGGACATGCGCAACATGGGCGGGCTGTGGAAGTACATGCCGATCACCTGGTTCACCTCGCTGATCGGCTCGCTGGCGCTGATCGGCTTCCCGTTCCTGTCCGGCTTCTTCTCGAAGGATTCGATCATCGAAGCGGTGCATTTCTCGCATCTGCCGGGGGCGGGCTACGCCTACTTCTGCGCCGTCGCGGGCGTGTTCGTGACCGCCTTCTACTCGTTCCGCATGTACTTCCTGGTCTTCCACGGCGAGGAGCGCTTCGGCAAGGACCACCACGACCATCACGGCGACGCGGACGACGAGGAACCCTCCACGGATCACCATCACGGACTGGCGCCGGGGCAGAAGCCGCACGAGTCGCAGTGGGTGGTGTGGGTGCCGCTGGTGGCGCTGGCGATCCCGTCGGTGCTGATCGGCTTCTTCACGATCGAGCCGATGCTGATGGACGACTGGTTCAAGGACGCGATCTTCATCAATCACGAGGCCCATCCGGCGATGGAGGAACTCGCCAGCGAGTTCCACGGCGCGGTGGCGATGGCGCTGCACGGCTTCACGACGCTGCCGTTCTTCCTGGCGATGGGCGGCGTGGTGCTGTCCTACCTGTTCTACATGGTGGCGCCGGGCATCCCGGCCGCGATCCAGCGAACCTTCAAGCCGGTGCATGCGCTGCTCGAGAACAAGTACTTCTTCGACCGCTTCAACGAGATCTTCTTCGCCGCCGGCGCCCGGCTGGTGGGACGCGGCCTGTGGAAGGGCGGCGATCAGGTGCTGATCGACGGCGTCGCGGTGAACGGTTCGGCGCAGGTGGTGGGGATGATTGCCCAGGTGTCGCGCCTGCTGCAAAGCGGCCACATCTACATGTATGCCTTCATGATGATCATCGGGGTGGTGCTGTTCCTGGAGTTCTTCTTCAGGGCCTGAGCGCCACGCAGGGACGGAATCGGAAGAAAACACGCGCCCCCGTGCGGGGCGCCACAAACGGAAGTAGAAGATGACGGGTATGCCTCTCCTCAGCCTGGCGATCTGGCTGCCGATTATCGGCGGCGTGGTCGTGCTCGCGACCGGTTCGGACCGGAACGCGCCGCTGCAGCGGATGATCTCGCTGCTTGTCGCGGTGCTCGGCTTCCTGGTGACGATCCCGCTGTTCACCGGCTTCGATACCAGCACCAGCCAGATGCAGTTCGTCGAACTGGCACCGTGGATCCCGTACTTCAACATCAATTACTTCCTCGGCGTGGATGGCATCTCGGTGCTGTTCGTGCTGCTCAACAGCTTCATCACGATCATGGTCGTGATCGCCGGCTGGGAAGTGATCCAGAGCCGCGTCTCGCAGTACATGGCGGCCTTCCTGATCATGTCGGGCCTGATGAACGGGATCTTCTCGGCGCTCGACGGGATCCTGTTCTACGTCTTCTTCGAGGCCTCGCTGATTCCGATGTACCTGATCATCGGCGTGTGGGGCGGACCGAACCGGGTCTATGCGGCGATCAAGTTCTTCCTCTACACGCTGCTCGGCTCGCTGCTGATGCTGGTGTCCTTCATCTACCTGTTCCGCGAGGCCGGCGGCAGCTTCAACATCCTCGACTGGCACAAGCTGCCGCTGGCGATCGAAGCGCAGACGCTGATCTTCATCGCGATGCTGCTGTCCTTCGCGGTCAAGGTGCCGATGTGGCCGGTGCATACCTGGCTGCCGGACGCCCACGTGGAAGCACCGACCGGCGGTTCGGTGGTGCTGGCCGCGATCGCGCTGAAGCTCGGCGCCTACGGCTTCGTGCGCTTCTCGCTGCCGATCGTGCCGGACGCCTCGATCTCGATGGCGCCGCTGATCATCTCGCTGTCGCTGATCGCGGTGGTCTATATCGGCTTCGTCGCGCTGGTGCAGACCGACATGAAGAAGCTGGTGGCCTACTCGTCGATTTCCCACATGGGTTTCGTGACGCTGGGCTTCTTCATGCTGAACCCGCTCGGGCTGGAAGGCGCGCTGATCCAGATGATCTCGCACGGCTTCGTCTCGGGCGCGATGTTCCTTTGCATCGGCGTCATGTACGACCGCGTGCATTCGCGCCAGATCGCCGACTACGGCGGCGTCGTCAATACGATGCCGAAGTTCGCGGCGCTGTTCATGCTGTTCGCCATGGCCAACTCGGGCCTGCCCGCCACCTCAGGCTTCGTCGGCGAGTTCATGGTCATCCTGGGCGCCGTGCAATACAACTTCTGGGTGGCCTTCCTGGCCGCCACGACGCTGATCCTGGGTGCCGCCTACACGCTGTGGATGTACAAGCGGGTGATGTTCGGCGCGGTGGCCAACCAGCACGTGGCCGAGCTGGATGACATCGGCTCGCGCGAGTTCTTCTTCTTGGCCCTGCTGGCGGTCTGCGTGCTCGCCATGGGCCTGTACCCGCAGCCCTTCACCGAGGTGATGCACGCCACGGTGAACGACCTCCTGAAGCATGTCGCGGTAAGCAAGCTCTGAGCGGCCGGCGAGTCAACTACACGGAAATGGTCTGACGATGAACTTTGTTGTCCCTGATTTCGCTCCCGCGGCCGCCGAGCTGTTCGTCGCCGCGATGTCGCTGGTGGTGCTGATGATCACCGTGTTCATGAAGGACAGCGCGCGCACGCTGGGCTACCTGCTGACGCTGGCGGTGCTGCTCGGCGCGGCCGTCGTCACCTGGTCGGGCATGGACGGCGAGGTGGCCTACACCTTCGGCAACATGTACATCGACGACCCGATGTCGGACCTACTGAAGTTGCTGGTCTACGGGGCGATTGCGGTCACGCTGTTGTACAGCCGGCAGTACCTGGCCGACCGCAACCTCGACCAGCCCGAGTTCTACCTGCTCGTCATCTACGCCACGCTCGGCATGATGGTGATGATCTCCGCCAATCACCTGCTGACCGTCTATATCGGTCTCGAGATGCTTTCGCTGTCGCTCTACGGCCTGGTGGCGATGGACCGCGATTCGGCCCGCTCGACCGAAGCCGCGATGAAATATTTCGTGCTCGGCGCGCTGGCGTCCGGCCTGCTGCTATACGGCATGTCGATGATCTACGGCGCCACCGGCAGCCTCGAGCTGTCCGGCATCGCCCAGGCGATCTTCCACGAGGCCGGCAATCGCACCGTGCTGATGTTCGGCCTGGTCTTCCTGGTCGCCGGCCTGGCGTTCAAGCTCGGCGTGGTGCCGTTCCACATGTGGATTCCCGACGTCTACCACGGCGCACCGACGCCGGTCACGCTGCTGATCGGCACCGCGCCGAAGCTGGCCGCCTTCGCGATGGCGATGCGCCTGCTGGTGAATGGCCTGTTCGACTTGGCCGAACAGTGGCAGGCGATGCTGATCTTCCTGGCGGTGGCCTCGATCGTCCTCGGCAACGTGGTGGCCGTGGCGCAGAGCAACCTGAAGCGGATGTTGGCCTATTCGGCGATTTCGCACATGGGCTTCATGCTGCTGGGCCTCTTGTCCGGCGTCGTGGACGGCGATCCGCGCTTCGCCGGCACCGCCTACGGCGCGGCGATGTTCTACGTCGTCACCTACGTGCTGATGAGCCTGGCCTCGTTCGGCATGATCCTGCTGCTGGCCCGCGCCGGCTTCGAGGCCGAGGAGATCGACGACTTCAAGGGCCTCAACAAGCGCAGCCCGTGGTTCGCGCTGATCATGATGTTCATCATGTTCTCGATGGCCGGCGTGCCGTTCTTCATCGGCTTCTTCGCCAAGCTGGCGGTGCTGACGGCGGTCGTGCAGGCCGGCTACGTCTGGGTGGCGGTGATCGCCGTGCTGATGTCGCTGGTGGGCGCGTTCTACTACCTGCGCGTCGTCAAGGTCATGTACTTCGACGAGCCGGCCGACGACACGCCGCTCGCCGGCAGCAGCGATCTCAAGCTGGTGCTGTCGCTCAACGGCGTCGCCATCGCCGCGCTGGGCCTGATGCCGACGACGCTGATCGAGGGTTGCGCGCGGGCGCTGTCCGCCTCCTTCATGTGAGCGAGGCGTAGCGCCGACATCGCGGAAGCCGGCCTTGCGCCGGCTTCTTCGTTTGATGCCTGGGGGAGAGGGCGATGGGGTTCCGTACCGGCCAATTCGACGAGCAGCTCGAGGAGCGCACGCTCGACAGCGAGGAGACGTACTCGGGCCTGTTTCTCCGCGTCCAGCGGGATTCGGTACGCGCGCCGGACGGCAGCGTGGTCGGGCGCGAGTACGTGCGGCACCCCGGCGCGGTGGTGATCGTAGCGCAGCTGCCGGACGGCCGGCTGCTGGTCGAGCACCAGTTTCGCTACCCGCTGCGCCGGGTCTTCGTCGAATTCCCGGCCGGCAAGATCGATCCCGGCGAGGATATCGCCCGCTGTGCCAGGCGCGAACTGGAAGAGGAGGCCGGCTACCGGGCGGCCGAATGGCGGCATCTGGGCTGCATGCATCCGTGCATCGGCTATTCGGACGAACGCATCGAGGTCTTCCTCGCGCGGGGCCTGGAAGCCGTCGGCCAGAAGCTGGACGAGGGCGAGTTCCTCGAGCTCGATGCGCTGAGCGCGGCCGAATTCGAACAGGCGGTATTCGACGGCCGCATCACCGATGGCAAGAGCATTACCGCCTTCTTCCTCGCCAGGCCGCATCTGCCATGAGCCCCTTGCGTGCAGCAGCGCATGATGCGTCCAGCCGATCTGCGGCGCGCTGCTAAAGCTTCCGGCGGTCCGCTCGTTAATCTTGTGTCTTTTTGTTGACGCGCGCGGCGCCTCCAGCCCGACCGGAGCGGGCAGCCATCACGAAGCTTTTCGGTCGAATTCGCTACAAGATCATGGTCGTGGTCGGGGTGGCCGTCGCGGCCGGCCTGGTGGCCACCGCGGCGTTCTATACCTCGCACCAGGAGCAGTCGGTGCTGGCGCAAAACGAACGCACGATGCGCAAACTGACCGAGAGCGTGATCCAGGGGCTGCAGAGCGTGATGCTGGCCGGCTCGGCCGACATCGCCCAGTCCTACGCCGACCGGCTCAAGCGCGTGCCCGAGATCGCCGACTTCCGTGTCCTGCGCGTCACCGGTGTCGAGGCGTTCCGCGACAACAGCACGATCGAAGAGGTCAACGAGCGCCGCGGCGAGGAGCAGTTCCTGCCGCGCGAGCGCGAGGAAACGATTCGCGTGCTGGCGTCGGACGATCCGAATCTGCGCCGGGCGCTCGATACCCGCCAGATCCTGACCCTGTACGACAAGGATGCCAACGGCGAGCCGACGCTGACCTTCCTGTCCCCGATCCCGAACCAGGAGCCGTGCCACAAGTGCCACGGCAGCGCCCGGCCGATCCGCGGCGTGCTGAAGCTCACCACCTCGCTGGCCCAGGTCCAGCGCGACATCCTGCGGGCGCGGCAGGATTCGCTGGTGGTGCTGGCGGTGGCGCTGATGGGAACGATGCTGCTGACCGGTTACATGATGGGCCGCTCGGTGGTGAGGCCGATCGAACGGGTCACCCGGGCGATGTCGCGCGCCAGTACCGGCGACCTGGCGCACCAGGTGCCGGTGCACAGCGGCGACGAACTGGGCCGGATGGCGCAGAGCTTCAACGTCATGACCTCGGAACTGCGCAATACCTACGACGGGCTGCGGCGCGAACAGGACAAGCTGACGACAATCATCCGCAGCGCTGGCGAGGGCATCGTACTGACCGACGGCGCCGGGCGGGTGGTGCTGGTCAATCCGGCCGCGGAGCGCCTGCTCGGCAAGTCGTCCGCAAGGATCGCCGCCGACGGGCTGGAGCAGCTGCTCGACGATCCGGAACGGATGCGCGCCTGGCTTGCCGAGGCCGAACCGGAGGGGCCGGCGACGATTGGCTATGGCGACCGGGTACTGCAGGTGTTCGCCTCGACGATCCATGCCAGCGACGGCCACGTGGTCGGTTCGGCCGCGCTGTTGCGCGACGTCACCGAGGAAAGGCGGCTCGAGCAGGAATTGCTGCGGCTGTCCACCACCGACGGTCTGACGGGCCTGTACAACCGGCGCCACCTGGATGCGACGCTGGAGATCGAGTGGCACCGCGCGCGGCGTACCCATGAGCCGCTGTCGCTGCTGATGTTCGACGTGGACCACTTCAAGAATTTCAACGACACCCACGGCCACGACCAGGGAGATCGGGTGCTGCAGGCGGTGGCCTGCCTGTTCCAGGACATCCTGCGCCGGCACGACGTGCCGTGCCGCTACGGCGGCGAGGAATTCCTCGGCATCCTGCCGGGCACGCCGGCCAGCGGTGCGCTGGCGATGGCTGAGCGCCTGCGGGCGGCGATCGAGGTGGCGGTCGTCGATGGCCTGAAGGTGACGGTGTCGGTCGGCGTGGCCTGTGCGCCCGAACTGCCGGCCGGCTCGCCGGCCGAGCTGGCGGAGCTGGCCGACAGGGCGCTCTACGAAGCCAAGCGCGGGGGGCGCAATCGCGTCTGCCGGGCCGAGGTCACTGCCGATGCCGATCTTGCCGACTGATCCCGACGATCCGGTGGTGGCGCTGCGCCGCTTGCGGGTCCGCTTGCTGCTGGGCCTGAGCCTCGCGGTACTGCTCGGCCTGGTCGCCACCACGATCTACTACGTGCGGCAGGCCGAGCACGCGATCCTGGCCGAGAACGGCCGGGCGCTGCACAAGGTCACCGATGCCGTCGCGCTCAGCCTCGAATCGATCATGGTGGGTGGCCACGCCGAGGTGGCGGCCGAGTTCAACCGCCGCCTGGCGGCCGTCGGGGGCACGCGGCGTTTCATGATCGTGCGCAGCGACGGCACGCCCGCGTTCAGGGACAACCGGACCATCGAGCGCGTCAACGAGCGGCTCGGCGGCATGGTGTTCGCACCGCACGGCAGCGCGGAAGCGGCGCCGGCACCGATTCCCGAGGCGCGCAGCAGGGCGTTCCGCGAGGCCGTCGCCGGCCAGGAAGCGCGCACGCTGGAGATCGTCGGCCAGGGAGGCGAGCACCTGACCTTGATGATCGATCCGATCTTCTCCAGGCCTTCGTGCCAACGTTGCCACGACGACGGCGGCGAGGTGCGTGGCCTGGTGGTGCTGGAATCCTCCGCCGAGGTGGTCGAACGCGACTTGCTCGATGCCCGCCGGCAGGCGCTGATCGGACTGGCGATCGCACTGGCCGGCACGATGCTGGTGACCGGCTACCTGCTCGGCAGGATGCTGTTCGGCCCGATCGAACACGTCACGCAGGCGATGCGCAGGGTGTCGGCCGGCGACTGGGATCACGGCGTGCCGGTCGAATCCGAGGACGAGATCGGGCAGATGGCGAGCAATTTCAACCTGATGCGCGACCGCCTGAAAGACAACTACCTGAGCCTGCTGGCCGAACAGGACAAGTTGACGACGATCCTGCTCACTTCGCGCGAAGCGGTCATCGTGACCGATCGCGACGGCCGCGTGGTGCTGGTCAATCCGGCGGCAGAGGAGATCCTCGGCAAGTCCTCGGGCCAGATACGGCAGGAAGGCTTCGAGCAGATCATCGAGGACCCCGGGCTGATCCGCAGCCTGATGGCCGGCGAGGCGGCCGGCGGCAGTGTCGAGACCGAATACCAGGGCCGCATGCTGTCGGTCAGCGCCGCGACGATCTGCGACGGCAACGGTGTGGCGATCGGCTCGGCGGCCCTGATCCGCGACATCGACGAGGAATACCGGTTGCGCGAACGCTTGACGCGCATGGCGCGAATCGACGAATTGACCGGGCTCTACAACCGGCGCCACCTGGACGAGTGCTTCCGGCGGGAGTTCGAGCGCATGCGCGACAGCGGCGCTCCTCTGGCGGTGCTGATCTTCGACATCGATCACTTCAAGCGCTTCAACGACAGCTACGGCCACGAGGCCGGCGACCGGGTGTTGCGGGCCGTCGGACGGGCGACGCGGGAGTCGCTGCGCTGCTACGACGTGCTCGGCCGCTACGGCGGGGAGGAATTCGTCGCGGTGCTGCCGGGCCTGCACAGCGGCGACGCCGGCACGGTTGCCGAGCGATTGCGCGGCGACGTCGCGGCGCTGGACGTGGACGGGCTGCACGTCTCGATCAGCGTCGGCGTGGCCTGCACCGAAGGGGTGGCGGCGGCTTCGGCGGAGGAGCTGCTGGCGGCGGCCGATGCCGCGCTGTACCAGGCCAAGCAGGAAGGGCGCGACCGGGTGGTGCTGGCGGCCGTCACTGCTTGACGGCGCTGAAGTCGAAATCGAGCGGTTCCGAGATGCTCTTGTTTTCGTCGGCCGAGTGGTTGAAGACCGCGATCTGGCCGACGATCCGGCCGCCGCGCGGCAGCACCACGTCGTCGGCATGGCCGGTGTCGAGCTTGCGCGACATTTCGAGCTGCCAGTAGCCGTCCTGCCAGCGGCTGCCGGCCCGCACGTCGGCATAGCTGCCGTCGGGCCCGCCCTTCATTTCCTGCGCGACGATCTGGTCGGCGCCCTTCTGTCGCGGCGGCCGCACGGTCTTGAACGGGTAGTGCCCTTCGTCGCGGTATTTCTTGATGTATATCGTGCCGACGCCCTTGACCGTGTATTCGGCGGCGTTCTCGATGATGCGGGTCGAGATGACTTGGCGGAAATCCTCGGCGATGCCGGCCATGGCGCCGCGGCTGGCGTTCCACTCCCACAGGTCGGCCTCGTAGCTCTTGCCCGACAGCATGCTGCGGTCGTAGTCGCCGGCCATCGCGAAGCGCAGCGCGAACTGGTCGTTGTAGCGGCGCGAACGGGCATAGCGGTGCCCGTTCCACAGCCACACGTCGAGGTCGGTGTCGGCGCCGTCGTCGGGCCAGCGTACGGCGACGTAGAAAGTATCGCCGGCAACGCCCGCCTTGAAGGCCACTTCCGAGCGGCCGACCGCGTTGCGGTCTTCCGCGCTCAGGCCCAGCTCGGCGCGTTGCTCGGGCTTGACGGTGGGTGCGATGGCGATCCGTTGCCAGCCGTCCTCGCCCCACTCGTCGAGATTGCCGTCGACCTGCGGCGCATGCCCGAGCAGCGGTACCGGAATGTGCTGCGGTTCGGCAGCGCCGGCGCTGCCGAGCAGCGCCAGCAGCGCGCAGGCCGTGGTCAGGCTGTGAGCCATGGCTACTCGACGATGAGCGTCCCTTCCATGCCCTTCTCGCGGTGGTCGTCGATCGTGCAATAGACTGGATAGCTGCCTTTCGTCACCGGGACGAAGTAGAGATCGAGCTGGCCGCCGTCCTTCAGGATCTCGACCGCCTTGAAGTACGGCGCCTTGATCTCGGCCTGGCCATTGACCATCGCCTTGCGGGTGGCGATCGAGCGGTAGAACTCCGGTGCCGTGAAGTAGTGGTTCTTCTCGCCCAGGTTCTTCAGTTCGAGCTTGTAGGGCGTGCCGGCCTTGAGGTGGATCTCGTCGGGCGTGTAGGAGTGCTCCGCGATTTCCACCGTCAGGGTCTGCATGGCATTCCAATCGGCCTCCTTGACGATCCGGTCGGCGTCGACGACGTAGTCCTCGGCCGCATGCACGGGGATCGCCGCCGCCACCCCCAGTGCGATGACGAATACAGAACTCGACAGCGTGCGCAGCATCATGATCCGCTTTCCTATGGCTTGTCTGGCAATCGGTCGTCGCATCGGCGCCGGCCGTCCTCGTGCCGGAGGTCAACGGATCGACGCCCGGGCCCTTTAGGGTCGGCCGCCATTCGAGTGCCGACCCCGGCACGCTTGTCCCACGATCAGCCGCGGGCGTCGCCCCAGCGGTAGGGGCAGTGGTCCTCGCCCAGATAGTGCGCGGTGCCGTCGCGGGTGACACAGAACTGCGGCGACACGATCATCTCGGTGAAGCGCTGGCTCTCGCCGATGCGGGTGTACTCCTGCAGGATGCAGCGCTCGACCTTGGCGCCGCTCCTGACGTGGCTGCCGTGGCCGATCCAGCTCGGACCGACGATCGAGACGCCCGGCTCGATGCGCACGCCCGAGCCGACGTAGACCGGTCCGGCAATCTGCACGCTGTCCCAGGCGATCGAGGTGTTCAGGCCGACCCAGATGCCGGGCCTGAGCTCGGTGCCGGGCATGTCCATCTGCGCCACTTCGCCGCGCAGCACCCGCTGCGACACCTCCCAGTAGTCCGCCAGCCGGCCGATGTCGATCCAGTTGAAGAAGCGCTTCTGGGCGAAGAACGGGACCTCCTCGGCCACCAGCCGCGGGAACAGGTCCGAGCCGATGTCATACATGGTGCCGGCCGGGATGCGCTCGATGACCTGCGGCTCGATGACGTAGATGCCGGTGCTGGCGAGCGTGGACAAGGCGTCCTCGGGGCGCGGCTTTTCCTGGAAGGAGCGCACCTGCCCCTCGTCGTCGGTGACCACCACGCCGTAGTTCTTGACCTCCTCGCGCGGCACGTCGAGCGTCACGACGCTGGCCAGCGCCTGCTTCGAGCGGTGCTCGTGCAGCGCCGCGCCGATGTCCAGGTCGACGATCGCGTCGCCGCACATGACGATCGTGGTGTCGTCGAAGAAGCCGCCGAAATCCTGGATTTTGCGCAGCGCGCCGGCGGAACCGACCGCCTTCGGCACCAGTTCGCCGTGCTCCCGCGCGCCCTCGTACGAATAGCCGAGGTTCACGCCCCAGCGGCGGCCGTCGCCGAAGTAGTTCTCGATCTTCCAGTGGTTGAACGCGACGTTGACCATGATGTCGCGCACGCCGTAGCGCGCCAGGTGTTCGACCAGGTATTCCATCACCGGTTTGCCCAGGATCGGGACCATCGGCTTCGGCAATTGCGAAGTGAGCGGCCGAACCCGCGTGCCCTGGCCGGCTGCCAGAATCATTCCCTTGGCCATCGGTGCTTTTCCTCGGTGCTTTGAACGGCGATCGAAGGCTATTGATACCAGACCGGTGGCGCGACGCACAAGGCGCCCGCCGCCGCTCGGCCGGGCGACGGCCCGTCGCGGTGCAGTGGTGTCCGGCCCTGCGGCGAGACCAGCATCACCGCCTCCCCAAGCCGATCCGCTGCATTCTCCGCACCCGGCGACGAGTACAGATCGCCGCCGGCCTCAGGGCAGGCCGATCACGGTCCCTTCGCGCCTCCGGTCTGCGCCGCCGTATTGCCGGCCGTCGAGCGGCTCGATCGCGACTGCCTGCACCGAGCCGATGTCGGCCTCGCAGCGCGGCGCGCCGTCGCCGGCACGGAAGACGTGGCCGAGCGCCGCCAGGTGCGTCAGCGACGCCTGCGGCAGGCCGGGCTCGCACAGGATTGCGCCGCCCGCCGAGGTCACCGAGAAGCGCGGCGCGGCGATTGCGGCGTCTATTTCCATGCCGTGGTCGATCAGGTTCAGCGTGGTGTTCAGCACCGTGTTGATGATCGTCGAACCGCCGGGCGAGCCGTAGGCCAGCAGCAGCTTGCCGCCGCGAAAGACCATCGTCGGCGCCATCGACGAGCGGGGCCGCTTGCCCGGCGCCACGTCGTTGCTGCCCGGGTCGCCGCGCGCGGCGTCGGCGCGCGGCGCCAGATTGAAATCGGTCAGTTCGTTGTTGAGCAGGAAGCCGTAGCCGGGCACCGTGATGCCGCTGCCCCAGGCGCTCTCGACCGTCGTCGTGAAGCTCACCACGTTGCCCCAGCGGTCGGCCACCGTGAAATGGGTGGTGTCGAGGCCCTTCGCCTCGTCGCCGGCGGCGAGGCCACCGTTGCCGGCGTAGCGGGGGCTCTGGCAGGGCCGCGGGTCGCCCGCCGCCGGCGTCGCCATGCGTCGGTCGAGGTGGATCAGCGCACGCCGCGTCGCCAGGAAGCAGTCCGACAACAGCCCGGCGGCCGGCACCGGCACGAAGTCGGCGTCGCCCATCCAGACCGCGCGGTCGGCGAAGGCCAGCCGCATCGCCTCGGCCATCACGTGCAGCGTGTTCTTGCCGCCAAAGCCCCAGCCCTCGCCCGGACCGCCGATCGGATAGGGTTCGAGCAAGCCCAGCATCATCAGCAGCGTCTGCCCGCCGGAAGACGGCGAGGGCATCGATGCGATGCGGTAGCCGCGGTAGCGGCCTTGCACCGGCGTACGCAGCGCCGGCCGGTAGCCGGCCAGGTCGGCCAGCGTCATGCGGCCGCGGCCGGCCTCGCCGATCAGGCTGCGGCGCTGGGCCGCGACGATGGCCTGCGCGATCTCGCCGCGGTAGAAGACGCCGATGCCTTGTTCGGCAAGCAACTGCAGCGTATGGGCGAGTTCGGGCTGCACCAGCCGGTAGCCCACCGGCAGCGGAGCGCCGTCCGGCCGGCGGAAACGGGCCGCGGTCTCGGCATGCAGCGCGGCGCGCGGGCTGGCGCTGCGCAGCGCCAGCGGCGCGTTGATCGCGAAGCCCTCGCGCGCCAGACGGATCGCCGGCTGCAGCGTCGCGGCCAGCGATTGGCTGCCCCAGCGCTCGAGGGCCATGTCGATGCCGGCCAGCGTGCCCGGCACGCCGACCGAGACGCCGCTGGTGGAGGCCTGATCGAAATCCATGCCGGCGAACATGTCCGCGCCGGCCGCCGCCGGTGCCGTCTCGCGGCTGTCGACGATGACCACGCGGTCTTCGGCCGCCAGGTAGATCATCATGAAACCGCCGCCGCCGATGCCGGAGGATTGCGGCTCCACCACGTTCAGCACGAACTGGATCGCCGCCGCCGCATCGATCGCATTGCCGCCCCGCCGCAGCATCGCGGCGCCGGCTTCGGCCGCCAGCGGATGCGATACCGCCACCACGCCATGGCGGTAGCCGGTGCCGTCACGCGGGATGCCGGGTGCGCCGAGCGGCTGTTCGGCTCGATCGCCGAACTGGCTGCAGCCGGCCAGCAACGCGCCGGCCAGCAGCAGCGCGACGCAGCGTCGCAGACGGTGCAGGGGATGCGAGCGAATCATCGGGGTCTCCCGCGTGGCGGCCGCAGGGCCGGCCGGGTGTTCGCGGCAGGCTATCATGCTAGCGCCAGGTTCAGCGTGGCGGCACCGACCGATGATGAGCGAAGTTCCCGACGACCCGTATGCCGATGCGCGGCACTACGACCTGCTGGCCGGCATGACGGCGCCGCGCGACCTGGATTTCTACCGCCGCCTGTTCGGCCCGCGCGGCGGCCGCCTGCTCGAGCTCGGTTGCGGCACCGGCCGCCTGACACTGCCGCTGTGCGCCTGTTTCGATGCCGTGGTCGGGGTCGACCGGGCCGAAGCGATGCTGGCCGCCGCCCGCGCCAGGGCTACCGCCGCGGCCTGCGCCGTGCGCTTTGTGCCGGGCGACTTCCTGGCCCTCGAACTGGGCGAACGCTTCGATCGCATCCTGCTGCCCTACAACACGCTCAACCACGTGCATGAGGCGGCCGAGCTGGCGCGCCTGTTCGAGGTGCTGGAACGCCATCTGGCTGCGCAGGGCCGGATCGTCGTCGACACCTTCCAGCCCGACCCGCAAAGGCTCGCGCCGCGCGCGGCGGAGACGCCGCTGCTGCGCTATCGCGACCCGGACAGCGGCTGCGAGCTGACGCTGTACGAGAGCGCCCGCTACGATGCCGCGCGCCAGGTGAATGAGATCGAATGGCACTACCGCGAGCCGGACGGGCGCGTCGTCAGGCGGCATCACCTCGCAATGCGGATCTTCTTCCCGCAGGAGCTCGACGCCTTGTTCGCCGCCCACGGCCTGTGGATCGAGGCCAAGTACGGCGACTACGACGGATCCGTGTTCGGCGCGGGCTCGCCGAAGCAGATCGTCGTCGCGGGGCGCCTCGGCGGGCGCTGAGGCCGCCCTCCGGCTGTCGTCGCGGGGCGACGCCGGCAGCCGGCCGAAATACCGTTCGCAGCGCCGGGGCCCGTGGTCCGGCGGCTGCGCGGTGTCGCCCTCCGGCGACAGTGGCTGGCTTTGAATCGGCTTATCCGTGCTGCGCTGCATGGTTCGCCGTGCCGCTGCGGCCCGTATTGCCGGTGGCTTGGCGGCAGCCTGAAAGGCGGGCGCTGCAGGGCGTCTCCTGGCTCGATGCCATCCCATCGGCACGCTGACGTGGACCGCAATTTGCTGCGTGGCGGCACGAGGATGGCGCCGCTGATCAGGCAAAAATGTAACGCCTATCAAGCTGACGTTGTCATTGCCGAAGAACAGCCCCATGCGGAATGACGAACTCATTCCGCCCGCTTCGAGAACAGGGCAAACCGCAGGGGAAACAGCGGGACGCAAAGCCAGGGACCTAAAGCGACTGAGCGCCATGGTCGCCCCGGCTGCCTCGACGAACGATCGCCGATCCGGCGTGCGTCCTCCTGTCTTCGCCTTGCCCGTTCCCGTCGAGTCGTCGATCTTGGAGTAGATGCCATGAACATGAATTTTCGTCGCGTCGCGACGCGATCCCGCTCCGGCCGCCGCCTTGCGCGAGCCGCCGGCAAATCGGCCCGCGTGCTGACCCTGGCGCTGGCCAGCCTGTTGCTCGCCGCACCGTGCCAGGCGGCCGCGCTGCTGGTGGACGACTTCGAAGGCCGCGGCGACCCACAGCCGTGGCGGGCCTGGGCGACCGATGGGGCCGGCACCGCCGGCGCGGTCTCGATCTCCGCCGGCCAGGCCTCGGCGGGTGCGCTGCGCCTCGACTACTCGTTCCAGTGCCTGGTCGCGAACAGCAGTTGCGGGCAGTTGGCGATGGCGATCCGGGGCTTCGCGGAATCGATCGGGCCGCAGGCGGCGCTTACCTTCGACACCCGTTCGACGACCGCTGCCCGGCTCGACGTTCGGGTCATCGACGGCAGCGGCCAGACGCTGCAATACGCCGTGCGCCGGCCGCCGCAAGCCTACGATCCGGCGGTCTGGTTCCCGGTCGCGCTCGACCTGGCCGCGCCGGCGGCGCACTGGGGCGGCAGCAACTCCGGCCGGATCGAGGGCGGCGTGCGCTCGCTGCGCTTCGTCGTCACGACCCGCTCCGGCCAGGCCGAGAGCGGCCACGTGGACATCGACTCGGTGCAGTTGCTGGACGCGATGCCGCAGGCCCTGGCGCCGGGCTTCGTCGGCGGCGAACTGCGCGTGGACGATTTCGAGGATCGGCCGGTGGTCGAGCCCTGGACCGTCTGGCACACCGGCGGCAGCGGCACCGATGCCTCGCTCGCTTCGGTGGCTGGTGCCGGCTCGGCCCGCGGCATGGCGCTGGGCTATGCCTTCGACTGTGCCGTGGCCGGCAGCAGCTGCGGCCAGTACGCGATGGCGGTGCGCGGTTTCGAAACCACGCTGCCGGGCGCCGCGGCCTTGCGCTTCGCAACGCGCTCGCCGAACAGCGCCGAACTGCAGCTGCGCGTCATCGACGGCAGCGGCCAGACGCTGCAATACGCCAGCACGCGGCCGCCGGAGGGTTACGACCCGACGGTCTGGTACGACTCGGTGATCGACCTGGCGAAGCCGCAGTCGTGGTGGGGCGGGGCCGCCAGCGGCCGGATCGAGCAGGGCATCGGCTCGCTGCGGCTGTTGGCCAGTACCCGCAGCGGTGCCGCGACCACGGGCGCCGTGGAGCTGGACGACCTGGTGCTGCTCGAGGCGCTGCCGGTACCGGACGGGCCGGCCGTGGTCGACGGCGTGCTGACGATCGACGATTTCGAGGACCGCCCGGTGGCCAGCCCGTGGACCGTCTGGTCCAGCAACGGCGGCGGCGCCGTGGACGTGCAGGCGGGCTTCGAATCCAGCCGTGCGATGCATCTCGACTACGCCTTCGACTGCACGGTCGCGGGCAGCAGCTGCGGCCAGCTGGCGATGGCGGTGCTGGGCCAGTCCAGCCCGCTCGAGCCGCTGCCGGCACTGGCCTTCATGACCCGTTCGCCGGTGGCGGCGATGCTGTCGCTGCGCATCGTCGACGGCAGCGGCCAGACGCTGCAGTACCCGCTGGCCCGTCCGCCCGAGGGCTACGATCCGGCGGTCTGGTACCGGGCCGTCGCCGATCTGGCCCAGCCGCGGGCGTTCTGGGGCGGGGCGGCGAGCGGCAGCATCGAGCAGGGCATCAAGTCGATCCGCCTGCTGGTCGAGACCCGCAGCGGTCGCGCCGAAGCCGGTCGCGTCGAGGTGGACGACGTGGTGATGCTGGCGAGCGTGCCGC
Source organism: Rhodocyclaceae bacterium (assembly GCA_050305135.1). Lineage (GTDB taxonomy): Bacteria > Pseudomonadota > Gammaproteobacteria > Burkholderiales > Rhodocyclaceae > Cognatazoarcus. Next base: position 5,737 of record JBNLET010000012.1, on the reverse strand, counting down.
AGCCCGAAGCGCCGACGGCCGTCGACGGCCGCCTGCTGATCGACGACTTCGAAGATCGCGAGGTGGTCGTGCCGTGGTCGCTGTGGGTCAGCGGCGGCACCGGCACCGCGGCCGATCTGGTGACGGCGGCCGGATTCGAGTCGCAGCGGGCGATGCGCTTCGACTACAGCTTCGGCTGCCTGCAGGCCGCGGCCGACTGCGGCGAATTCGCCTCGGCGACGCTCGCGCTGCCGGTCGCGCTCGAGCCGCGGGCGGCGCTCGGCTTCATGACGCGCTCGCCGTCCTATGTGCGTTTGCGCCTACGCGTCGTCGACGACAGCGGGCAGACGCTGCAATACCGGCTGCAGCGCCCGCTGGCCGGCTACGGCGACGGCGTCTGGTATCCGGCGGTGGCCGATCTGGCCAGCCCCGAGGGCTACTGGGGCGGCAGCGGCAGCGGCCGCATCGAAGGCACGATCCGCAAGCTCGTCGTGCTGGCCTCGAGCCTGGCCGGCGAGGCGGTCAGCGGCAGCGTCGATGTGGACGACGTGGTGTTGCTCGATGCGCTGCCGGACGACGTGATCGGGCTGGATGGAGCGTCGCTGACCGTCGACGGCTTCGACGGGCGCGCCTCGACCGGTCCGTGGCAGTTCTTTGCCGGCGACGCGTTGTCGCACGGCCAGCTGCGCAGCGTGGCCGACGGTCGCGGCGGTGAAGCGATGGCGCTGGATTTCGATCTGGCCTGCAACGGTGCCGATTGCGGCAGCTACGTGCTGGCCCAGCTCGACCTGCCGCAGCCGGTCGAGGCCGGGCAGGCGATGAGCTTCCGCGTCCGCTCGCCCGGCAACGTGACGCTGGCGCTGCGCCTGGTCGATGCTACCGGCGAGACGCTGCAGTATCCGGTGACGCGCAGCCTGGAAGGCGCCGACGAATCGCGCTGGTATCAGGCGCTGGCCCTGCTCGATGCGCCGGATAGCGCCTGGGGCGGCGACGGCGACGGGGTGCTGGACGGTCCCATCGAGGCCATCGCCGTGGTGGCGCGCAATGCCTTCGACGACGCCGCCGGCGGCGAGGTGCTGCTGGACGACTTCACGCTGCTGGCCGGGCGCGACACCGCCTACGTGCTGGATCCTGGGGCCGCGACGATCGAGCCGGACGCGGCCGACGCGGTGCTCGGCCGGCGCTTCGGCGCGGTCCATCACCCGGGCGTGTCGGAGGCGCCGCTCGATGTCGCGCAGGCGGCCGGGCTCGGGGCGATGCGGGTCGATCTCTACTGGTCGCGGGTCGAACACGACGGCGTGCTCGATTTCAGCGAATTCGATGCCATCGTCGGTGCGATACGCGCCCGGGGTCTGGATTTGCTGCTGATCCTCGACTACGGCCACGCCGACCACGACGTGCGCAGCGCCGAGGGGATTGCCGCCTTCGCCCGCTATGCGGCGGCGGCCGCCGCCCGCTATGCCAGCGAGCACGTCGCGTTCGAGATCTGGAACGAGCCGAACCATCCCTTGTACTGGGGCGGGGCGCCCGACGCGGGCCAGTACGCGGCCTTGGCCGGCGCCGCGCTCGATGCGATCCGCAGCGCGGCGCCCGATGCAGTGGTCGGTACCGGCGGGCTGTCCTATTTCGACTTCCCCTACCTGAAGGCGATGCTCGAAGCCGGCGCCGCCGATCTGGCGGACGCGGTCGGTCTGCATGCCTACGAGAAACCCGAGGGGCTGGCCGAGAAGTGGGTCATGGCCGAGCGGCTGATCCGCGACAAGACCGACCTGCCGCTGCCGATCTGGCTGACCGAATGGGGTTACTCGATCGGCACGATGGATCTCGGCGGCGACGCCGCGGATCCGGCCTTCCTGGCGCGTCAGGCGGTGCTGACCAGCCGCAGCCTGCTGACGCACTGGGCGCTCGGCGCCGAGGTTTCGATGGTCTACAAGCTCAAGCGCCAGGGCACCGAAGCGGATTCGATGGAGGACAACTTCGCGCTGTTCGAGCGCGATCTGGCCGAGAAGCCTTCGGCCACCGCGCTGCGCATCTTCAACCAGCTCGCCGCCGACAAGATCAACCTGGGCCTGCTGGCCGACGTGCCGCCGGGCCTGCACGTAATGGTGCTGGCCGGTGAGCAGGAACGGGTCTATGCCGCGTGGCAGAGCGGCGAGGGGCGCAGTTCGAGCCTGTCGCTGCCGGTGGCCGGCCTGCTCGGCGTGATGGACCACCTGGGCAATGCCTGGATGCCGGCGGCAAGCACCTTCGATGCCGGCCGCGTGAGCCTGCAACTGGACGAGCAGGGCGGCCCGCTATTCATCCGCTACGCGCCGTAGCGCGTGCCTCCGGGAGGGCGGGCGGCGGATGATCCGCCCTCCTCCCGGCCGATTTTCGGCCGCTGCAAGCGGGTTCCGCCGGCATCGCTCCGGCCGGCCGGACCGCGCATCGCCGGCACTTGCCGATCGGCGCCGCAACTGCAATGCTGGCGGCCCGATCCGATCTCCCCCCGCACCATGAAGCACCTGCTCGCAAGCCTGCTCCTGATCCTTTCGACGGCGCTGCCGGTGTTCGCCGCGACGCCGGGCGAGATCGCCGAAGGCCATGTGCTGCGCGACTTGCCGATGCGCGGCCTGACGGGCGAATCGAGGCAGTTGGCCTCGTTCTTCGGCAAACCGCTGATCATCAACGTTTGGGCCAGCTACTGCTCGCCGTGCCTGGCCGAGATGGGCTCGCTGGATCGGCTGGCGAAGCGCTACGGCGAGCACTTCAACGTGATCGGCGTCTCGATCGACGACTACGACGAGCGGGCGCAGGCCTTCCTGGCCCGCGCCGGCACCAGCTTCCCGCACTTCATCGACCACGAGCTGGCGATCGAGAACATGCTCGGCGCCAACCGGATTCCGCTGACGGTGATCGTGGACGCCCAGGGCCGGATCCTGCACAAGGTCTATGGCGTGCGCGACTGGGACAGCGACGAGGCGGTGCGGGCCATCAGCCGGGCCTTCGACCTGCAGCTCTGAATCCAGCGACCGCCGCGGGCCGATCCGCAGGTCATCGATGCCGCCGCCCGGCAACTACACTGGATGAACGCCGCAGCAGCGGCGTCCATCGCCGGGAGAGTTCAGGCCATGTACACAAAAACCTCGTTCGAAAGCGAGCTGCGTCGGCTGTGGACGACGATCAAGGCCCTCAAGCCGCACTGGTACAAGATGGGCAGCATCGAGGTCGAGATCGGCGATGCCTGGGAGATGTACCAGAACGCGCGCAACAGCAGCCTGTCCGAACTGCTGCTCGGCGACGTCAAGCTGCGCAGCCAGCTCGAGGTGCTGAAGAACTTCGGCACCACCTCGGGCAGCGAGACGACGATGGAACGCAAGACGCTGCTCGACGACAAGAAGCAGAAAATCTACCCGTCCCAGGTCAACGCGAGCGTGATGGGCCAGCTCGGCAAGGCCTACACGAAGCAGGACGGCATCGCCCACATCCGGCGCGGCAGCGTGCTCAACGACGGCTGGTGGTGGCCGTTCAAGAACGATGCCTGGGTGATCGGCGGCGTGCATGGCCTGAAGCGCTTTCATCTGACGATGGCGGACGTGCCGGACGAGCTGCTGTGGGACGGCAAGGACGGCCGGCCGCGCGTGCTGGGGCGGGAACTGCTCGGCCTCGCAGCGTTCGGCTACTCGCTGATCGGCGTGCCGTCGTGGGCCATCCAGCAGCCGACGCCGAGCGAGGTCGCGAAGGCCCAGGATCCGGGCAAGGTGGTGGTCAAGAAGACGCCGCTGGCGGCGGCATCGGTGCGGCAGACGATCGGCAACGTGTTCGCGCCGCAGTCGCGGCAGAAGGCCCAGGCGGCCACCTTCACGGCCTACTACGAAGCGCTCGCCAAGGTCACCACGATCGGCGACATCCGCAATGGCATCCTGAACGACGAGGTCGCCTTCGACGACTACGATTTCTCCAAGATCTAGCGTCGTGGTGCGATCCTGGTGGCGCTCATGATTCAAGCGGCATTCGAGCGCCGCCGGCCGGCTGAAGCCGGCCCCACGAGCCGCTAGACGCCGCCCATGCGCTGTGCCGCGCCGGCCGTCGCCGGCGCGCCGCGCCCGTTCGCCAGCAGCGCCAGCAGGCTCAGCGCGAGTTGGTCGTGGCCGAAATTGTGGGCCGCCCAGTAGTCCTCCAGCAGCAGCGCCACGTTGCGCGCCAACTGACCCGGCGATTCCTGCCCGGAGTGCCGTACGCGCCGCTCGATACGCTGCAGGAAGCGCGCGTGACTGATCTTGTGGGCGGCCCAGGCGCGAGGAAAGCGGCGCATGCCGGCGGTGCGCAGCACCTGCTCTTCGCGCGCCGTGTGCGACTTGCAGAAGCTCTCCAGCCGCGACAATTCCTCGGCCATCTGCAAGCGGCAGCAGCCCTTGCGCAGCGACGGGTCGCTGACCGAAGCGTCGCCGTTCTCGTCCTGCCAGATCTCGATGAAACGCTCCACGGCCTTGCAGAAGTGCTTTGCCGCCTCGTCGTGCAATGTATACAAGCGCGCGACGAGTGTTGCCGGGTTGGCGCAGGCGTCGCGGCCGCCGGGTGGGAACGGGATCACGTTGGCGTCGCAGATCGATCTTCCGATCGTCGGATGGGTCACGGCAGGCTTCCCGCTGAGAAAGCCCGACGATAGCTTGAATGCCGCGTTGCAACATTGATCGGTGCAATGCTTTCGGTTCGGCGCCGGCGCCGGACGCGAATTGCTTCGCCGCGGGCGGGCGAGCGTTTGCCAGCATCGTCCGCCCGGGCGGACAATGCCGCGCATGGAAACTTACGCATTGCTGGCCGCGATCCTGATCGCCGGCGTCGTGATCAGGGGGCGCCAGCAACAACGTCGGATCGCGCTGCTGGGCAGCTACCTGCAGCCCTACCGCATCGAGAAACTGATGGAGACGCTGGCCGACGGCTACCTGCGGGCTCTCGGCGAACAGGATGCCGAGCGACAGCAACAGATCTGGGCGCTGATGGACACCAACGAGAGCGCGCTGGTGGAGCAGTTGCGCCGTTTCGCGCTCGACATCGCCGAGGCCGACGCGGACTCGATGCGTGTCAGCCGGCTCGCCTGGGCCTTGCCCTTCGTCGAGCGCCTGCTGCCGGGGGCGAGCTTCGATCTGCGCAAGCTGATCGCGATCCACGCCCGCGGCATCGCCAGCGTGGCCGCCAACGAGGCCGGCCGCGAACGACGCGAGAAGGCCTTCATGCTGTCGGCCGAGATGTTCCTGCTGCAGCACAGCTGCCACTGGTATTGCAAGTCCAGCTCGGTCGCGTCGGCGCGGCTGCTGGCGCGCCACCGGAGTTCGTACGGCCAGGTGCTGGGCGCGGTGTCCGACGAAACCCGGCGCGCCTACCTGGCCATCACCGGCGGCGTGCGGGAAAGCTGATGCGCTGCGTCGGCCGGCGGCGCGAAGATGCTTGACGAAGGGCTGGAGCGGATCGAGCTGGCGCCGGCCGCGGCGCATGGCATGCCGCCGGCCGCCGAGGCGCTGCTGGCCGATGCCTGCGCGCGCACGCTGCGTTTCCGGCACGACAATTCCGCCGTCCGCGCCTTCGTCGCCAGCGACCCGCGGCTGGCCTACCGGGTGCTGGCGGCGGTCGTCGCGGCGGGTTGCGCAGCGGGCCCGCGCTTCTGCGAATGGGGCAGCGGCATCGGAACCGTCACCTGCATCGCCAGCCTGCTCGGGCTCGACGCCTGCGGCATCGAGATCGAGCCGGCCCTGGTCGCGGAGTCGCGCCGGCTGGCCGC
>JBNLET010000011.1:0-31976 GCA_050305135.1 Rhodocyclaceae bacterium | reverse complement strand
TCTTGCTCTGGCTCTGGCTCTGGCTCTGGCTCTGGCTCTGGCTCTGGCTCTGGCTCTGGCTCTGGCTCTGGCTCTGGCTCTGGCTCTGGCTCTGGCTCTGGCTCTGGCTCTGGCTCTGGCTCTGGCTCTGGCTCTGGCTTCACAGCATGGTCGGTTTCCCCGGCCACTTCCGCTCGGATATCGGCTTCGGCTTCGGCACTCGGCGTGGCCTCGGCGAGATCCGTTGCACCCGACTCCGGCACGCGCTCCTCGGGCGCGACCTCGGCCCTGCCCAGCAGGGCCTTGAGCCGTGCCACCAATCTGCCGAGCCAATGGCCCCCAGCCGGTTCAGACGAGGTATTCCTGTTCACTTGGATGTCCGCTGACGCACCGGGCCCCGATTCTGACGGCTATTGCTGCGTTGCAGCAAGCCCTGCCGCTCTTCGATCGGGCTCGTAGGGCCGGCTTCAGCCGGCCAGCGGCGCTCGGGAACCGCCTGGATCACAGGCTCCAGCAAGATCCCAACACGACGCTAGCCGCGCCCGGTCACGACCTCGAACAGGAAGGCGTCGAGCGATGCGATCCGTCCCGGCGGCAGCTGGAACTCGCCCGCCACCGCCAGGGCTTCGGCCAGCCGCTCCTCGATGAAGGCGTGGATGCGCGCCAGCCGCGGACCCTCCATGGCCTCGCCGGCCGCCATCTTCATTTCGAGCAGGGTATTGATCTCGCCCAGCAGCAACGGGTCGGCGACCGTGCCGGCCACCAGTTCGGCGAAGCGCATCGGCGGGCGGCCGAGCCCGGCGTCGACCCATTGCACCGCCAGCAGCGGACGCAGCACGTAGAGATACTTCTTCAACCGCACCCGCTCGCCTTGCAGATAGCCGCGGAAGTTGTTGCGGGCCATCGCCAGGTAGTGGTGGCGACCGCGCAGTGGGTGGAAGAAGTCGTTCGCCAGGGCCTGCAGGCTGCGGCGATGCCGGGCTGCCTCGCGATAGACCACGGGCGAATCCAGCCACTCGAGCAGCGTCGGATTGGACTTGTAGAGCAGGCCGAGCGCCTTGCGCAGCTCCCAGCCGCTGACGTCGAGCTCGTCGCTGATCGGCAGTTCGATCACGTCGCGGCCGGCCTCGACGCTCAGGTACCAGGGCAATTCATGGACGTACACGAAACGCACGTCGTAGTCGCTGTCCGGCGAGGCGAAGCCCCAGCCGCGGCTGCCGGATTCGCAGGCGAACAGGATGCGGACCCGGTTGTTCCGCTCGATCGCGTCCAGCGCCTCGAGCACGCGGGATCGAACCGTCGGATCGATCGGGTGGGCGGACAGCACGGGCACCTTGGTGTTCATTTCGATTCGGTCCTCCACGGCTCGGGGCGCTCCCGGCGTCACCGCTCCCGTGCTTCGGGCGCTTTCCGGCCGGCAAACAAGGCCACGCAGCCGACGACCTCGACCGCGACGTCGTCGAAGCGCCGCTCCAGTGCCTGCCGCAGTTCGTCCAGCGAGTCGCTGCGATTGGCGAAGATGCCGCGCCGGTTGTAGAAATCCATCAGCCGCCTCGCCGCCCAGTTCGTCTCGACGCCCGAGCCGAGAATCGTCGAACCGAACAGCGTGGCCCCCGGCTCCATCAGTTCGGCCAGATGGTCCAGCGCCACCGCCTTGGCCGCGATCCGGCCGGGCAGGCAGTGAAAGAGGTAGTTCACGCCGATCGAGTCGAACGGCGCGATCGCCTGGTCCACCGCCTCGAACACGTTGTGCACGTAGCGCTCGGGTCGGTAGCGGGCGATCCGCGCCGCCGCGAAATCCAGCGAGTCGCTGTTCAGATCCATCAGGGCCAGCCGCGGCTGCGGCGCCGGAAAGCGGCAGCGATCGAGGAAATAGCCGCTGCCCACGCCCACGTCGAGATGGTTGGCGCTCAGGTGACGGTTGTAGTGCGCCTCGATCCTCGCCGCCGGACACCGCCAGACGAAGCGGTTGGAGACGCCGAGCACGACCACGTCGTACAGGGGCAGCGTGCGATTCGTGTAGACGGCCTGGCCGGCTTCGATCTCGGCGGCGCTGGGTTTCATCTCGCTCCTCCCCTCGGCTCCGGCTGTGCCGCGCAGCGCTGCCGCGGAAGTCGCCGCGGCGCTGGCGTCAGCCCTTTACGCACACCACCTGTTTCAGGGTGCGTACCACCTCCACCAGCGCGTCCTGCGCGGCCATGACGTCGTCGATATCCTTGTACGCCATGGGGATTTCGTCAATCACTTCGGCATCCTTGCGGCATTCCACGCCTTGGGTGGCCTTGATCTGGTCCTTCACCGTGAAGCGCTTCTTGGCGGCGTTGCGGCTCATGCGGCGGCCCGCCCCATGGCTGCAGGAGCAGAAGCTCTCCGGGTTGCCCTTGCCGCGCACGATGTAGCTGCGCGCGCCCATGGAGCCGGGGATGATGCCGAGCTGGCCCTTCTGGGCGGAGACGGCGCCTTTTCTCGTCACTAGTACCTCGTGGCCGAAGTGGGTCTCCTTCTGCACGTAGTTGTGGTGGCAGTTGACGGCTTCCACCTCGGCATCGAAGGGTTTCGCGATCTCGCCGCGGACAGCCTGGATCACGTGCTGCATCATCACTTCGCGATTGCGGCGGGCATAGTCCTGCGCCCAACCGACGGCTTCGACGTAGTCGTCGAAATGCGCTGAGCCTTCCTCGAAATAGGCCAGGTCGCGGTCGGGCAGGTCGGCGATGTGTTGGCGCATGTCGGCCTGGGCCAGTTCGATGTAGTGGCGGCCGATGGCGTTGCCGACGCCGCGCGAACCGGAGTGCAGCATGAACCACACGCGCTCGGCCTCATCCAGGCAGACCTCGATGAAGTGGTTGCCGGTACCCAGCGTGCCCAGGTGGACGTGGTTGTTGGTCTTCTCCAGCTTGGGCGCCTTTTCCAACAGGCGGCGGAAGCCCGGCAGCAGGGCTTTCCAGTACACGTCCACCAGCTCGGGCGGACGGCCCCAACTGCCGCGGTCGCGCTTGCCGCGGCTCATGTCGCGCCCGTGCGGTACGGCCTTTTCGATCGCCGTGCGCAGACCGTGCAGGGTGTCCGGCAGGTCGGCGGCGGTGAGCGTGCTGCGCACCGCCATCATGCCGCAGCCGATATCCACGCCGACGGCGGCCGGGATGATCGCGCCGCGGGTGGGGATGACGCTGCCGATGGTCGAACCCTTGCCCAGGTGCACGTCCGGCATCACGGCCAGATGCTTGTAGATGAAGGGCATGCGGGCGGTGTTGATGAGCTGCCGGCGGGCCTCGTCCTCGACCGGCACGCCGTGGGTCCACAGCTTGATCGGGGCGGCCGCCTCCATCTGCAGGATGTCGTGGTCGTGTGGGTGTTCGATGTTCATGGTGTTCTCGATTGGTGTTTTGGTCGGCTGAAGCCGACCCTACGAGCCGGCCCTGTCAAGGTTGCGTGAGGCGGGTTTCAAGCCGTCGCCTTGTTGATTCGCCCCGCCTCGCTGGCGGCGCGGGCAGCCTTCTTTCGCGCGCGCTCCTTGGCGCGGCAGGGCTTGCAGCGCACGGCGATGGTTTCCGGGTGGCCTTTTGCCACTTCATACCACCACTTTTGACGCGCGGCGGTCCAGATGCAATGGGCGCCGCAATCCTTGCAGACGAAGGCTGCATCCAGGTAGTAGCCGCGCATCTGCCATGCCGGTGCGCCGTAGCTGTTGGTGGGCGCCAGCGCCGCTTCGTCGACCGGCGCCATGTTGGCGGCAGCGACGAGGGGCGGACTCGGCCGAGCGGCGCGCTCCGCGCGCTTGCGCTTTCGTTGCAGCCTGGCGGTCATGATTTCCGCACGGCGTTGTTTGTTGCTTTTCATGGTCGGTCTCCATGATCGTCTGGCGGGTTGAAACCCGCCCTACGGATCTTCCTTTTCCCCCAACAGGCGGTAGCGCCAGTTTCGTCCTGCTCGTTGTTCGCCTTCCGGCTTGTCTCCCTCCCCTTCAAGGGGAGGGCTGGGGTGGGGATGGGTTTCATCCGATACCGCGAAAACCCCATCCCCCTCCCAACCTCCCCCTTGAAGGGGGAGGCTGAGCATCGCCAAGCTGGGACGCCGATCGCTTGGCGAGCAGCGTTGACGCGCACTACGTAGAGTGGAAAAGCGCAGCGCCATCCGCCGGGCGCCCGCGCCTTCGCGAAGCGCATTTCTCATTCGGGCCGCACCGATTGGCGGACGGCGCCTTTGGCCTATCCGCCCTGCGTGGGCATCGGTGGCGGACGCGGGCACGATGCCCGCGTCCGTTCGCACTACCCGGACTTGATGTTCACCAGGCCGTTCAAGACCTGGTCCAGGCCGCCGAACACCGAGATGCGGTCGATGCGTTCGGCCACCCGCTCCAGGGTTTCGAGTTCCTTCAGGCGCAGGGCCGTCGGGTTCTCTTCCATCACCTTGGCGGTGTTGAGCAGCGAGCGGGTGGCGGCGGTTTCTTCGCGGCGGCGAATCACGTTCGCCTGCGCGGATTTTTCCGCTTCCACCACCTGGGCAAGGATGGTTTTCATCTCGCCCGGCAGCACGATGTCGCGCACGCCCACGCTGTGCACCTCGATGCCCTGGCCGGCCAGCTTGGCGGCCAGATGCTGGCTCACCACCTCGTCGATGAGCTGCTTGTTTTCCAGCAACTCGTCGAGCGAGCGGGTGCCCACCGCGGCCCGCAAGCCGAACTGCAGCTCGCGGTACAGGTGCTCGACCGGCTTGGCCGTGGCCGCGAAGGCGGCCAGCACGTCGGCGAAGCGCCAGGTGGCGGCGAGGTTGACCCGCAGGCCGACCTTGTCGCGGGTCAGGATCTCCTGCCCGCTCACTTCCACCGTCTGCAGACGGGTGTCCACCACCTCGACGCCGACCTCGCGGTTGAAGCGCCAGAAGGCGGCGAAGCCCGGCTCGAGCAGACGCTCGACCTTGCCGTCGAACTTGAGCACCCCCACATGCCAGGCCGGCACCTGCACCGTCAGCACACCGGCCAGGCCGGTGATGCCGCGACCGCGCAGGTTGGACTGGTTGAGATGGCGGGCGATGGCCGGCGGCACCTCGGCGCCCTCGGCCAGCTCGATCACTTCGAAGCGCGCCTCGGCCGGGCCTTGCCAGTACAGGCGACGCACGCCCGGCGGCAGGATCTCGACCAGCATCTTGTTCTCAAAGCGCAGGCCGAGTTGGTCCTCGCTGGTGTCCATGACGTGGAAGTGATTCTCGACCACGGCCGGGAAGTCACGCCGCAGCGTCTCGGCCAACGGGTGGTCGAAGTAGGGCGCCTGCACGTTCCAGGTCTGGACGGCGTAGCGACCGAACGGGTCGATCACGCGATGCACGCCCGGTTCGAGCACGCGCTCGAAATTGCCCTCGCGCAGCAACAGCGCGCGCTGGGTCTGGGTGACGACAAATCGCTTCCACAGGGTGTTCATTTTTCTTCTCCAAATATCCATTTCACTCACACTCGGGCTTGTGGCCCGGAGGGACGATCCCTCAATGTTGCCGGTCGGTCGCCGTGCCGACGGACCGCCCGTGGGGCGCCGCAGGGGGCGGGGGCAAGGCCCTCGGGTTGTTAGCGGGATCGAAGTCCCGCCGACCACCGTCGGGTGTTGCATCCGCTGCCAGCGGCGAGCCACAGGGGCCGGCCGGCACGGCGGTGGCGGTTGGGGGTCGGGCCGCGTGGGCCGTCTTCCCCTCCGCCACAACCGGCGGGTACTGCTTCTTCAATAGCCAGCGTGACAGGCTGGTTTCCGGAGCGGGATTCGAACCCGCGACCCGTCGGTGATGAGCCGACTGCTCTACCCAATTGAGCTATCCAGTGGTGGTGTGCCGGGCATCGAACCCGGTGGCGCCCAACGCGCACACCCGACAACCGTTTCCTCACCGAGGCGGCATACGCCCCACGCGACGGCAACCCGGCGGGAGCGCACCGGTGGGGCATGCAGAACCCCAACCCGTACTCCAGCGGCGATTCCGCGGTTGATGGCCTTATTGCGAGGGGCGTGCCAGAAATGGCGCCGCGTGTGAAAACACACCACATCACCCTGTTTCTATTGGGTTTTATCTTGTCGATCGAGAGTACGACGGCATTCTGGCGTGCGACAAAGTCACGACTTATCTATACTTTTCGCTAGTTTTCTATCTTTTTGGCGCGCGCATGACACGCAAGACGGTGGTGATCGGCTTTCTCGGCACGGTGCTCGACTACGGCGGTCGCGGCCTGCAACGCTGGCAGAAGTGGCGACCGACAGTGGGCCTGTGCCAGCAGGACGATCTGCCGGTGCATCGGCTGGAGTTGCTGCACGACGCGCGCAGTCGCGGGCTGGCGAGCAAGGTGAAGCTCGACATCGCCAGCGTGTCGCCCGAGACCGAGGTGCGCTCGGTGGAGGTCGAACTGCGCAACCCGTGGGATTTCGGCGAGGTGTATGCCGCCCTGCACGACTTCGCGCGCGGCTACGCCTTCGACACCGAGGCCGAGGACTACCTGGTGCACATCACCACCGGCACCCACGTGGCGCAGATCTGCTGGTTTCTGCTCACCGAGGCGCGCTACCTGCCGGCGCGCTTGCTGCAGACGGCGCCGCCGCGCAAGCGCAAAAATGAGGACGAAGCACGCGACGTGCGCGGCACGCACACCGTCATCGACCTCGACCTGTCGCGCTACGACGCCATCGCCACCCGCTTTGCGCGCGAGGCCGAAGAGACGGTGTCCTTCCTCAAGAGCGGCATCGCCACGCGCAACGCGACCTTCAACCGCAGCATCGAGGCCATCGAGAAAGTGGCGGTGCGCTCGACCGCGCCGGTGCTGCTGGTGGGGCCGACCGGCGCGGGCAAGAGCTTCCTCGCCCGGCGCATCTTCGAGCTGCGCCAGCGCCGCCATCAGGTGACGGGGCGTTTCGTGGAGGTAAACTGCGCCACCCTGCGCGGCGACATGGCCATGTCGGCGCTGTTCGGCCATGTGAAGGGGGCGTTCACCGGCGCCCAGAGCGAGCGCGCCGGCCTGCTGCGCGCGGCCGATGGCGGCATGCTGTTTCTCGACGAGATCGGCGAGCTGGGGCTGGACGAACAGGCCATGCTGCTCAAGGCCATCGAGGAGCAGCGCTTCTTCCCCTTCGGCGGCGACACCGAGGTGACGAGCGACTTCATGCTCATCGCCGGCACCCACCGCGACCTGCGCCAGTGGGTGCGCGAGGGCCGCTTCCGCGAAGACCTCTACGCGCGCATCAACCTGTGGACCTTCCCGCTGCCCGGCCTCGCCGAGCGGGTCGAAGACATCGAGCCCAACCTGGATTTCGAACTTGCGCGCCACGCCCGCGAGATGGGCAAGGCAGTGCGTTTCAACGTGGAGGCCAAGCGCGCCTGGCTGCGCTTTGCCACCTCGCCCGAGGCGCACTGGAGCGGCAACTTCCGCGAGCTGTCGGCCTCGGTGACGCGCATGGCGACGTTGGCCGACGCCGGGCGCATCAACGAGGCCATCGTCGCCGACGAGATCGCCCGCCTGCGCCATGCCTGGGGGGCGTCGGCGCCCGACGATCCGCTTCGGCCGCTGCTGGGCGACGCGGTGGATGCCCTCGACCGCTTCGACCGCCTGCAACTGGCGGCCGTCGTCGCCGAATGCCGCCGCTGCAACAGCCTATCGGAGGCCGGAAGGCGGCTGTTCGACGTCTCGCGCCTGGAGCGCAAATCGGTCAATGACGCCGACCGGCTGCGCAAGTACCTGGCCCGCTTCGGCCTCGACTGGAACGGCATCCGGGCAGCCGGGAGCGAGCGGCCGCCGGCCTGAGCCGGGCCTGGGAGAGGCCGCTCAGCGCCCCAGCCGATCGCGCAGCCAGCCGATCCAGCCACCCGCCGGATCCGCCTCGTCGGCGCCTTCGAAGCCGCATTCGAGCAGCAGCGCGCGGGCCTTCGCATCGCCCTGCTCGGCCGCCCGCTCGAGCCAGTGCTGGGCCTCGATCAGGTCGGGCGCGACGCCGTCCACCTGCAGGTGGATCTCGCCCAGCGCGCGCTGCGCGCGCGCCACGCCGCGCTCGGCGCCGCGGCGGAACCAGCTCATGGCCTTGTGGGGATCGGCCTCGACGCCGTGGCCGCCGGCGTACATCTTGCCGAGGCTGACGCAGGCGCCGCCGTGGCCGGCCTCGGCGGCCCGCGTCCACAACGCCAGCGCCCGGCCGCGGTCCTCGGCCACGCCGTCGCCCGTGAAGTAGCGCTTGCCCTTGGCGTACAGTGCAGCGAGGTCCGGCGGCGGCTCGACCGCGGCCGCCTCGACGCGGACAGGGCGCTCGGGCGGCGGCCCGCCGGATTGCGCGGCCGCATTCCCATTCCATTCGGCGCGCAGGTCGAGCGGCCACAGCCCGCCCGGCAGCGGCCGGATCCAGCCCTGCGGCGCGTCGCCGACCAGCACCGGCAAGGCCTCGCCGGCAAGCCGCCCGCCCGGCAGCAGGCGGGCCTCGAGCCAGGTCTCGGACAGCAGCAGCGGGTAGGGCACGAAGGACGGCGGCAGCGCCAGGCCGAGCAGCGGCTCGGCGTCGCCTTGCAGGCGCCTGGCCAATGCCTGCAGTTCGGCATCGTTGCCGACGCTCTGCGGCATTGCTTCGAGCCGGCGGGCCAGTTCCAGCAGATCGTCGCGCCCGCTCCGGCCGGCCGGATCGAACAGCAGCCGCACCACGCCCGACCCCTCGTCGGGACGGAGTCCGCACAAGGCTGCCCACACCACCCGGCCGCGTTCCAGCAGCGCGTCCTGCTGCGCGTCCAGCGCCGCGACGCGCGCATTTGGCGGAATCGCCATGCGCAGCGCCGCGCGGGCGTCATCGTCGATGCCGGCCAGCAGTTCGGCCACCGCGACCGGAATGCCGGCGGGCGGCAGCGCGGGCAGCGGTTCGTCGCCGGCCACCGGCTTCGGCGCGGCGGCCAGCGCGGCCGCGGCCCAGTCGTGCAGGCCGGGCCGCTCGGCGCCCTCCAGCAGACGCGCCAGCAGCGGCACCAGCGGGGTCAGCAGCGGCCCGTCGTCGCCCAAGCGACAGACCACCGTGCAGCCGGCGCCGGACGGCAGCCGCTCGGCCGCCACGCCGAGCGCCAGCGCCTGTTGCCGGCCCAGCCATTCGGGCACCCGCGCAAATCCGCGGGCCACCAGCTCGCCGGAATAGAAGGCGAGCAGGAACAACAGGTTGCGGCCGCTGGGGTGGTTGGCGAAGGCCTGCGGCGAGGGCTTGGCGACGGCGTGGATCCGCTCCAGCAGCCGGTCGATGCGCGCCAGACTGTCGAGCGTGTAGTCGAGGCCGCAGGCCCGCAACTGCGGTTCGGCCGCGATCGGGCCTTCCGGCGGCAGGCCCTGGTGCCAGCGCTGCAGTTGGCAGGCGGCCTTGAATGACAGACTGAGCATCGGCGGATCCGGCTTCGGCGTTTCGTTCCGCATCTTAGCCGGCGCCGCGCGCGTGCCGCCGCTGCCGCGCGCCGGACGCGCGGATTCGCTCGACGAGCAGGGGCCGGGCCCGCGCTCAGCCGCCGGCGCAGGGCCCCGGCCGGCGCTCCGCGCCCACGTACAGCGACCATTCGGTGTCGCTGAAGTCCCGCGTCAGGCGCCGGCACACCTCGGCCAGCAGTTCGCCGGCCTGCCAGCGCGGCCGCAGCAATCCGCCGCCATCGACGATCAGCAGCTCGCCGGATGGCTCGGCCACGAAGGCGTCCAGCACGCCGCCGTCCGCGACCGGCGGCTGGTAGCGGAACAGCAGCTCGCCGGCCGGCAGCGACCACAGGCTGGCACCGGAGCGGTCGTGGCTCAGCAGCCGGCCGCCGGACACCGGCTCGAGCCGCTCCCAGCCCTGCTTGTGCGGCAGCAGCCGACGCTCGCCGCTGGACACCGCCCACAGCCAGACCCCTTGTTCGGCACTGGCGGCCACCCACTGGTCGTCGGCAAAGACCACGCCGCCGCCGACGAAGTGCTCGCCCTCGAGCGGGAATTCGGCCCGCAGCTCCCAGTCGCCGGTCGAGAACACCCGCACGCGCTGCGAACCGCGCGCCGCCAGCAGGCTGCCGTCGGGACTGAAGGCCACCGCATCGACCGGCGATTCGAACGGCAGCGTGCGCAGCAGCTCGCCGCTGCGCGCGTCCCAGATGCGCAATTGGTGCCGCCCGACGGCATGCCACTGCTCGCCGCTGCCGTCCCGGCTCAGCGCCCCCTCGGCGCTGGCCAGCCAGGCACCGTCCCGGCTGGCGGCGATGCCGTTGACCGGATTGCCGTCGTTGATCAGTAGCGCCGGGCCGTCGCTCCAGTGCCACAGCCACAGCCTCGACGACTGCTCGGCAAGGCCGTAGGCAGTGGTGTCGAAGGCCGCCACGCCGTCGCCGCCACCGATGAACTGCAGCCCCCGCACCGGGCGCAGATGGGGCCCGACCGCGATGCCGGCACCCTCGAAGCGCACCTCGGGCCAGTGCGCGATGCGCCGCCCGTCGCGGGCATCGACGATCGCCACGCCGTCCTCGCCGACCAGGGCCAGCCGGTCGCCGCGGCCGTCCAGCGCCCACGGCGCGCCGGCCGCCTCGCCGCCCGGCGCCGCGACCACCGACTCCCGCAGCGGCTGCGGCATCGACTCGACCGCCGCGGCCGGGATGCTGGCGATCAGCCGGCCGGCCCCGCGCGAACGGACGAAGTTCTCCGGCGCGGCCGTCAGCAGGCGCAGGTCCGCCGTCGCGGCGGCCGGATCGAGCACGGCCCAGCCGCCGTCGGCATCGACCCGCGCCACCTGGCCCGCCGGCCACGGCAGCCAGGACCCGTCGAGGTCGAAGCGCGCCACCTCGGTCGCCTGCGGCAGCGCGAAGACGCGCAGCGCGCGGCGCCCCTCGGCGCGCTCCTCGGCCAGCAGCGCCGAGCCGTCGGCGGCGAAGCGGGCGCGGACGAATTGACCGCCGGGCAGCGGCTGCAACTGCGCCTTCACCTCCAGTGCGGCGGCATCGATGAGCTGCAGCTCGCCGCGCCCGAGCCGCGCCAGCAACTGCTGTCCGTCGGGCGAAAAGAACAGCGCACGTGGGTCAACCAGCCGCAGCGCGGCGTCGGCCGGCGCCTCCGGCGGTTGCCAGCTGCGCAGCATCGCCACGCCGTTGCCTTGCTGCGCCAGCCAGGCCACGCGCCGGCCGTCCGGCGACAGCACCGGCTGCTCCAGCGGCGCATCGGCCGCCAGCCGGGCAAGCTCGCGGCCGTCGTCGAGATCCCACAGCTGCAGCGTGCCGGACATCTCGGTCAGCGCGCGCGGCGCCGCGGCGGCCAGTGCCTGGCGGTCGGCCGCCGCCAGGTGCGAGAAGCGGCCGTAGCGCGTGCCGTCGGACAGCCGCCACAGCGTGAGTTCGCCGAGCCGGCTGCGCAGCGCCAGGCGCTCTCCGCCGGCCAGCGGCCACAGCCGCACCACGCTGCCGTCCACCCGGAAACCGCCGAGCCGGCTGCCGTCGTCGAGGCGCCAGGCCCGCACCCATTCACCACCCTCGGCGCGCAGCACCGCGAACAGCCGCTCGCCGTCCGCGTCGGCGGCCAGCAGCGCGACCCGCGCGCCGGTCTCGATGCTGCGCAGCAAGGCACCGTCGTCGCGCGAGCGGATCTCGATGCGGTCGCCGTCGCCGGCCGCGTCCGGGCTGCGGCGGGCCAGCGCCACCTGCTGCACGGCGTCGATCGACAGCGCCGCCACGACGGCGGCGTCGCCCAGCGTCGCCGGCAGCTCCCCGGGCGGCGTCAGCAGCCGTCCGCCGCGGCCGCCGCTGACGGCCAGCATGTCGGGCCCCATCGGCATCACGCGCGCGAAGCCTTCCTGCCAGGGCGCGCGCCAGAAGCTCTTGCCGTCGGCGGCGTCGATCAGTTCGACGTAGCCCGGTGCCTCGTCGCGGCTGCTGCGACCGGCCGACAGCGCGACGATGTCGGAGCCGGGCAGGAACTCGACCCGCCGCATCGAATGGTGCAGCGGCCGGCGATGGACCAGGCTGCCGTCCTCGGTGTTCCACAGCTGCAATTCGTCCTGCTGGCCGGGCGGCCGAAAGGTCAGCCACAGCAGGCGCGAGCCGTCGGCCGAGAGCTGGTGCATGCCGCGCTCGCCGACCGGGATGCTGCGCGCGGCATGTCCGCTGGCGGTATCGCCGATCTCGATGCTGCGGCCGTCGGCCGAGAGGTCGGCGAAGCGGCGCCCGTCGTCGCTCAGCACGACGCCCTCGGCGTCCGGCCGCGCTTCGCTCGAGGTCCACAGCGCGCGCGCCCGCACGCCGTCCCAGGCGCGGAAGTGCCGGTCGGCGCCGAAGCTGACCAGCGTGCGGCGGTCCGCCTGCAGGCGGACCGCGTCGACGCCGGCCGGCATGCCGATGCGCGCCACCTCGCGGCCGTCGTGCGCATCCAGCACCACCTCCTGGCGCGCCGCGGCGCGCACCAGCAGGCGCTTGCCGTCGGCCGAGAATTGCACGCTGCGGGCCTCCAGCGGGCGTTCGAAGCGCGGTTTGCCGCTCTTCGTGTCCCACACCGCCAGCACGCCGTCGCCGGCGCGCACCGTGGCCAGCAGCTCGCCGCCGGGCGACAGCGCCAGCGTCGCCAGCCGCCCCGGCGCCAGCGTCACCGCCGCGTCCTTCGCCGTGCCGCGGCGGATCGACACTTCGCTGTCCGGCCCCGGCGTGCCGTCGTCCAGGTGGCGGGCGAAAGCGACCACCCCAGCGTCGCCGCTGACCAGCAGGCGCGCGTGCGGCCATGGGGCGTCCAGCGTCTCGGCGGCCGGCGGCAGCAGGTCCAGCGCCCGGCGCAGCACCTCCCGCCCCTCCGAAGTGGCGCTGCGCCGCATCGACTCGGCCGCCAGCAGCGCGGCCAGCGTGGTCTCGCCGGCGGCGCGCTCGAACAAGCCGCCGGCGATGCCGGCCAGCCGCCGCGCGTTGGCCAGATCCGCCTCGCGCAAGGCCGCCTGGCGCTGCTCCTCGGCGACCCTGCGGGCTTCCATCGCCTGCTGCTCGGACAGCCGCGCCAGTTTCTCCGAATGGCGCGCCTGGTCGCGCAGGTCGAGCGCGTGCAGCGCGATGGCACCGACCACCAGCAGCGCGCCGAACACCAGCGCCAGGATCAGCCGACGCTGCCGCTGCAGGCGGCGCTGGGCGGCCCGCTCGCGCTCGCCGGCGGCTTCGGCGGCGCGCACGCTCTCCTCGATGTAGAGGCGCTCGCCGGCGGTCAGGTCGGCCGCCCGCTCGCCCTTCCAGCGCACCGCCACATCGAGCGCCAAGCCAGTCAGCAGCGTGCGCTCGCGGATCAGCTCGCCGGCCTCCTCCCAACTGCGGTAGTCGGCTTCGAAGCGGCTCTTCCACACCAGGAACTCGCGCGCGTCGTCGAGCCAGCGCACGACCCGCGGCCAGTGCCTCAGCAAGGCCTCGTGGGCCACTTCGGCGGTGGCCTCGCCGGCCTCGCGGCCCAGCGTCAACAGCCGCCACTGCCGCCCCGCCATGGCCTCGATCAGGCGCCACTCGGCCTCGCCGCACTCGCTGCGGCGCGCGCGCCGGCGCATCGCCTGGCCCTCGCGCGGCAGCAGCGCCAGCTTGAGCGTGAACAGCCGGCGCAACAGATCGAGGCTGTCCGGCTGGCCGGCCAGGAAGCGCTCGGCCTTGTCGGCCAGCGGCCGGCTGATGTCCACGAAGCCGGGCGGCAGCCGCAGCACGCCGTCGGCGCGGGCATCCTCCTGCATCTCGCGCCAAGCGTCGGCCAGCAGGTCGGACAGCATCGGCAGCGCGGCGGGCTGGCGGGCCGCGGCCGAAACGATCTGCTGCACCGCCTCCTCGCTCTCGAAACGCGCCCCCAGCCGCCCGGCCGGCAGGCGCACCACGCGCTCGATGCCGGTCCGGTCGAGCGGCGGCACGTCCACGGTGCGGACCACCGGGTAGAGGGCGGCGTCGTTCTGCAGCCGTCCGTAGTAGTCGGCGCGCAGGCTCATCAGCGCCAGCACCTCGTGCGATGCGGCGGCTTCGGCCATCAGCGCCGAGAAGCGCTGCGCCTGCAGCGGGTCGGCACGGCTGTACAGCTCCTCGGCCTGGTCCAGGTACAGCAGCACGCGCTGCGGCGGTTCGGCGTCCATGCGGAAGGCGACGCGGCTGAGGGCCGTCTCCAGCAGCGAGCCCAGCGCCGCGCCGTCGGCCAGATGGTCCTGCCACTTGTGCGCCTCCTGCTCGATCTCGTCGGCGCTCTCGCGCCACAGCGCGACGAAGGCGCGCGCCAGCGACAGCAGCGGCCGGCTGCCGGGCGACAGCCGCACCACCGGCCAGGCGCGGCTGTCGGCCAGCGCCTCCGGCCAGGGCTGGGCGGAACCGGAGGGCCAGAGCTGGCTGCGCAGCGCGCCGATGACGCCGGCCTGGGCCAGCGAGGACTTGCCGACACCCGAATTGCCGACCAGCGTGTGGATGTGGTTCGGCGCCACCGCCATCGCGCCGAGGACTCGGGTGGACAGCAGCTCGCGGCCGAAGAAGTAGGCCGCGTCCTGGGTCTCCATCGCCAGCAGGCCGCGGTAGGGATTGAGCTGCTGCCAGGGCTGCACCGGCTCGCCGGGGCTCTGGCCGTCGAGGGCGGCGAGCAGCCCGTCCACCACGTCGGCCATGCCGAGCCGGCGCGCGTCGAGGCGGTGGAAGTGGTCCAGGAACGGCAGGCCCGGCGCCGCCTCGCCGACCAGCACCGGTGCCAGCAGCGGACGGCCGGCGGCGCGGTTGCGGCGCAGCGCGTCGAAGTATTCGAGTTCCTGCCACGGCCCGACCCGCTCGCCGAGCACCAGCACCACCGCGTCGGCCGCGGCCAGTTCCTCGTCGAGCCGGGCGATCCAGTAGGCGCCGACCTCGTTGCGGTGGGGCGCGAAATAGATGTCCAGCTCCGGCCGACGGCCGAGCAGCGCGCGCCTGAGAGCGTCGGCGTCGAGTTGATCCTGGGTGCTGTAGCTCAGAAAGACCCGCATCTCGCCCCTTGTCCGGAACCATCCTGTCGCCCTGCCGGCCGGGCGACCCCTGTACAGGACAGCAGTGTGCCATGTGCGACGGGGCTGCGATGTGCAAGCCGCCCTGTCGGCGCCATCGCGACGGGCGTCGCCGCACGCCGCGAAAGAAATTTCGGCCCCCTTGTAGTCGACTCGGGCCGGCCTGCGTTCCCTGCTTCAAGTGCCCGCGAAATCGGCGGGTGCCCGAACCGAGGCTACCAACCAGGAGAAGACCATGAACAACACCAAGACGACGACGCTGGCCCTGCTGATGGCGGCGCTGCTGACCGCTACGGCCGCCGCCGCGGCCGATCCGGAACGACGTGCCGAGCGGCTGGATCGAATCGGCGATCGCGTCGAGCAGCGTCTCGACCAGCGCGGCGAGCGCATCGAAGAACGGCTCGACGCGCGCGGCGATCGGATCGAAAATCGCCTCGACCGGCGCGCGGACCGCGCCCGCGACGCCGGCCACGAAGGCCTCGCCAACCATCTGGAGAACAAGGGTGACCGCATCGACGCCCGCCTCGAGCGCCGCGGCGACCGCATCGACAACCGGCTCGACCGGCGCGGCGAGCGCATCAACGACCGGCTCGACCGGCGTTCGGCGCGGGTGGGCCGCCGCGCCGGGTGAGGCCGTGCGCGGCGACTGCTCGAACTGCTGGCCGAACTCGAGGCCGAGGACGAAGCGATGACCGAACTCGAAATCCTGGCCCCGGGGAGCGAGGCCGTGCCGGTAACGGAGAGCACCGATGCGGACCGCTAGCCCGGGCCTGCGACGGCTGGCCGGGGCCTGCCTGGCGGCCCTGCTGCTGGTACTGGCGCCGGCCGTTGCGGCCGGCGCGCAAGCCATCGAATGGTCGCAGCTCGACGCCGCACAGCAGCGCATCCTCGAGCCGCTGCGCGAGCGCTGGGACAGCCTGCCGGCGGAACGCCAGCAGCGCCTGCTGAAGGGCGCGGCGCGCTGGAGCGAGATGAGCCCCGAGCAGCACGAAGTGGCCCGCCAAAGACTGCAGAAGTGGCGCGGCATGACGCCCGAGCAGCGCGCCCGCGCACGCGCCAACCTGGAGCGCTACCGCAGCCTGTCGCCGCAGCAGAAGGCCGAGTTCCGGCAGCGGCTGAAGCGCTTTCGCGCGCTGCCGCCGGAGCGCCGCGCGGCGCTGCGGGAGCGCTGGCGCAGCATGGACGACGAACAGAAGGCGCGCGTCATCGAGCGCCTGCGCCAGCGCCGCGCGCGCCGCGCGGGCGGCGACTAGCCGGCCACCCGGGCCGGTTCGCGCCGGCCGTCGGCGGGCGTATGCTATGCCGGCGGCCTGCCCGAAGGGCCGCCGACAGCGCTGGAGGAGATGCCATGGTTGTCCGTATCGTACGTCTCGGCAGCGAGCGGCTGCCGCAGGAAGGCACCCGCATCGGTACCGTGCGGCGTCCGCCGCGCGGCGTGCCGAAGACCGAGTTCGCGCGCCGCAACTGGTACGACGTCTGGTTTCCGAACGTGGCGCCGAGCGCCGAGCTGATGAAGCTCGGCCAGCAGGCCGAAACCCCGGCGCAATGGGCCACCTTCAAGAAGAAATACCGCAGCGAGATGGCCAAGCCCGACGCCGCCCACGCCATCGCGCTGCTGGCGCAGTTGTCGCAGCAGGCGGACTTCTCGGTCGGCTGCTATTGCGAGGACGAGGCCCATTGCCACCGCTCGGTGTTGCGCGAGCTGCTGCGGGAGAACGGTGCCCGCTTCGAGTAGCGGCTTCGCCTGCGGCAGCCCGCGGGTAGCAGCGGCCGGCACGGCCGGTATCGTTCGCAGCGACCGGCGCGGCAGAGCTTTTCAAGCACCGTCGCGCCCCGTAATCTCCGTCCTGGCCGCGCAACTCCCCCGGCAACCCCGGCGGCATGACGGACAGCCCGCGGCGGCACGTCCGGCCCGCCCTGGAGCGCACATGGACGACCCTCGCCGCGCGACGGCACGAACGAAGAAGGAATGCACCCGATGTGGATAGTCGCCGGCATCGTTGCCGGCGCCTTGCTCGGGCTCGAATCCGGTTCCAGCATCGTGGTGTGGGCGGTGCTCGGCGGCTTCGCCGGCTACCTGCTGCAGCGGCGCGGCGGCCGGGGCGACGCCACGGTCGAGGCGCGGCTGCGGCGGCTGGAACAGGAACTGCCTCGGCTGCAGAGCGAGCTGGCCCAGTTGCGGCGCGAAGTCGGCGGCGCCGCGCCGAGCGCGCCGGCGGCCGCGCCGCCGCCGATCGAAGATGCGGTCGCGGCACCGTCGCCACAGCCATCGCCACAGCCATCGCCGGCGCCGCTGCCGGCAGCCGCTGCGCCGCGCCCGGCCACCGCCGAGCGGCCCTCCTCGACCCTCGACGAAGCGTTCCAGCGTCTGCGCGGCTGGCTGCTGGGCGGCAACACCGTGATGCGCGTCGGGCTGCTGGTGCTGTTCTTCGGCTTCGCCTTCCTGGCCCGCTACGCGGTCGAGCACAGCCTGCTGCCGCTGGAGTTGCGGCTGGCCGGCATCGCGCTGGGCGGCGCGGCGCTGCTCGGCACCGGCTGGCGGCTGCGCCGGCGCCGCCCCGCCTATGCGATGTCGATGCAGGGCGGCGGCATCGCGGTGCTCTACCTGACGGTGTTCGCGTCGATGCGCCTGTACGCGCTGCTGCCGGCCGGGCTGGCCTTCGCGCTGCTGCTGGCGATCGTCGCGCTGGCGGCGCTGCTGGCGATCCTGCAGGACGCCCAGGCGCTGGCGGTGATCGGCAGCGCCGGCGGCTTCCTGGCACCGATCCTCGCTTCGAGCGGACAGGGCGACCACATCGCGCTGTTCACCTATTACATGCTGCTCAACCTGGGCGTGCTGGCGATCGGCTGGAAGCGGGCCTGGCGCGGCCTCAACCTGACCGGCTTCCTGTTCACGTTCTCGATCGCGCTGGCCTGGGGCGCACGCGACTACCGGCCGGAGTTGTTCGCCAGCACCGAGCCCTTCCTGATCGGCTTCTTCCTGATCTACGTGGCGGCGGCGGTGCTGTACGCCTGGCGACAGGCGCCGCGGCTGGCCCACTACGTGGACGGCGGCATCGTGTTCGGCACGCCGGTGGTCGGCTTCGGCCTGCAGGCGGCACTGGTGCACGGGATGGAATACGCCCTGGCCTGGAGCGCGCTGGCGCTCGGCGCCTTCTACCTGCTGCTGGCGCGCTGGCTGCTCGGCCGCCGCCGCGACGGCCTGCGCCTGCTGGTGGAATCCTTCCTGGCGCTGGGCGTGGCCTTCCTGACGCTGGCCATTCCGCTCGCGCTGGATGGCCGCTGGAGCGCCGCCGCCTGGGCGATGGAAGGCGCCGCGCTGATGTGGGTCGGCAGCCGGCAGCGGCGCAAGCTGGCGATCGCCACCGGCCTGCTGCTGCAGCTCGGCGCCGGCCTGCTGTTCGGCGCCGATGCGCAATTGCACCAGTTTGGGCGCGGCCTGCCGGTGCTCAACGCCTGGTATGTCGGCACGCTGCTGATCGCGCTCGGCGGCCTGTTCGCCGGCCTGCAGGCGGCGCGCCGGCCGGACGTCTGGCCACGCCTGCTGCGGCCGGCCGAGATCGGGCTGCTGGCCTGGGCCGTGCTGTGGTGGCTGGGCGGCGGCCTGGACGAACTCGGCGCTTGGCTGACCCATCGCCAGATGCCGGCCGCGCTGCTGGCGCTGTTCCTTGCCAGCGCGGTGCTGGCGAGCGTCGCGGCGCGGCGCCTGGCGTGGCCGCTGCTGGGCTGGGCGGCGCTGCTGACCCTGCCCGGCATGCTGCTGTCGCTGGCCGGCAGCCTGGAAATCGACCGCAGTCCGGCCTACGGCTGGGGCCTGGCCGCCTGGCTGGCAGCGGTGCCGGCCCACGGCTGGTGCCTGCGCCGGCTCGAAGACGGCGCCGTCGGGCGCTTGCAGAAATCGCTGCCGGCGGCCCATATCGCCGGCCTGTGGCTGGCGACGCTGGCTGCCGCCTGGATGCTGACCGCCGCTGCCGACCACCGGCTGGGCGGCAGCAGCTGGCCGGCGGCAGCTTTCGCGCTGGCGCCGGTGCTGGCGCTGGTGGCCGTGCTGGTGGGCGAGCGCAAGGGCCTGTGGCCGGTGGCCCGCTGGCCGTGGGCCTATCTGCGGATCGGCGGCGGCGGCCTGGCGGCGGCCTCGCTGGCGTGGGCTTTCGTGCTCAACCTGCTGTCCGACGGCAGCGCCTTCCCGCTGCCCTACCTGCCGCTCATGAACCCGCTCGAGCTGATGCTGTGCGCGAGCGTGCTGATCAGCCTGCGCTGGTGGCAGCTCGCCGCCGCCGCGCCGGCCGATCGCGCGGCGGGGGCCTTGCGGTACTTTCCCGCCGTGCTGGCCGGCCTGACCTTCCTGCTCGCCAACGGCGCCCTGCTGCGCGCGCTGCATCAGTACGGCGGCGTCGCCTGGACCCCGCGCGCGCTGTTCGCCAGCGACACCGTGCAGATGGCGCTCAGCCTGTTCTGGGCGATCCTGGGTCTGGCGCTGGCCTTCGTCGCCAGCCGGCAGGCGCGCCGCAGCCTGTGGATGGTCGGTGCGGCGCTGCTCGGCGTCGTGGTGGCCAAGCTGTTCCTGATCGACATGGCCAGCACCGGCACGATGGCGCGCATCGTGTCCTTCCTCGGCGCCGGCCTGCTGTTGCTGGTGGTGGGCTATTTCTCACCGCTGCCACCGGCGAGGTCCGAACGATGAAACGCCTGCTGTCGACCCTGTTGCTGCTGTCGCTGCTGCCTCTGGCTGCGAACGCGACGGAGCCGTCCGATTTCGCCGTCACACTGCCGCTGGAGGCGCCACCCGACGCCGCGCTGCTGCGTCTCGAACTGAACGAAGCGGTCTACCGGGTGCTGCGGCGCGCCGACCTGGGCGACCTGCGGATCTTCAACCGGGCCGGCGAGGCGCTGCCGATGGCCCGCCTGCCGCGCTCCGAAGAGCCGCGCGAGATCCGCGTCCGGGTCGCGCTGGCGGCGCTGCCGCCAAGCGCGCCGGGCAGTGGCGAAGACACGCAGGTGTCGGTGCGGCATCGTGGCGGCGACACTCAGGTGGAAGTCGAGCTGCGCGAGAAGCCGCCGCATCAGGCACCCGGCACCCGCTTCCTGATCGACACCGGACGCTTCGATCGGCAGGTGGAAGGGATCGCGATGGTGCTGGAGGCCGACCAGGCCTTCGAGGGACGCCTGCGCATCGACACCTCGTCCGACCTGGCACGCTGGAAGACGCTGGCCGAGCACGAGGTGGTGTTGGCGGTCGGCGTCGGCGACAGCCGGCTGGAGCGCAGCGTGATTCCGCTCGCCGGCACCAGCCAGCGCTATCTGCGGCTGTCCTGGCTCGATGCACCGCCGGATCCGCCGCCCAGGGCGGTGGAGCTGATCCACCATCAACGGGCCGCCGCGCCGTCGCGCCATTGGCTCACGCTGCCGGGCACGGCCAGTGGCGGCCACGTCGACTATCGCCTGCCGGGCCTGTTTCCGGTGGACCGGGCACGGCTGCGGCCGGACGCCGGCAACGACGTGGTGGCCGCGCTGATCGCCTCGCGTCCGACCGTCACGACGCGTTGGCACGAGCAGGCGCGGACCGTCGGCTACAGCCTGCAGACCGGCGGAGCGACGCGCGAGGGCGCGGCCGTGACGCTGCCGCCGACCCGCGATGCGCTGTGGCGGGTGACGCTGCAGCAGCCCGACACCAATGCCCGGGCCCCGCTGCTGGAACTGGGCTGGCTGCCCGAGGAAGTGGTCTTCGTCGCGCGCGGCGAGGGTCCGTTCCGGCTGGCGGCAGGCCAGCCGGACATCTCGCCGGCCTGGCTGCGCGCCGAACAACTGGTGCCCGGCTTTGGCACGCCGCAGGCCGCACCGATCGCCGTCGCCCGCATCGCCGAGGACCAGACGAGGCCCGCGCCGATCGTGCGTCCCCCTTCGCCGTGGCAGCCCGGACGCCACTGGTGGCTGTGGGGCGCGCTCGTCCTCGGCGTCGTGCTGCTGGCCTGGATGGCGCGCGGCCTGTGGCGCGACCTGAAGCGCCCTCCGCACTGAGCCGAGGCCGCCAGCGGACGGCGAAACGACGAGGGCGGCGCATCGCGCCGCCCTCCACTCTATGCTGCGCTGCGCTCAGCGCCACTGCAGCAGTATGCTCATCAGCATCGCCATGACGACGATCATGCCGATCCACGCCATCACGCCGGCGCTCAGGATGAAGCCCGCCATCAGTCGCGAGCGGCTGTGGTTCTCGAGCCGGAACAGCGGTTCGACCCCGTGCAGCACCAGCGCCGCCGACAGGCACCAGGCGATCGCCCCGATCGTCAGCATGAAGCCGAAGCTCGGCACGAACAAGGACAGCGAGGCCAGCCACAAGGGCGTCGGCGCCACCGTCGCGAGCGTGAAGGCGTTGAGGTAGTCGGACTGCGCATCGACCATTTCGGCGGTCTTCTGGATCACCGCCGCCATGATCCTGACCATCAGCAACTGGGCCAGGAAGAACACGATGCAGGTCGCCAGCACCTCCATGCCCGTCACCGCCGGCACCAGGTCCGGCAGCACCGTGCCCGGATGCACCATCGCCGCATAGGCGAACATGGCCGGCGGCAACAGCGACATCGGTGCCGCATAGCGCCACATCAGGTGCGCCGGCGTCGGGTGCACGCGCATCAGCTCTTTCCAGCCGTCGCCGTACGACCAGATCATCTTCGGATATTGAGCCAGGTTCATCATCGATCTCCTCGGGTAAGGCGATGATTCATTATAGAAATCGCACGCATTGCGCCGGACCGCGCGCCGAACGGTCGCTGGCCGGCGGCCGGCCCGTCGTCGAGCGCGCCGAACGCCGGGCAGGACATGCCATCCGGCTGATGCAGCGGTGCGCGGGCGCGGCGAGGCGCGGCGGGTCGAGCGTCGCTCGGCTAGTCGGCGCCGAGCGCTTCCGGCTGCGGCTCGCCGAACAACTCCAGGATCACGCGCCGCAGCCAGACGTTCGCCTCGTCACCGTGGAAGCGCAGATGCCAGTACTGCTTGACGTGGGCCGGCGCGACCTCGACCGGAGGCCGCAGCAGCTTCAGTTCGGCCATCTGCGCAAAGCTCGCCGCGACCGCGTAGGGCACCGTCGCGATCAGAGCCGAGTCGGCGATCAGCAGCGGCAACGCCAGGAAGTGGGGCACGTCCAGCACCACCTGCCGCTCGATGCCCGCGGCGGCGAGCGCCTGCTCGAACAGGTCCGGGCCCTTCTTGCCCTCCTGCCGCACGACGATGTGCTGGGCGTCGCAAAACTGCTGCAGGCTCAGTCCGTGGCTGATCGTCGGATGCGCCTTCGACGCGACGCAGGCGAACGAATGGCTGAACAGGCGTTGCTGGTACAGCCCCTGCGCGCCGAGGTCGTCGAAATAGCCCACTGCCAGGTCGATCTCGCCGGACTCCAGCGCGGCGCCTAGCAGCTCCGGCGGCAGCGACAGGGTCCTGATCGTCGCCGCGGGGGCGGCCTGCTGCAAGTAGGCGCGGATCCTGGGCAGGAACACCAGCTCGCCGACGTCGGACATGTTGAGCGCGAAAGTGCGGCGCGTCGTGGCAGGGTCGAACGAGGGCGGCCGCAGCAGATCGTTCGAGATCGCGTCCAGCACCCGGCGCAGCGGCAGGGCCAATTCCTCGGCCCTTGGCGTGGGCCGGATGCCGCGCCCGGTGCGGACGAACAAGCGGTCGTCGAAGACCTTGCGCAGCTTGCCCAGCGCAAAGCTCATGGCCGGCTGGCTGACGCCGAGGGCCTCGGCCGCGCGACTGACGTTGCGGCATCGCAACAGCGCATCGAAGGCGACCAGCAGGTTCAGATCCACCCGCCTGATATCCATATGGCTGATATCCAGTATTTGATCCATTCACTGTCTTGATTTGAGCATCGGGCACATCATGCTCGCAACAAGAAGAGGCGCCGAACCGTGCCGCCGGCGCCGGACAGGCCCAGGTGGCGAGCCGGATCGCCCCGTCAGCCCGCCGAACCTCGCAGGCAGGCCATCGCAATCGGCCGCGAGCGTGGCCGGCGCCCGACTCAACTACACGAAATGCCGACCCGATCGGCAGCAGGAGACAATACGTGACCCAGCACTTCGGCCCTACCGCAGCACGGCCATCGATCATCGCGCTCACGGCGCTGACGCTCGCGGCCTGTGGCGGCAGCGGCACCGACACGAGCGAAACTTCGTCCGCCGCCCCCCTGCCCCAACTGAGTGCCGCCAGCGCGGTGGATTTCGGCGGCGATTGCGCCGAGCTGGCCAACGCGCTGGCCGGCCTCGCCGACACCACCATCACCGGCGCCAGCACCGAAGCGGCGGGTAGCCTGACGGTGGGCGGAAAAGCCGTGCCCGAGCACTGCCTCGTCAGCGGCACGATGTTCGACCGGGTCAGCCCGGTCGACGGCCAGAGCTACGCGATCGGCTTCGAGATGCGGCTGCCGAAGGCCTGGAACGGGCGCTTCTACTACCAGGCCAACGGCGGCATCGACGGCATCGTGCGCACCGCCACCGGCACGACCGGCGACGCCCAGGTAACCGGCGCGCTGGACCAGGGCTTCGCGGTGCTGAGTTCCGACGCCGGCCACAGCATCAGCCGCGGCCCGCTGTTCGGCCTCGATCCGCAGGCCAGGCTCGACTACGGCTACCAGGCGGTCGGCAAGCTGACGCCGATGGCGAAGGAGGCCATCCGGCTCGCCTACGGCAAGGCGCCGGACCGCTCCTACATCGGCGGCTGCTCGAACGGCGGCCGCCATACCCTGGTCGCCGCCGCACGCTATGCCGACCAGTACGACGGCTACCTGCTCGGCGCGCCCGGTTTCAACCTGCCGAAAGCGGCGCTCGCCAACATCTACGGTGCCCAGCGCTACGCCACGGTCGCCACCGACCCGGCCGACCTGAACAGCGCGCTGACCGGCGAAGAACGCACGCTGATCTCCAACGCGGTGCTCGCCCGCTGCGACGCGCTGGACGGCCTGTCGGACGGCATGGTGCAGGACACCGGCGCCTGCCAGGCCGAGTTCGACCTCGAGCGCGACGTGCCGACCTGCTCCGGCGCGCGCGACGGCAGCTGCCTGACGAGCGGTCAGAAGTCGGTCGTGGCCGACATCTTCCGCGGCGCCACCACCAGCGACGGCAGCCCGTTCTACGCGGGCTTTCCGTTCGACAGCGGCTTCGGCTCCAGCAACGTGGCGTTCTGGGAGTTCTTCGCGCCGATCAACCTCGATTCCGGCGCGGTCGGCTTCATCTTCAAGGTGCCGCCGGCGGACCCCGCCACCTTCTCCGGGCCGGACTTCGCGTTGAACGCCGACATCGACACGCTGGTGGCCGAGATCGGCGCCAGCGACGCAACCTACACCGAGTCCAGCCTCGACTTCATGCGCCCGCCCAATCCCACCGAGCTGTCCGCGCTGAAGAACCGCGGCGCGAAGATGATCGTCTATCACGGCGTCAGCGATGCGATCTTTTCGGTCGACGACACCACCGCCTGGTACGAGGGCCTAGCCGCGGCCAACGGCGGCGACGCCTCGGACTTCGCCCGCTTCTTCCGCGTACCCGGCATGAACCATTGCGACAGCGGCCCCGCGACCGACCAGTTCGACGCCCTCAGCGCGCTGGTGAACTGGGTCGAACAGGGGGTCGCGCCGGAGCGCATCGTCGCGACGGTGCGCGGCAGCGGCAACGCCGCGGTCGAGAACGAGGACTTGCCGGCGGACTGGGCCGCCGACCGCAGCCGGCCGCTCTGCCCCTACCCGAAGGTGGCACGCTACGACGGCAGTGGCGATCCGGAGGTGGCCGACAGCTTCAGCTGCCGGTAGGCGGGCCGGTGAGCTCCTGCAGCGGCGCTGCAGGAGCTGGCGCCGGGCCGGACCGGCTCAGAACGCCGCGTGCGGCGGCGCGCTCTCCATGTGGAAGATCATCCAGGTCTGCTTGCCCCAGTCGGTAGCGGTCTTCTTGGCCTTGACGTAGCAGCCCTGCTTGCGGCCCCAGCCGGACGGCGGCGTGCCGACGTGGGCCTGGATCACCGCACCGACGCGCTGCGGGCCGAAGTCCCATTTCAGCACCACTTCGTCGCCGACGGCCTTGGCCAGCGCGTCGCCGCGCTTCCAGCCGGTGGGCTTTTCGTGGGCCTGGATCGACTGCACGACGACCGACTCGAAGGCATCGCGCGGCACCCAGTTCAGCACGATGAAGGTGGTGCGCTGGGTCTGCACGCCGGCCAGCGGATTGTCGGTCGGCTTGCCGGCCGTGATACGCGCGTCGGCAAACGGCGTGACGAACTTCGGGCAAGTGCAGCCGTGCTGGGTGCAGGCACCGCCGCCGGGGTGGCGGTTGTAGCGGTGGCCGCACTTGCACATGCCGGCTACCGCGCGGGCGTCGGCGGTGCCCGTCATCTTCTCGGTCAGCAACTGGTGCTCGGCCTTTTCCCAATTCTTGCCGGCATCGGCCGACTTGCCGGAATTGAGCCAGGCGTAATAGGCCGCCTCCTCGGTACGCTTGCGGTCCTTCGAGAACGTGGCCAGGTGCTTCTTCGAGAAGTTCTTGTCGAAGCGGACGAAGTAGGTCTCGC
Source organism: Rhodocyclaceae bacterium (assembly GCA_050305135.1). GTDB lineage: Bacteria > Pseudomonadota > Gammaproteobacteria > Burkholderiales > Rhodocyclaceae > Cognatazoarcus. The sequence continues at coordinate 6,513 of JBNLET010000011.1, read as the reverse complement.
CGTCCCAGTCGCTGACCACCCACTGCTCGTCGGCCGTGGCGACGCGGGTCAGGCGCTCGCCGCCGAGGGTGGCGTCGAGGTACTTCTCGAACGAGAGCAGGTCGGCGCCCGTGCCGGTATCCAGGTGTTCGTACATCTCGCAGCTCCTGCTGGGGGCCCGCCCGGACGCAAACCCGGTCCGCGGCGGGCGTGCCTACGATGATGCGGCGATCATAGCAGCAGCCGGCCGCACTCGCGCTCCGTTTCGATCGCGACAATCCCTTCTGCCCTCCGGCTCGCCCATCCAGCCGATGAGCAACTGGGCAGCCGGCTCCGCCGACACGAACGCCCGCGGGGCGGGCCCGGCCCGCCCGCGGCAGCGCGGCTCAGTAGCCGCCGCCGCTGCCTCCGCCGGAGCCATAGGTATGGCCGGACGACGAGCTGCCGCTCGTGCCGGGCGTGGCGCATCCGCTGCTCAGTGCGATCAGCACCGAAACGACTGCGATCATCAGCTTGTACATGGTTTCACCCTTGCCGTGTGCCCCTGGCATCTCCGCACGCCGCCGGCAGCAGTGGGCGGATCCGGTGAGCGAACCGGGCGCGACGACATCCCGGCCTGCCTGACGGCAGTCGCCGATCCAGGGCTGCGGCAGCTGCCGGTCACCGAGCTTCGATTCCGATGGAATGACGAAGTTCACGCCGCCGGCGGGCTCGGTTCCCGACCCGGGCTCGCCGCCCGTGGCGGCCTTCGCGTCAGAGGATCCGCATCTGCCCGAGGCCGAGCAGCCCGATCAGGCCGAGCAAGACCAGATACACCCCCACCACCAGCCGGAACAGCTTCGGCGAGAGCAGAATCAGCAGGCCGGCGATCAGCGCGCCGAGCGACGAAATGGAAAGATGCAGATGCATGAACGAGGCTCAGGAAGAACACGGGGCGGCATTGTACGGGCAGCCGCGGATCGCGCGCCCTGGACTGCGTGGCCCGCCCTTCGACCGCCGAAGCGCTCCCCCGCACGCGGCAGGCAAGGACGAGCATCGGACCGGGAACGTGGCGCGGAATGCCCAAGCGGTTCCGGCATACGCGCCATCACGGCCGGCGGCAAAAGGCCGACGAGCTCCGTCATTCAGGAACGTATTCGATCTCCGGCAGCACCAGCTCCCAAGACGTGCTGCGCAAGCCCTGATGTTCGTTCGCCCTCGCGCAGCGGACCAGAATCAAAGCCGCGCGCACGCCGACGATTTCGCCTTCGGGGGGCTGGAACTTCGACGACATGCGGGTAATCGCGGTGCCGCACGTATCGGCGACCTCCCATCCCTGGCTGCCATCCAGGCGCCGGCGCAGGACGAGCGGGCTTCCCACGTCGAGCGCGGCCAGCGCTCGATGAATCGGCGCCGAGGGCGCGAAGTAGCCCGGCCAGGACAAGACGATTTTTTCCGGATCGGCGGACCAGGTGCGATGCGAGAGCCCGGGCTCGGGGGCTGGCGTGTCCGGGCGCGAACGCAATACCAAAGCTTCCGCGTCCGGCACGAAGGGATGCCGGCCGCCGACGGCCTCGCACATCGTCAGCGAGCTGCGGGCCCGCGTCATGGCGACGTAGAAGAGCCGCCTTTCGTCTTCCCCTTGCCCCTGCCAGCCGCCCCCGTCGAGGATCAGCACATGATCGAATTCCAGCCCCTTGGCGCGGTGGGCCGTCATCAGGACCATCGGGGCATTCGGGCCGGCATCGCCACCCGGCTTGCCAATCGACCCGAACTCGTAGAGGGATTCGACGAGGTCGTCGACCACCAACTCGCAGCCGGGCGCTGCTGACTCCGTCTCCGCGATGAACTGCGCCAGCGCGGCACGGCATGGATGCTCGATCAAGCCACCGACCTGCAACGCGAATCGACGACGGAACCAGCGCGCGAGCACGCCGGACCTCAACAACACGCGGCGTCCCCCCGCTCGCCGGTGCGCGCCCCGCAACTGCTCGAGCAAGGCATGGCCTTCGCGAGTCGCGTGCAGGTTGGCCTGGCTCCCGTCGCGCAGCAGCCGGACCGGAACGCCCCGCTGCCGGCACAAGCCGGCCATCGGTTCGAGGTCTTCCCAGCGCCGGGCGATGACCGCAAATCCGCCCCACCGGCCTGCCTCGTTGCCGGCCTCGAGAGCATGCAGGCGCTGCAGCTCGGCGAATGCGATCTGTACCTCCGCGTGCGGGCAGCGGGGCACCTCCAGCACGTGCACGCGACCATGCGCCAACCCGTCGCGCGCGGCGAGATCGCCGCCCTCGGGCCAGTCGCGGCGGGCGTGGTCGACGCGGATCTCCTGCCCCGCCTTCATCCGCTCGCGCACCTGGGCGATGACCCGGTTGGCGCAGTCGATGATGTGGGCCGTCGAGCGATAGTTTTCGATCAAGGTGTAGCGGCGCGCCGCGTAGTCCGCTTCGAACCGCCGGATGTAGCGCACGCTCGCTCCGTCGAAGGCATAGATGTTCTGGTCGTCGTCGCCGACCACCATCAGCGAGACGCGATCCTCCTCGGTCTCGATGGTGCGCCCGGCCACGGCGCTGATCAGCTCGTAGTGATCGCCGTTGACGTCCTGGTACTCATCGACCAACAGGAAGCGCAGGCCGGCGAGCAGGCGGTCGCGCAGCACCGACGGCCCCACGCCGTCGCCCTGCTCGTATTCGGCCGCGCGCAGTCGCCGCGTGCCTTGCCGGATCACCTCGTCGAAATCCACCGCTTCGCCGCGCTCGAGGGCGACCGCGTAGCTGGTCCCCGTCAGGCGCATCGCCAGCCCGTGCAGCGTCTGCACCACCACCCCGCCCGCGTCGGCGCCTACCAGCGCCCACAACCGGCGCCGGATCTCGTTCGCCGCCGAGCGGTTGTAGGCGAGCACCATGATCTGTTCGGGCAGCACCATGCATTCGCGCAGCAGCCAGGCAACGCGATGCACGATCACGCGGGTCTTGCCGGCGCCCGGACCGGCCAGCACCAGCTGGTTGCCCTCGAGCGGCGCGGCGACGATGGCCTGCTGGTCGGGGTTGGCCAGACCGGTCAGGATGCGGCGGTGGGCCTGTTCGGTGGTCGCCATTTCGAGCACGTCCTTGCGCCCGGCAAAGTAGCGGCGAACGAACCCGGCGCGCTCCATGCTGAAGTAATCGACGATGAAGGCCATGGCCGCCTGCACTTTTTGGATTGAAAGCTTGGCGTACTCGGCCATCACATGCACCTGGACGATCTTGTCCTGGTAGTGCAGCGCGAGCTCGGCGTAGTCGGACTTCTTGAACTGTCGCCGCCGCGCCTCGGCATTCAGTTCGATCGTCATCGCCGCGCGAAACACCGCCTTGCCGCGCGCCAGATGAAGCACTTCGTTGGCGTCCAGATAGAGCAGCGCCGCGGACAGCGCGACATCCCACTTGTCGATCTCGAGATCGGCCAGCGTGGTGTCGGCCTGCAGGGCCGCCTCGAGTTCGCCCTGCTTGCAGCTCACCAACAGCGTATTGCCCTGCCGCCGGCGCAGGAACTCATGCACCAGCGCGTGGCACAGGCGCATGCGCCGCTCGCGGATCCTCTCGATGTCGTTCCAGCTGCGCAGCAGCTTCAGATAGCGGCTGTCGATGCCCATCGGGCGCAGCGCGAAGAAGGCCCGGTGGGCGACGCCCTGCCCGAACGGCTCGGCGAAGGACTTCAAAAGGCGGGTGAGCCTGTCCGGATCGAAGTCCAGCTGCGTATCGCGCCGCAGCGTATCGCACAGGCGCCGCACGTTCAGGACCTGCCAATCCTCCCGATCCGCATCGGGTGCCGCCTCGCGCAGGCTCGCGAGCAAGGCGTCCTCGATGCGCGCCAGGTCCTTCAGCCGCTCGGCCGTGTCGGGTTCCCGATACAGGGTGACGCCGATTTCGGTGTCGTTCGACAACAGCTTCCAGCGGTCGAGCTCGCGCAGCATGTTCTGCACGGTGCGCGAATCCTGGCCCGTTGCGAGCATCAGCTCGTCGGTCGACAGCCCCTCGTCGTCCTCGGCCTGGATCAGGACCGAGAGGATCCGGAGGTAGGGCTCGATGTCGGTGTCTTTGCCGATCTTCTTGTGCAGGATAGCGCGTGCCTCGGCCTCATTGGTGACCAGCAGACTGCCCGGGAAGACCCGCGTATGGTTCTCGCGGCGTTCGAGCAGGCGGGCTTCCTCGAGCCAGGCCACGGCGATGCGCACCTTGGTGTCGGCGTCGCTGGCATCCGGATCGATGCGGTGTTGATCCGGAATCTGCAGAAGGATCTCGCCGCTCGTGACGACGACTTCACCCTCGCTGCGATCCTTGCGTTCGATCGAGCGCAAGGCCTTCAGGATCGACAGGATGTCATGCTGCGTCAGCCGGGAATTTCTCAGCAGGCGGAACTGCACGTCCAGGTCCGCATCATCGAAAAGCAGCATGCAGCGGGCCGGCGCCTGGTCGCGCCCTGCCCGACCGGCCTCCTGCAGATAGTTTTCCAGCGAGCCGGGCGTGTCGAGGTGAATCACCAGCCGCACGTCGGGCTTGTCGACGCCCATGCCGAAGGCGTTGGTCGCGGCGATCACGCGCAGCGTGCCGGCGAGAAACGCTTCCTGCACCGCGCGCTTGTCGGCGGGCAGCATGCCGCCGTGGAAGTAGCCGCAATCGAGGCCGGCCTCCTTCAGAAACGAAGCGACTTCCTCCACCGTCTTCTGCCGGGCACAGAAGACGATCGCGCCGCCCTCCTCCTCCGCCAGCGCATCCCGCAGCAAGTGGAGCACCTCGGCGTACTTTGCCTGGGCGGGCACCGCGCGGACCTCGTAGCTGAGGTTGTCGCGGCTCACGCCGCCCTCCAGCCGCTCGAGCGAAACACCCAGTCGCTTCTCGAAGTGCGCGCCGATGTCATCGATCACGTCCGGCTTCGCGGTGGCCGTAAAACCGAAGACCGGCGAAGGCTTGTCCTTCTGGCGGGCCTTGATGAAGCGCGACACGTAGAGATAGTCGGGACGAAAGTCATGCCCCCATTTCGACAGGCAATGCGCCTCGTCGAACACCCAGGCACCGATCTCCCGGTGCATCAGCGCATTGGCGAACGCGGTACTGCGGAACTGCTCCGGCGCGACGAAGACCAGGCCGAGGTCGCCCAGGCGGATCTTGTCAAGCATCACGCGCCGCTCCATCGGATTGAGCAGGCTGTTGAGATAGCCGGCGCAGGTGATGCCGCGCGCCTCGAGATTGTCCACCTGGTCCTTCATCAGCGACTGCAGCGGCGAGATCACCACGGTCAGGCTGCCGTTGCGGTAGAAGCGTGCCAGCGCCGGGAGCTGGAAGCACAGCGATTTGCCGCCCCCGGTCGGAAGGATCGCCAGGCTCGGGCGCCCGGCAAAGCCGTTCTCGACGATGGCCCGTTGCAAGGAACGACCGTCGGCCGTTGCCGGCGTGTCGCGAAACCGCGAGATGCCGGGGAAGTAGCGCGGCAGCAGCGCCTCGAGGTCATGCTGTTCCCTGCACCAGTCGCAGGCCGGATCGGCGCACGGCACATCGCGCAGCGCCGCGATGGCTTGCCGGGTTTTCGGGAAGGTCGAGCTCACCCACGGCGGCAGGACAGAGTTGCCGCCTGCAACCCGCAACCATGCGAGCACGTAGGCCAACGGCTTGTGCCACAGAGGATCGGGCAGGCATTGATCGAGCACCCAGCGCAGCCCCGTCACGCAGACCTTGCCGGCCGTTGCGCGCTGCCAGGCCGCCACCGCGTCGGCAAGCGAGGGCCTCAATGCTCTTCGCAAGGTCGCGAACAAGTTGGCCACGCCCTTGCCGTTCTCGGGAGCGAGCAGGAAATGCAGGCAAAGAGCCTCGTCCGGATGTTCGGCCACGCGCAGCTGCAGCGCCTGGTTCTGGTCGGTAAACAGGACGTAGGCCAGCTCGGCATCGCGCACCGGATCGTTGCGCGTGGTCGTGCACAGCTTGTAGTCCTTGACCAGCCGGTGATAGGGGTTTTGCGGAAATGCGACCGGCGAGAGTTCGAGCGTGTCGATGAGCGGAAGGCGATGCAGCGCCAGCTCCGGATGCAATGCGGCAAGCGCCGGCTGGTCGAACGCAATCACGTTGTGCCCGAGCACGAAAGCAGCGCCCTCGGTCAGCGCATCGAGCCTGCGGACCAAGTCCCGCGCCTTGCCCGGAAGCCTCAGGCGCGTGTCGAGATCGGGCCGAAAGACACCGAGCTCGCGCAGCACCAGCCGGTCGTGGCGAGCCGTTTCAATGTCGAGGCAAAGGCACCGCGCGCGCGGCGCGGTGGTCGGTTCAGCCATGCAGACAAGGCCGAGGAAATCATGTCGGACCGATTGTAGCCGGCAGGGCTCGACGCGCCCCGATATTGGCGGTCGAGCGCATGTTCGGCATCGCCATGCCCAGTCCCGACCTATGGTTTGCCCGGCTGCGCCTTCGCGGCGCTTCGATCGCCTGCCCGCGAGATCATTCGCGGCAGATATCGCGCCAGCAACAGGCCGAACGACGCAAAGACGCCGCCCATCGCCAGAAAGAACCACGGCACGCCTTCACTGCCGGGCTC
>JBNLET010000010.1:0-26437 GCA_050305135.1 Rhodocyclaceae bacterium | reverse complement strand
TGGCTCGCCGGTGCGAGCCGTGAGCGCGCCGAAGGGCGCGACCCGCTGCCCCTGTCGCTGGCCGGTGACGGCACCCGCCTGGTCTGTGCATTGCATTCGCGCGGCGCCCGCGAGGAATGGCTGCTGGCCCTGCGCGAGGATTCCGACGCCGCCGCGATCGAAGCCATGACCGCCGCCTTCCAGCTCACCGGCCGCGAGGGCGAGGTCCTCTACTGGGTCAGCCGCGGCAAGACCAACCGCGACATCGGCGACATCCTCGGCACCAGCCCGCGCACCGTGCACAAGCATCTGGAGCACGTGTTCGATAAGCTCGGCGTCGAGACCCGGACCGCTGCCGCGGCGCTGGCCATCAATAAGTTGCGGGCCGCCGGGGAGGGCTGAGCGAACTATTTTTGTGCGACGCACAAAAAGTGCTTGACAGCCTGTTGCGCCTTGGGCAAACTGGAATTGTGCAGTGCAGCAAACGGATTCCCCGACCACTGCAACCGAAATTGAATCACCCCTACCGACCAAGCATTCAGGAGATCATCATGAACGTCACGCCCGAGAAAATCGTCGCCGCCAACAAGGCTTCCCTCGAGACCTGCGCCAGCGTTGCCTCGCTGGGCCTGTCCACCGTCGAGCGCCTGGTGGCCCTCAATCTTAACACCGCTCGCGCCGCGATGACCGATGCGCAGGCCAACGCCGAAGCCCTGCTGGCCGTCAAGGACCCGAAAGCCCTCGTGGCCGTGCTGTCCGGTCTGGCTGAGCCGACGCTGGCCAGCTCGGTGGGCTACTTCCGCAGCGCCTACGGCATCGCCGTGGATTGCGGTGAAGAGCTGAGCAAGATCGTCGAAGGCCAGGTCGCCGAACTGAACAAGTCGGTCACGATCGCGCTGGACGAGCTGTCCAAGTCGGCTCCGGCCGGTTCCGACGTCGCCGTGGCTGCCGTCAAGTCGGCCATCGCCGCCGCCAACGCCACCTACGACAACGTCGCCAAGGCCACCAAGAAGGTCGTGGAAATCGCCGAAGCCAACGTGACCAGCACGACCGGTGCTGCCGTCAAGGCCGTCGGCAAGGCTGCCAAGAAAGCCGCCTAAGCACCTCCAGCCCCGAGCACAACGCCCCCGCCGGCCGGTCCGGTGGGGGCGTTTTTCCGTCTACCGCCCCGGCGTGCCGCGCGACGCGGCAACGATGGTCGCCGCGACGGCGCTTTCGGAGCACCGGTGGTCGGTGCCGGAGGCCTTGTTGGCAGCCTCACCGACACTGGTTATAGTGGTCCGCGGCACCGTTTGCACGGGCGAACAGTCGGTCCGGGAGGGATACGACCTGCCCGCCAGGGAGCGTGCGCCGTTTCAATAGACAAAGAGGGAGAATCATGAGCAACAAGATTGCCTACGTCACGGGCGGCATGGGCGGTATCGGTACCGCCATTTGCCAGCGCCTGGCCAAGAACGGTTTCAAGGTGGTGGCGGGCTGCGGCCCCAATTCGCAGCGCAAGGACAGCTGGCTCGCGCAACAGAAGGAACTGGGCTTCGAGTTCGTCGCCTCCGAAGGCAACGTTTCGAATTGGGAGAGCACCAAGGCGGCGTTCGACAAGGTCAAGGCCGAGGTCGGCGAGATCGACGTGCTGGTCAACAATGCCGGCATTACCAAGGATGGCCAGTTTCGCAAGATGACGCCCGAGAACTGGCACGCGGTCATCGACACCAACCTGAACTCGCTGTTCTACGTCACCAAGCAGGTCATCGACGGCATGGCCGATCGGGGCTGGGGGCGCGTTATCAACATCTCGTCGATGAACGGCCAGAAGGGCCAGTTCGGGCAGACCAACTATTCCACCGCCAAGGCCGGCATGCACGGCTTCACGATGGCGCTGGCACAGGAAGTGGCCGGCAAGGGCGTGACCGTAAACACCGTGTCGCCCGGCTACATCGGGACCGATATGGTGCGCGCGATTCGCGAGGACGTGCTGGCCAAGATCGTCAGCACGATCCCGGTCAAGCGGCTCGGCGAACCGGAAGAGATCGCGTCCATGGTGGCTTGGCTGGCATCGGACGAGGCGGGCTTCGCGACCGGAGCAGACTTCTCGCTGAACGGCGGTAACCACATGGGTTGAGCGGTCCCGCCGCTGGAACCCAGGGCCGGCGTGAGCCGGCCCTTTTCATTTGCCGCTTCAGTCTTCGGCGACGCGGCTCAGGATCGGACGCGGCCGGGCGATCGCATTGCCCTGCGCCAGATCGAAGCCGATCTGGCGCAACATGGCCAGCGCGGTGTCGGATTCGATCCGCGAGGCGATCGATTTCGCGCCCAGCCGCCGTGCCAGCTCGTGCAGCGATTCGAGCATGGCACGCTCGCGCGGTCCGTTGCAGACCGCCGCGCACAACTGGCCGGCGACCTTGTAGTAGTCGAAGGCGAGCGGACTCAGGCTGGCGAGGGAAGACAGGCCGGCGCCGAATTCGTCCAGCGTGAAGCGGAAGCCGAGCGGATGCAGCCGATCGAGCAGGGCAGCCACCTTCGGTACGTTGCAGACCACGGCCGATTCGGGCAGCTCGAAGCAGATCCGCTCCGCGGCGACCGCGTGGCGATCCATCAGCCTTTCCAGTGCGTCTCCCAGGCCCTCGTCGCCCAGCGTCACCGCGGACAGGTTGATCGAGATCTGGCAGCCGGGCCGGCCCGCGCCGAGTTCGTCGAGCCGTTCGAAGGCGCTGCCGATGACCCAGTGGTCCACGCTGCCCATCAGGCGGAAGCGTTCCGCGGTGGGCATGAAGCTGGCCGGCATCAGCAGCCGGCCCGAACTGCTGCGCAGCCGCACCAGCACCTCGACCTGCAGCGGGCGCATGCCGGCCTCCTGCAGCGCCACCACCGGCTGGCCGTGCAGGCACAGCCGGCCGCCTTCGACCGCACGGCGGATGTCGGCCGCCTGCAGCATCTCGCCTGCCTCCTGCTGCTCGCCGTCGTCGGCCGTCCCGAAGACATGCACGCGGTTGCGGCCGCTGTCCTTGGCGGCGTAGCAGGCTGCGTCGGCCTGCGCCAGCAGATGCTCGACGTCGCACTGGCCGCTCATCGCCACGATGCCGACGCTGGCACCGATCTGGTAGTGGCGGCCTTCCCAGACGAAGCGCAGTCGTCCAACCGTGTCGATCAGGCCGTCGGCGATCTCGCAGGCCTTGTCCAGCGGGCAGTTGTCCAGCAGCAGCGCGAACTCGTCGCCGCCCAGCCGCGCCAGCGTGTCCCGTTCGCGGATGCGCCGCGCCAGCAGCCGGGTGATCTGGCGCAGCAACTCGTCGCCCGCCCGGTGCCCGGCCGCGTCGTTGACCGCCTTGAAGCGGTCGAGATCGATGAAGCACAGCGCGTGGCGGGTGCCGGACTGTTGCTGGCTCAGCATTGCGCGCTCGAGGCGGGATTCGAACTCGCGCCGGTTGAGCAGCCCGGTCAGCGGATCGTGCATCGCAAGATGGCGAGCTTCGCGGGCCAGCCGGCGGGTCTCGGTGACGTCGTTGAAGACCATCACGGCGCCGAGCAGCCGGCCGGCGGCGGTGACGATCGGCGAGGCCGAGTCCTGGATCGCATAACTGCGCCCGCTGCGCGAGATCAGCAGCGCGTCGGCTTCGAGCATGACGGTACGGCGCAGTTCGAGACAGCGCCTGAGCGGATCTTCCAGCGCCTCCCCGCTCTCCTCGTGCACCAGGCTCAGGACCTGGTCCAGCTGGCGTCCGGCCGCCTCGGCGCTGGACCACTCGAGGATCCGTTCCGCGACCGGATTGAGGTACTCGATCCGCCCCTCCACGTCGGTCGTGATGACACCCTCGCCGATCGAGTGCAGCGTCACCTCGGCCCGCTCCTTCTCCTGCGCCAGCGCGCCTTCGGCCAGTCGGCGCTGCCGCATCTCGCTGGTCAGCGCGGCATTGGCCGCGGCCACCAAGCCATGGCGTCGGGCCTCCTGCTCGGCACGGGCGCTCAGGATCAGCAGGAACAGGCCCAGCATGCCGCAGAACAGCAATCCCGACGACAGCACCGCCCAAGTCAGCCAGGAGCGGTGCGCCACGACGAACTGCGGCTCGGACTCGAACACCAGGCACCAGTCTCGAGCGCCGAACTCGAGGCAGCGCTCCAGCCGGTGAGCTGGCGTGTGCTGCGCGTCCGTGCTGCCGTCGAGCAGTGTCGGCTGCGCCGCGCCATCGAGCCGGAACTCGGCCAGCCGCGAAGTCCCGCCCTCGGCGTCGCGGTCGTCGAGATGGATTCGGCCCCAGCGCATGCCGCTGCCCGACAGCGCCGGCGCGAGCATTTCCGGCGGGCGGAACACGCCCACGGCCACGCCGCTGAAGCGCTCGTCGCGCAGCACCGGGTGCACCAGCAGCGCGCCGGCATGTTGGCCGCCGTCCTGCACCAGCGCGATGCGCCCGGTCGCGGTCGGGCGGCCGGTGGCACGGGCCCGCTCGACGCTGCGCCGCCGGTCGGGCTGCGACAGCAGATTGACGCCGAGCGCGGAGGCGTTGTCCCGCATCGGCTCGATGTGCAGTACCGCGACGTACTCGGACCGCTGCTCGCGCTCGGACCAGCCTGCCGCATCGGACCAGGAGCGGATGCGGTAGTCCGGGTGGCCCAGCTGCGCTGCCTGCCGCTCGAAGGCCGTCCGCTCGGCGTCGTCGAGCAAGGGGTTCCAGGACAGCGCCTGCAGACCCGGCAGCCGCTCGATCAGCGGCAGCGCAAAGGCGGCGAACTCGTCGCGCGTGACGCTCTGGCTGGCGCCGATGAAGGCGCCGGTGGCCGCCACCGCGTCGGCGTAGCGGTTCAACTGGCCGACGATGCGCGCGTCCACGTCGTCCACCTGACGCTCGAATTCGCTCGCGATGCGCTGCCGATCCTGCTTCTCGGCCAACACGAAGACTGCCGTCACGGCGGCGAAGGCCAGCAGCAGCGGGATCGCCACCGCTCCTCCGCGGCGTTGCCAGGCGCTCCGGCTTCGCAGCGAGAACACCAGGAACAGCGGCGTGAAGATCAGCACGCCGAGCGAATCGCCGATCCACCAGGTCAGCAGTTCGGGCAGGCCGTCGGCCGGCGCCAGCACGCCCGCGGCCAGCAGCGAGGCCGTGGCCCAGCCGGCGCCGAGCAGGGCGGCGCACGGTCCGCCGAGCAGCAGCAGCCTGAGGGCCGTGCCCGCCTGCAGCAGGTCGGGATCGCGCGCGAATGCCTGGCGGGTCAATGCCGTCGCCAGCAGCGCGTGGGCCGAGGCGCCGAGGGCGATGCTGGCCGAGCACAGCCATGGGACGCTGCCGTCCAGCGTGAGCCCCCTTTGCGTCGTGACGGTCAGCGCGAGGCAGAACCCGCCCAGCCAGATGCCCGGCCAGCAGCGCTGCCCCCACAGCAGCAGCGCACCGAAGGCGACACCGGCCGGCGGCCAGACCGCCGCGGCGTAGCCGGCCAGCGTCAGTTCCCGGCTGGCGGCGCCGAGCAGTGCATAGGCGAGCGCCAGCAGCAGCACGTCCCGCAGCCACGAACGAGGCCGCAGCGGGAGTGCCTCGGTCTGCTGTGATTGCATCGATCCGGTCATCTGGAAGCGCGTTGCGCAGCGCCGCCTAAGTCGTCCACGGCATGGCCCCCGGGTGGCCTGCGCCACCCTGTCGGTCGGTGAGCGGCGCTCTGCGGCCCGACTGTGCCGGTCACGCGCCCATGCCCCACGCAACGACCGGGGCCGGCAGGTCCTTTAGGAAGCATTTCCCGTCATGCACCTGCGAGGCGGGCGCCGCTCAATCGAGGCGTTGCAGCAGGGCGTCCAGTCCCGGGTAGTCGGCCGTCGCCAGCGCTGTCTTGCGCGCGCAGCCGCTCCAGGACTCGCCGCTCGGCAGCGTGGCCAGGAAACCTTCCCGGTCTTCGATCCAGGTGCCGCCGAGGCTGGTCACGCCGCGCGCGAACAAGGCGTCCGGCAGGCAGCCGGCGCTCGGGCCGATCATCGCGAAGCGGGATGCACCGGCGCACAGACCGAGCATCGTGTCGAGCGTGTCGTTGAGCAGGATCGTCGAGGTGGACAGCACCTTGTTGCACTCGGCGAGCCGGCCGGCGTCGAGCGTGATCTCGAAGCCTTCCTGATGTCCGGCCAGGTCCGCGCGCAGTTCGGCCACCGTCAGCCGCGCGCCGCTGGCTACGATCCGGCCCGCGATCGGGGCGAAATAGCCGATCATGCCGACATGGTCGCCCGGTCCCGGCGCCAGGCCGCCGATCGAGTCGTGGCTGTCCGGCGGCGCGTAGCCGCTGCGGTCGAACAGGTGGCAGGTGATCGCATTGGCCGCCGCGAAGCCCAGCGTGCGGCGCAGGCTGTCCCGGCCGTCGGCGTAGTCGCGCGCCAGGGCCAGCGCGTCGCCGCCCTCGATGCCGAGCGCGCTGCGGCCCTCGATCAGCCGCGCCAGCGTGTCGTCGAGCATCACGTAGGACAGGCCGAGCGAGCCGTCGGCCAGTTCCAGCGCGCAGAACTCGCCCCATTTGCGCGATTCGTCGCTGAGCGGCGGCAGATGCAGGGCCTTGACCGGCGGCGGCGGCGTGCGGGCCGCGACCCGTTCGAGTTGTTCGAGATAGTCGGCTGCAAATCCCATCTGCTTACTCCCCTGAAGGCAGGCGTTCGATGGCCTGCACGGATTGACTCAGTTCGGCGAGCGCGGCGGCGCGCGCCTCGTCGGGTTCGAAGGCCTCGCTCAGCGTGCTCCACGCGGGGCGGATGCGGGCCTCGGCCAGCGCGCCGGGCAGCGAACCCTCGCGCCAGGCCGATTCGTCCACCGGCGGCAGGGCCAGCCGCCCCATCGCGGCGTGGCCGCGCCGCTCCAGCGCCTGCAGCAGGCGCTGGCCGCGCAGCGCCAGCAGGCGCAGGATGGCGTCGTCCACGCTCAGTTCGCGGTAGCCGCGCAGCCGGCCGCCGAGCCGTTCGCCGTAGTGGCTGACGGTCTGCCACAGGCCGCCGGCCAGCGCACCGAGCGCGGCCGCCGCGCCCAGCGTCAGCCCGCCGGTGACCAGGTCGATGCCCATGCCGGCGGCCGCGCCGGTGGCCGCACCGGTGCCCAGCCGCAGGCCCGCCTCGCGCAGCGCCTGCGCGCTGAACAAGTCGTCCTCCCAGCGCCCGGCCAGCAGCGGCAGCTCCTCCTCCGGTGCATCGCCGCGGCGAAAGCCGTACAGCGCCAGCAGGTCTTCCACGCAGCGCCGCTCGCGCTGCCGCACCTGGCCGCGCAAGGCCTGCAGCGTGGCTTCCGCCTGCGCTTCGTCCACCAGCGTGCGGCGCAGCGCGGCGACGTCCAGCAGCATCTCGGCGATCGCGCGGCGGCCCGCCTGCAGTCGCTCGGCAGCCTCCTCGGCGCGCGCCTCGATCAGCCGCTCGAGCGTCTCGCGATGGGCCTCGATCAGCGTCGCCAGCGCCGCATACAGGCGCCGCTCGCCATCCAGCTCCGGCGCCACGCTGTCGAACGCGACGACCGCGTGCAGGCCCAGCCGGGCCAGCACGCCACGCCATTCGTCGGCGCGATGGCCGGGTTGCGCGACGAAGTTCAGCACCGGCAGCAGCGGCCGCGCGCAGCGCGCCAGGATCGCCAGTTCCTCGCGGAACTTGGCCAGTACCGGGTCGCGCGCATCGATCACGTACAGCGCCGCGTCCGAGGCCTGCATCTGCCGCAGCACCTTGGCCTCCTGCTCGAAGCGCTTGCCGGCTTCGGGGCTGGCCAGGAAGCGCGCCACCAGTTCGGGTCCGTCGGGCCGGTCGTCGCCGGCCAGCGCGTCCATCAGGTCGGCCAGGCCGAGCGGATCCTCCAGCCCTGGCGTGTCGAACAGCTTCATCACCGCCATGCCGCCGGCCATCAGCTCGACCGCCTCGACGTGGCGCGTCGTCGCCGGTCGGTCCGACACCTCGCCGAAACCGGCGTCGCGGATCAGCGTACGCAGCAGCGAGGTCTTGCCGGCATTGGTGTGGCCGACCACGGCCAGCGCGGGCAGCTCAGTCATCGGCGTGCTCCAGCCACAGCATGGCCGCATCGCGTTCGCTGACGACGTGCTCGGCCGGCAGGCCAGCTTCCGCCAGACCGTCGCGCCAATGGCGCAGCCGGGCGGCGTCCCGCTCGCCGTCACCGGCCAGCCAGGCGGCGGTGTTGCCGGCGTGGGCGGCCAGCTGCGCCAGCAGCGCGTAGCTGCCGCGGTCCGGACTGAGCCGCGCGTCGAAGGCCACCAGCAGCCGGCGCGGCGGCGCCGCGGCCAGCCGCTCGAGCGTGCGCTGCCGGTCGGCGCGGCCGTCGATGCGCTCGATCAGCCTCAGCGGCGCCGCCAGCGGCGGCGGCCAGGCCAGGTCCGGCCCCAGCTCGATGCCGACCAGCGCGCCGCCGGCCGCCGCATCGATCGCCGGCCGAGGCAGATGGGCCGAGCCGAGCTGGGCGGGGGCCGGATCGGCGATGCGGCTGGCGCCGTGCTCCGGCATCAGGTGGCGGCGCAGCAGCAGGTTGTCCGGCAAGCGCATGTCGAGCCGCAGCGCCCGGCCGGCCCGCTGCCAGGCGAACCGGCACCCGCCCCACAGCAGCAGCCGCGGCAGCAGGCCGTACAACAGCAGCGCGACCATCAGCCAGCGCGCCCAGGTAGCGCGCAGCGCGTCGTCCTGCGGGCCGAGCAGCGTGGCGCCGTCCGGTGCGCCCAGGCCGACCAGCCGGGGCAGCGCGTCGAGGACCGAGAGCAGGGTGGAGAGCGTCTCGGGCGACAGGATCGTGGTCTCCCAGACGAAGCCGTAGCGGCGCAGCGAGAACAACGCCAGCAGCGTCAGCAGCGCGCTCGCCAGCAGCAGCGTCCATAGGCCGTGGCTGACGGCACCGAACAGCCAGCGGCCGAGTCCGTCACGGGCCAGCAGCCGCGGCAGCGCGCGACCGAGTTCGGGCGTTTCGCGCGCCGCCGGCAAGCGCCGCAGCAGGCGCAGCCACAGCCGCCCCAGCGCGGCGCCGGCCTCCTTGCCCGGATGCAGCATCGCCAGCAGCCACAGCAGCAGGCTGGCGCCGTGCAGGCCGAGCAGGCCGAGCAGGGCCCAGATCAGGTTGACCGGTCGGCTGCCGTCGCCGAGCGTGCCGAGCGCCAGCAGCGCGCCGCTGCTGCAGGCCAGCGCCGCCAGCAGCAGCGCGCTCAGGCGCGCGCCGCCATGCCAGTGGGCGAGGGCCTCGTGCCAGCCCAGGCGCTCGCCGAGGGCCTGGGCCCGCACCAGCGCGCGGGTCTCGAAATCGGCTGCCTGCTGCAGCAGCGGCAGCAGTGCCGCGTCGTCGAGCCGTCCGTCGCGGGCCTCGCGCAGGCGCACCGCCTCGGCCAGCCAGTGGGCGTCGAAGTTCGCCGTCGCCACGTCTCAGCGTTCGAGCGGGATCGGCGTGGCGTGGTCCACCGCAACCGCGGTCACGCTGTTTTCGGGGTTGCCGTCGATCAGCTTGTCCGAGTAGGTCAGATAGACCAGCACGTTGCGCTTCGGGTCCACCATGCGCACCACCTGCAGCCGCTTGAACAGGATCGACATGCGCTCGGAGAAGACCTCCTCCTGCTTCGGCAGCGGCTGGCGCACCTGGATCGGTCCCACCTGCCGGCAGGCGATGGAGGCCTCGGCCCTGTCCTCGGCGATGCCGAAGCTGCCCTTCAGGCCGCCGGTGCGGGCGCGCGAGACGTAGCAGGTGACGCCGCCGACGCGCGGGTCGTCGTAGGCCTCGACCACCACCTTGTGGTTGGCGCCGATCAGCTTCCAGGCGGTCGTGACGTCGCCGATCGTCTCGGCGGCGGCCAGCGCCGGCAGTCCGGCGAGGAGGACGGTGAGCAGGCAGGGCAGGGCGCGGGGCATGGTCTTTCCGGGGTGCGGAGCCAGCCCCTCTTATACATCAGAGCGCGTCGGGGTGCGGCGCCCCGCGCCGCCGGCGGCGCTCAGTCCTTCAGTTCGGCGGCCAGCCGGCGCGACTCGGCCGGTCCGCGGAAGATCAGCGGATGCTCGCTGCGACCGCCGCTGGCCTCGGCCTTGGCCACCGCGTCGGTGACCAGGTGGTGCTGCGGGCTCTTCGAGCACACCGGATCGGTTGCCGCCGGGTCCTGGGTCAGCATGTAGGCCTGGCAGCGGCAGCCGCCGAGGTCCTTTTCCTTCTCGTCGCAGGAGGCGCAGGGCTCCTTCATCCAGCCGGTGCCGCGGTAGCGGTTGAAGCCTTCGGATTCGTACCAGATGTCGCGCACGCTCATCTCGCGCACGTTCGGGAACTCGAGGCCCGGCAGCATCCGCGCGGTATGGCAGGGCAGGGCGGTGCCGTCCGGCGTGACGGTCAGGAAGACGTTGCCCCAGCCGTTCATGCAGCGCTTCGGCCGCGACTCGTGGTAGTCCGGCACGACGAAGAAGACCCGCATGCGTCCGTCGAGCTTCTCGCGCCAGCGGGCGGTGACCGCCTCGGCGCGCTCGATCTGCTCGCGCGTCGGCAGCAGGTGCTCGCGATTCAGCTGCGCCCAGGAGTAGTACTGGCTGTTGGCCAGCTCCAGGTACTCGGCGCCGAGCGCGTCGGCCATGCCGATGATGCGGTCCATGTGGTCGATGTTCATCCGATGGATCACGACGTTCATCACCATCGGGTAGCCGTGCGCCTTGATCATCGCCGCCACCCTTTCCTTCAGCTCGAAGGTGCGGGTGTGGGAGAGGAAATCGTTCACCTCGCGGGTGGAGTCCTGGAACGAGAGCTGGATGTGGTCCAGCCCGGCTTCCTTCAGCGCCGCGATGCGCTGCTCGGTCAGGCCGACGCCGGAGGTCAGCAGGTTGGTGTAGTAGCCGAGCCGGTGCGCCTCGGCCACCAGGATCTCCAGGTCTTCGCGCAGCATCGGCTCTCCGCCGGAGAAGCCGCACTGCACCGAGCCCTGTTCGCGGGCCTCGCGCAGCACCCGCAGCCAGTCGTCGGTGGACATCTCGACTTCACGCGTGGCGAAGTCCACCGGGTTGTAGCAGAACACGCAGTGCAGCGGGCAGCGGTAGGTCAGTTCGGCCAGCAGCCACAACGGCGGGCCCGGGCGCTTCGCGTCGCTCACCATTGCACCCATTTGTGTTGCCGGGCCATCTCGAGGAAGGCACAGACGTCTTTCTCCAGCCCCTGCATGTCGAAGCTCTGTTCCAGCTCGGCGACGATCTCGCCGACCGTGCGCCGGCCGTCGCAGCGCTTCAGGATCTCGCCGGCCGACTGGTTCAGCCGGACCATGCCTTCCGGGTAGAGCAGCACGTGGCAGTCCTGCGCCGCTTCCCACTGCAGCCGGAAGCCCTGCCCGACCGACGGGCAGCTGTCGGTGGCGACGGCCTCGCTCACGCGTTCGCTCCGTAGCGCTGCGCCATCGCATCGTTCATCGACCACAGCACGTCGAGCTTGAACTGCAGGATGTCGAGCGCGCGCTGCTGCTGGGCGCGGCTCTGGAAGTAGTCGAGCGTGATCTGCAGGCCCTGCTCGACGTCGCGGCGCGCCTGCGAGACGCGGTTGCGGAAGTACTGCAGCCCTTCCGACTCGATCCACGGATAGTGCTCCGGCCAGGTGGCCAGGCGCTGCTTGTGGATCGTCGGCGCGAACAGCTCGGTCAGCGAGGAGCAGACCGCCTCCTGCCACGGCACGCGGCGGGCGAAATTGACGTAGGCGTCGACGGCGAACTGCACCGCCGGGATCACGTGCTCGCCGCTGGTGATCTCCTCGCGCGTCAGGCCGACCGCCAGGCCGAGCCGGATCCAGGCCTCGATGCCGCCCGGATCGTCGCCGTAGCCGTCATGGTCGAGGATGCGCTGCACCCAGCCGCGCCGCACTTCGCGGTCCGGGCAGTTGGACATCACCGCCGCGTCCTTGACCGGGATCGCCACCTGGTAGCTGAAGCGGTTGGCGACCCAGCCGCGGATCTGCTCCGGGCTCGCCTTGCCGGTGTTCAGCATGACGTTGAACGGATGGTGGATGTGGTAGGCCTGCCCCTTCTCGCGCAGGCGGGCTTCGAACTCTTCACGGCTCCAGGCAGGCAGGCTCACAGTTGGATCTCCATTCCGTCGAAAGCGACCTCGATGCCGCGCTCGGCGAGCTCCGCGCGCTGACGGCTGTCCTCGTCGAGGATCGGGTTGGTGTTGTTGATGTGGATCAGGATCTTGCGCGTGCCGGACGGCAGCTCGCCGAGCCATTGCAGCATGCCGCCGGGACCGGACTGGGCCAGGTGGCCGATCTCGCTGCCGCGCTTCTTCGACAGGCCGAGCGAGATCATCTCGTCGTCGGTCCAGAAGGTGCCGTCCACCAGCACCACGTCGGCGGCCTGCATGGCCTGCCAGACGTGGGGCTCGATCTCGGCCAGGCCGGGCGCGTAGAAGATGCGGCGGCCCGAACGCTGGTCGGTGATCGTGATACCGATGTTGTCGCCCGGCACCGGGGCGTTGCGGTGGGGCGAGTAGGGCGCGGCGGCGCTCTTCAGCGCCATCGCGGTGAAGGCGATGCCCTCGACGCCCGGAATCTCGAAGCTGGCGCCATCCAGCGGCACCGCGTGGCGGTCCACGCCGCAGAAGTGCTCGAGCACCTTCAGCAGCGGGTTGCCGCGGGTCAGGTCCTCGTACACCGGGTCGGTGCACCACAACGGCATCTTGCTGCCGCGTTCGCGCAGCATGTACAGGCCGGTGGTGTGGTCCACCTGGCCGTCCACCAGCACGATGCCGGCAATGCCGGTGTCGCGGATGCCGCGGCCCGGCTGCAGCGCGGGCGATTGCTTGATCTGCTGCAGGATGTCGGGCGAGGTGTTGAACAAGGCCCAGTCGGCGGCGCCGTCGGCGCGCACGCAGATCGAGGACTGGGTGCGGGGGCGGGCGCGCACGCTGCCGTCGCGCACGCCGGCGCAGTTGCGGCAGTTGCAGTTCCACTGCGGGAAACCGCCGCCGGCCGAGGCGCCTAGCACAAGCAGTTGCATGAGGGAGTTCCCAGATGACGAGGCCCGCATTCGCGGGCCCCGTTGTTCATCGTTTCAGCGCCGACGGATCAGCGGGTGGCGATGTACATGGTGATTTCGAAACCGAAGCGGAAGTCGGCTGCTGCAGGGGTTTCCCATTTCATGACGATGTCTCCATTCTTGGTTGAGGCCGCGGCGGGGACCGCGGAACGTGCGGATTGCCGCGACGTCGTGGTGAAAGTCTGCGCGCGACATTGATCCGGATCATCCTTTCTTTTTTGAATCGGGCCTCAAGATTTTCATGAGGCGGCTGTCGGAATCGTTCGTCGGCGCTAGCATGACGCGATGAACACGGTGAGCGGACAACCTCTCTTCGACCCCGTCGAAGCCTTCGAGCACGGCTCGCTCGCGGTGCCCGGCGGCCACCGGTTGGCACTCTGGCAGAGCGGCAACCCGCGCGGGCGGCCGCTGCTGCTGCTGCACGGCGGGCCGGGCTCGTGCGCCTCGCCGATGCAGCGGCGCTTTTTCGACCCGGCCCTGTTTCGCATCGTGCAGTTCGACCAGCGCGGCTGCGGCGCCAGCGAACCGGCCGGCGAGACGCGCCACAACCACACCGCCGCGCTGCTCGCCGACATCGAGCGCATCCGCGGCCATCTCGGCATCGAGTGCTGGCTGGTGAGCGGTGGCTCGTGGGGGGCGACGCTGGCGGCGGTGTATGCCGCGGCCCACCGGGCGCGGGTCGAGGGCCTGCTGCTGCGCGCCCTGTTCCTGGCCGGCCGGGCCGACCTGGCGTGGTTCTTCGGCGCCGCCGGCGCGCTGCTGCCGCAGGCCTGGCAGGTCTTCCTGCAGCTCGCGCCGCGCTCGCGCCGGCGCCGTTTCACGAGCTGGCTGTGGCAGGTCTTCGAGCGCGACGACGAAGCGCTGCAGCGGCGCGTGGCCGGCGGCTGGCAGGCCTGGGAGGTGGCGCTGCAGGGCGGCGTGGCGGCAGGTGGCGCGGTGGACGAAGCGGTGCTGCGGCGCTACCGGCTGCAGGCCCACTACCTGGCGCGGCAGTGCTTCCTCGGCGAAGCGGCGGTGCTGGGCGCGATCTCGCGCCTGCACGGGCTGCCGGTGCTGATGCTGCACGGCCGGCGCGACCTGGTGTGCCGGCCGGTCAACAGCTGGCGCGCCTGGCGCTCGCTGACGGGCAGCAGGCTGCAGTGGATCGACGAGGCGGGCCACGACCCGTTCGCGCCGGCGATGGCGAGCGCGATGGTCGCGGCGGCCGGGTGCTTCGCCGCCAGCGGCGACTTCGACGGCCTGGGCGAAGTCAGCGCGGCGGATCGACCCGCGCCGCGGTCGAGGTGCTGAGGAGGAACCAGCCGGCGATGCTGTAGCGGTCGCGCCGCGCCGGCAACACCTCGTGCGGGAATTCCTCGCTCAGGAACACCGCCAGCGTGCCGAGCCGCGGCGCCACCCGCAGCAGCGGCTCGCTGCCCTGCTCCGGATAGAGCAGCATCTCGCCGCCGTCCTCGGGCGACCAGGCGGAGTTGAGGTAGAACACCGTGCTCAGGATGCGATTGGCCTCGCCGCGGAAAGCGTCCACGTGGCGCTTGTAGAAGGCGCCGGGCGGGTAGTGGGCGAAATGGCACTCGTAGGAGAACAGGCCGAGGAACAGGCGGCGGTTGAGGTAGGTCTGGAGCGCCGCGGTCCACGCCAGCCAGGCCCGTTCGGCCTCGCTGTCGCCGTCGATCCAGCGGATCTCGTCGCGCCGGACGAAGCCGTTCAGCATCCGGTCCTGCTCGCGGCCGATCGTGGCGGCGTGGAAGGCCGCCGCGGAAAAACCCTGCACGCGGGCCTCGAGCGCCGCCAGCAGCGTCGCGGGCATCGCGTCCGGCACCAGGCTGTAGCCCTGGGCGGTCAGATCTGCGGCAATCCGCTCGAAGACCGGCTCCGAACCCGGTGGCTCGGTGGCCCGCTCGCGCAACAAGGCTTCGCCCATGGCGAACTCCCACAGCTGACAGCCCCGTCCGGACAGGGGCCGGCGGGGCGAGGACACGAATGGAAAGATGTTGGAAATCGATGCGCCGGCCGCGGGACACGACTCGACGGTGCGGACGCGGAGCGGATTGTAGCCAGGCCGCGAGCGCGGCGCGATGCCGTACGTCGCCCGGCCGGCATGACGGCCGGCTGTTGTTATAGTCGAAGTTTTCGGCGGCGCACGCCGATGCTTGCGCTAACGACCGGGGAGGGGCAGGTGAGCGACAACGAGGCGCGGGAAGCGGGGCGCAGGCGCGTCCTGAACGTGGGCGGGCACAGCCGGGAGATTCCGATCCCGGCCCATTACGCGGGCTGGGACAATCTGCTGCTCGACATCGATCCGAGGAACGAGCCGGACATCGTCTGCGACGCGAGGAAACTGCAGACGCTCGAGCCCGGCATCGTCGACGCGGTGTATTGCGCGCACAACCTGGAGCACTACCTGCACCACGAGGTGGCGCAGGTGCTGGCCGGCTTCCGCCACGTCGTGAAGGCCGACGGCTTCTGCGAAGTCGTCGTGCCGGACGTCGGCGACGTGATCAGGCAATGCGTGTCGCGCGGCCTCGATCTGGACGACATGCTGTACACCTCGCCGGCCGGGCCGATCATGGTGCGCGACGTGTTGTGGGGCTACGGGCTCGAGATCGAGCGCAGCGGCAACGATTTCTTCGCCCACAAGACCGGCTTCACGCAGGCCTCGCTACTGAAGATCCTGATGCAGGCGGGTTTCGCGCCGGTGTATATCGGCAGTGCCGAACTGGAAGTGCGCGCGATCGCCTTCAACGCGCCGCCGACGCCGTTCCACCTGCAGTTGCTCGGCATCGCACCGCCGCCCGGGCGCTGATGCCGCCGCGGATCGATCCGCCACCAAGTCGAGAACGGGGAAGCGATGCCCAATCCATCGGAACGGACGCGCAGAGTGCTGCAGCAGGCCCGGCAGCTGCTGACCGCGGGCGATGCCGCGGCCGCGCGCGCGGCGCTGGAAGCGCTGCTGGCCGAAAACTCGTCGGCAGCCGAGGCATGGATGCTGCTCGGCGAGGCCTGCAGCCGCTGCAATGATCACCCGCGGGCGCTGCAGTGCTTCGAGCAGGCGACGCAGCGGCAGGACGGCAACGCCGACGCCTGGTTCAACCTGGGTGTGGCGCAGGCCGCGCTCGGCAGCCACGTCGAGGCGATCCAGGCCTACGCGGCGGCGATCCAGCGCGCCGACGGCGACTACCCGGACGCCTTGCGCAACATGGGCTGGTGCTTCATCCAGCTGGAGCAGTACGAGCAGGCCTGCCAGGCGCTGGACGCCTACCTGGGCGCCTTCCCGCCGAACCGCGAGGTGTTCGTGCTGCTCGGCCTGGCGCGGCAGGCACTGCAGCGCTGCGAGGAGGCCGCCCAGGCCTATCGCGAGGCGCTGGCGCTGGGCGCCGACGACTACTCGCTGCAGCTCAACCTGGGCGCCTGCCTGCAGGTGCTGCACGACTACCAGGCGGCGGCGGAGCACGCGGCGCGGGCGCTGGACCATCGTCCCGGCGACGCGGTGGCGGCCTTCAACCTGGCGACTGCCTACTTCGCCCTCGGCAGGATCCGCGAAGCGCGCGAGACCTTCGCCCGGGTGCCGCGCGCCGACGCCGAGATTTCCAGCCTGGCCGCGCTGAGCTATCAGGATCCGCTCGACATCGGCGCACTGGCCGAGGCGCACCGCCAATGGGGGCGGCGCATGGTCGAGGCCGCAGGCGTCCCGCCGCCACTGGCGCCGCGGCCCGCCGCCGGGCGCCGGCTGCGGCTGGGCTTCGTGTCGGCGGATTTCCGCCAGCACCCGGTGGCCTTCTTCATCGAGGGCTTGCTGCGCCGCTTGGATCGCTCGCGCTTCGAGCTGGTGTTGTACTTCGACGCGCCGAACCGCGACGCGATGACCGAGGGGTTCCAATCGATCGCCGACCGCTGGGTCGAGCTCCACCCGTATCGGGACGATGACGAGGCGGCGGCGCTGGTCCGTGCCGACGGCATCGACATCCTGTTCGACCTGGGCGGTATGACGTCGGACCGCATCGCCATGTTCGCGCGCCGCATTGCGCCGGTGCAGGCGAGCTACCTCGGCTATGCCTGCACCACAGGGCTGCCGACGATGGACTGGTTCCTGACCGACAGCGAGCTGGACCCGGAAGGATCGTCCGAGCCTTGGTACAGCGAGTCGCTGCTGCGGCTCGGTCGCTGTTTTGCCACCTATACGCCTCCGCTCGACGCGCCCGAAGCGGCGCCCCGGGCAGCCGGCGCGCCGTGCCTGGCCTCGGTGGCCCGCCTCAACAAGATCAGCGACGCGACGCTCGAGCTGTGGGCTGCGGCGATGCGGGCAGTGCCGGAGGCCTCGCTGATCGTGCTGGCCCACGGCCTGCAGAACGCCACCACGCGCCAGCTGTTCCGCCAGCGGCTGCTCGGCAACGGCATCGATCCGGAGCGCGTCGAGATGCTCGGCTCGCTGAAGCTGGCCGATTATTTCGCGCTGCACCGGCGCATCGATCTGCTGCTCGATACCACCCCCTGGTCCGGCCACACGACGACGCTGCACGGCCTGTGGATGGGCGTGCCGACCGTCGCGATCGAGCAGCCCCACCATGCCGGTCGCTTCTCGGCGATGGTGATGCGCAACGCCGGCCTGCCCGAATTCGTCGCCGGCGCCGGCGACGAATTCGGCGCCCGGGTCGCGGCACTGCTGGCCGATCGCGCGCTGCTGGCGCGGGTGCGCGAACAGGGCCGCGACTTGCTGCGCGCTTCGGTGCTGACCGACCACGCCGGCCTGGCGCAGCGCTTCGGCGAGGCCTGCGAGACGATGTGGCGACGCGCGCAGGACGACGGCGGTACCGCAGCGAAGCCCCACCGCGAGTTGCTGATCGGTTGCGGCGCCAGCCGCGAGAAGCGCCTGTCGGCCGACAACGATCCGGTCTGGAAGGGGCTGACGACGCTGGACGTCAATCCGGAGCACGCGCCCGACGTGGTGTGGGACCTCGCCGAGACCCGGCTGCCGTTCGACGACGACAGCTTCGACGAGATCCATGCCTACGAAGTGCTCGAGCATACCGGCAGCCAGGGCGACTACCGCTTCTTCTTTGCCCAGTTCAGCGACTTCTGGCGGGTGTTGAAACCGGGAGGCCTGCTGCTCGGCACGACGCCGGCCTTCGATTCGCCCTGGGCCTGGGGCGACCCCTCCCACACCCGCGTCATCAGCCAGGAATCGCTGACCTTCCTCGACCAGACCGAGTACGAGCGCCAGGTCGGCGTCACCGCGATGTCCGACTTCCGCTACCTGTACCAGGCCGACTTCCAATTGCTGGCCACCGACAAGCGCGAAGGCAGCTTCCAGTTCATCCTGCGCGCGATCAAGCCGTCGCGCATCGTGCCGCTCGAGCAGCGACGCTGCAGACAGCGCGTGGCTTCGCTTCGCGCGCCGTAAGTTCGCGGCCCGTCGCGCGGTCAATCCCCTGCGAGGCGGGCGCGGGCCTGAAGGCAATCCTCCTTGTGCCGGATGCCGCAGCCCGCCCGACTGCCCCAATCTGACTGGAGAACGCCATGTTGTGGTCCGAAGCGATGGCCTTCGCGCACAGCTTCCTGGATTTCGCCTCGACGCTGTTCGTCTTCGTGATCGGTCTCGGCGCGCTGGCGCTGGTCTGGATGTATCTGGTCGACCGGCTGCAGACGCGCCAGACGATCCGCCGCAACTTCCCGATCATCGGGCGCTTCCGCTACGTCTTCGAGCACTTGGGCGAATTCTTCCGCCAGTACTTCTTCGCGATGGACCGCGAGGAGCTGCCATTCAACCGCGCCCAGCGCAGCTGGGCCTACCGGGCGGCCAAGAACGTGAACAACACCGTCGCCTTCGGCTCGACGCGCAACATCCACTGCACCGGTTCGGTGCTGTTCTTGAACTGCCCCTACCCGACGCTGGACGAGGACGCGATGGCGCCGGCACCGCTCACTTTCGGCCCCTATTGCCGCACGCCGTACTCGACCGCCAGCTTCGTGAACATCTCCGGCATGAGCTACGGCGCGCTGTCGGCGCCGGCAGTGCGGGCGCTGTCGCGCGGCGCCAGGCTGGCCGGCTGCTGGATGAACACCGGCGAGGGCGGCCTGTCGCCCTACCATCTGGAAGGCGGCTGCGACGTCGTGTTCCAGATCGGCACCGCCAAGTACGGCGTGCGCGACCTCGAAGGCCGCCTGTGCGACGACAAGCTGTGCGAGGTCGCGGCGCACGAGCAAGTGCGGATGTTCGAGATCAAGCTCAGCCAGGGTGCCAAGCCCGGCAAGGGCGGCATCCTGCCGGCGGTCAAGGTGGGCGAGGAGATCGCCCGCATCCGCGGCATCCGCGCTGGCCACGCCTCGATCAGCCCGAACCGCCATCCGGAGATCAACTCGGAGCGCGACCTGCTCGACCTGATCGCCCGCGTGCGGGAGGTCACCGGCAAGCCGGTGGGCATCAAGATGGTGATCGGCTCGTGCGAATGGCTCGACGATCTGTGCAACGAGATCCATCGCCGCGGCATCGAGTCGGCGCCCGACTTCATCACCGTCGATGGCGCCGAGGGCGGCACCGGCGCCGCGCCATTGCCGCTGATCGACATGGTCGGGCTGCCGCTGCGCGAAGGCCTGCCGCTGCTGGTGGACAAGCTGGTCGCCGCCGGGCTGAGGGACCGCGTGCGCGTCATCGCCTCGGGCAAGCTGATGGTGCCGGGTGCGGCGGCCTGGGCGCTGTGCCTCGGTGCCGACGTGGTCGTGACGGCGCGCGGCTTCATGTTCGCGCTGGGCTGCATCCAGGCGCTGCAGTGCAACCGCAATACCTGCCCGACCGGCATCACGACCCACAATCCGCGCCTGCAGCGCGGCCTCGATCCGGCCGACAAGGCGGTCCGGGTGGCCAACTACCATCGCAACCTGAGCCACGAGATCGAGATGATCGCGCATTCCTGCGGCGTCGCCTCGCCGCGCCACCTGTCCCGCCGCCATGCCCGCGAAGTGCAGGACAACGGCCGCTCGGTGCGTCTCGACGCCTTGTTTCCGACGCCGCCGGCGGGCGGGCGGCCGGGCTGAACGGCGGGCCCGGCGTTCGAATCGCGCGCCCTCGATTCGCCCGTTGCAGGCCTTGCGCGGCGGCTTCGGATCCGTTCAGCAATCGTTCAGCCTCGCTCCTCTAGTCTGGCAGCCATGGAAGCCACGACGGCTTCCGCCAACGCAAAGAAGGAAGAGCGAAATGAAAACGATCAAGACCCTCCTCGTTGCCACCGCCCTGTCGGGCGTCATGTCGATCGCCCATGCCGGGCACTGGGATCACGGCCGCCACCAGCGGGCGCGGGTGACCGACGTCACGCCGGTCTACAAGACCGAGCGGGTGCCGCAGCAGGTGTGCCGCAGCGTCTATCGCGAAGACCACCGGCACGAACGCCGCGGCCACTCGCAGGCCGGCGCGCTGATCGGCGGCATCACCGGCGGCATCATCGGCCACCAGGTCGGCCGCGGCGACGGCCAGATCGCCGCCACCGCGGTCGGTGCAGTGGTCGGTGCGGTGGTCGGCGACCGCATCGACAACGGCAGGCTGCAGCCTGCCCACTATCGCGAGCCGGTACGCGAGAGCACCCGCTGCCACGTCGAATACCGGCGCGAGCAGCATCTGGTCGGCTACCGCGTCAGCTACCGCCACCGCGGCCACGAACACACCCGCTTCATGCGCGAGCGTCCGGGCCGCTGGATCGAGATCGATCGACGCGATCATCGCCGCGGCTGGCGCGACCGCGACGAAGATCGACGCTTCTGAAGCCAAGCTGCGACAATTCGACCTGTTCGACTGAGGAAGCGTCATGCCCTACCGATCGAAACTACGCGCCCTGCTGGTCGCGGTGCTGCTGGCCGCGACCCCGCTGGCCCATGCGATCGACCGCGACCAGGCGGCGGCGCAGGTGCAGAAGCAGACCGGCGGGCGGGTGCTGAGCGTGGACAGCGCCCAGCGCGACGGCAGGAAGGTCTTCCGCGTCAAGGTGCTGACGCGTTCCGGCGAGGTGCGCATCGTCGTCGTCGATGCCAAGAGCGGCCGGATCCGCTGACGTGGAAACCGCTCGCAGCGCGCCCCGCCCGCCCGTCCAGGCCGCTCCCCGATGCGCATCCTGCTGATCGAGGACGAGGCGGCGCTGCGCCGCACGGTCGCCGCGGTGCTGAACGAAACCGGCGCGACCGTGGACCAGGCGCCGGACGGCGAAGAGGGGCTGTACCTGGCGCAGGAATTCCCGTTCGACCTGGCGATCGTCGACCTGGGGCTGCCGAAACTCTCCGGCCTGGAGGTGATCCGCCGGCTGCGCGCCGAGGCCTCGCGCCTGCCGATCCTGGTGCTGACGGCGCGCGGCCGCTGGCAGGACAAGGTCGAGGGCCTCGAAGCCGGCGCCGACGACTATCTCACCAAGCCCTTCGAGATGCCCGAGCTGGTGGCCCGGGTGCGCGCGCTGTGGCGGCGCGCGGCCGGCGCGGCCACCACTACGCTGGCGCTCGGACCCTACACGCTCGACCTGGACCGCCAGCAGGTGGCCTGCCAAGGCGCGGCAATCGAACTCACCGCCTTCGAGTTCCGCCTGCTCGACTATCTCGCTCGCCACCGCGAGCGCGTCGTCTCCAAGCAGGAGCTGGCCGACTATCTCTATCCGCACGAGGAAGACCGCGACAGCAATGTGCTCGAGGTGCTGATCGGCCGGCTGCGCCGCAAGCTCGATCCGGCCGGCCGCTGGGCGCCGATCGAGACCGTGCGCGGCCGCGGCTACCGCTTCGCGCCGGCCGATGCTTGAGCCGCGGCGCGTGTTGTCGCTGCGCGCCCGGCTGCTGTGGGTCTCCGCGGCGGTGCTGCTCGGCTTCGTCGTGCTGACCGGCGCGGTGCTGGACCGGGCCTTTCGCGACAGTGCCGACGCCGCCCAGGGCCAGCGTCTGGAAGCCTTGCTGTACATGCTGATGGGCGCGCTCGACGTGGCAGCGGACGGCCGCCTGCAGATGCCCGAGCAACTGCCCGAGGCGCGCTTGGCGCTGCCCGGCTCCGGCCTCTACGCCGCGATCGTCGAGCGTGACGGCGCGCGCCAATGGACCTCCGATTCGAGCCTGGGGCTGGCGCTGCCGTTCGCCCGCGGACTGGCCCCGGGCGAGCGCCGCAACGAGGTGCAGACCGCGGCCGACGGTGATGCCTACCGCGTCGTCAGCCAGGGCGTACGCTGGGCGGTCGGAGAGACGCCGCGCGATCTCTCGTTCAGCGTCGCCGCACCGCTGGCCGCGCGCGAGGCGGAGGTCGCGGCCTACCGCCGCAGCCTGTGGAGCGCGCTGGCGGTGATGGCCGCGCTGCTGCTGCTGGCCCTGCTCGCGGTGCAGCGCTGGGGCCTCGGTCCGCTGCGGCAACTGGCCCGCCGGCTGGCGTCGATCGAGTCCGGCGATGCCGCCGAACTGGGCGGGCGCTACCCGAGCGAGCTGACGCCGCTGGTGGACAACCTGAACCGCGTGCTGAAGCGCGAACGCGCCCAACTGGAACGCTATCGTGCCGCGCTGGGCGATCTCGCCCACAGCCTGAAGACGCCGCTGGCCGTGCTGCGCGGCTCCGCTGCAGCGAAATCGGCGGAAGTGGGCGAGCAACTGCAGCGCATGGAAGACATCGTGCACTACCAGTTGCAGCGCGCCGCCACCGCCGGTGCCAGCCAGAATGCCGCACCGCTGCCGCTGGCGGCGCTGGTCGAGCGCCTGCTGGCGACGATGACCAAGGTCCATGCCGGGCGGGGGCTGACGCTCGGCCATCGAATCGCCGGCACGCTGAGCGCCCGCCTGGACGAAGGCGACGCGATGGAGCTGCTCGGCAACCTGCTCGACAACGCCTGCAAATGGGCCAAGGGCCGCGTCGAGGTGCACGCCGAGCGGCGCGAGGGCGGGCTGCTCGTCGTCGTCGAGGACGACGGCCCCGGCATCGCCGAGCCGGACCGGCTGCTCGGCCGCGGCGCGCGCGGCGACGAGGCGACGCCGGGCCATGGCATCGGCCTGGCGATCGTGCGCGATATCGCGCTCGCCTATCGCGGCGAACTGCGCATCGGGCGTTCCGATAACGGTGGTGCGCGGGTCGAGGTCTGGCTGGGCCAGGCCTGAGCGCGCCCATGCGAATCGGCTGGGAATGCCGTTTCATGCGGCCGGAATCGTGAAATGTGGCGGCCCGGTCCGGTAGCGGCTACCCTGTAATGCGATGGGAATATGCGTCCCTGCCGCAACGGCGACCACGCCGGCAGGCGAGCCGTGTTCACCTGCAATCGATATGGGATGGAATGGCATGAATCTTCTGCGGCATACCGCCTGGTCGTTGGCGGCTTCGCTCGCATTTGCGAGCCTCGGCGCCGAGGCGGCGGTGATCGAAACGGTCGGCAACTGGTCGGGGCTGGAGGTCACGATCGTCTCGCCGGCCGACAAGATCACTTTCGGCACACCGTTCGACCTCGGCTTTCGCATCGACAGCAGCGTGTTGCCGGCCGGCTCGGACTTCGTCGCCTTCGGCACGACGGTCAGTTTCAGCAACACGGTCGATCTGTCCGCGGCGCAGTGGAGCTATACGCTGACCAGCGACGACCCCGCGTTCAACGCCAGCTTTACGGGCGCCCTCGGTGACGTCTTCACGCCGGTCAGCGGCAGCTTCCAGGTGCGGCTGCTCGATCCGTTCCTGTTCGATCCGCTGTTCAACTTCGATGGTTTCTCGTTCCTCGACGGCGATTTCAACGACCAGATCGTCTGGTCGATCAGCAACATCATCATCGCCGGCGACACCACGGTCGGCCTGCGTCTCGACGACGGCGGCATCGTCGGCGCCGCCGACTTCTTTGCCGACGTCATCGTCATCGACCCGCCGGCGCCGGTGCCGGAACCTTCCTCGCTGCTGCTGGCGCTGGGCGGTCTGCTGGCGCTCGGCCGATTCGCGCAGTCGCGGCGTGCTCGTCGTCCGGCCTGAGCTTGCGGCAGGCGCCGGTGCGGCGGATCCGGCGCGGGCCGAGGGCCTCAGCCGATCCCCAGCGCCATCGCCAGATAGTCGAAGAACAGGCAGTACAGCAGGATCGGCAGCGGCAGCCCGAGCAGGCTGGCCAGCAGGTAGTCGCGCGGGCGTACGCCGGCCAGCGCCAGCGTGTAGTTGAGCGCCGGGGCGGTCTGAAACAGCGTGCGCAGCGCCACCATGGCGGCCACCGGCCGCCGGTCGAGCTGCTGCAGCAGGCGGCGGGCGAGCGGGCTGTCGAGCTGGCGCAGCGCGTCGCCGCCCAGCCAGCGCACGCTGTAGTAGGTCACCATGCACGAACTGCAGGCCGCCAGGTAGGTGGCGAGCCCGCCGGCAGCGCGCCCCAGTGCCAGCACCGCAGCGGCGAGGAACAGCCAGCCGGGGATCTGGGCCAGGTTGCCGAGGCAGAACAGCGCGACGAACAGCGCCAGCCCGCTTGTCGGATTGTCGGCCAGCGTCGCGCGCAGCATCGCGAGGTCGAGGTGGTCGCGCAGGCCGGAGAATTGGACGATCGCGAACAGCAGGCCGAGGAAGGCGGCGACCGGCAGCAGCCGGCGCCACAGCGGAACGCGCTTGCGCCTGTCGGTATCGGTCGATGCGGCAGTTCTATTCATTGCGGGCATGCTAGTCGTCCCGCGTGGTGCCGTCGATGCCTGCTGCCTTGCTTTGCGTGGCCGCAATCGCCGCAGGCATGCGCGGCAACAGGCGGCCTCATGGCGGCGATTTACGGCTTGGCCTTGCCGGGCAGCTTCTGGTGATCGCCGCGGCGCACCGCCGCCGAGGCCTCGTGCGCGCTGACGGTGCCGGCGCGGGTGGCTTCGTTGCGCAGCGCGCCGGGGAAGTACATCGAGGTCAGGTTCTGGCTGGGCACCGGGCTGTCGGCGTCGCGGCCGCCGAAGCGGCGCCAGTCGCGCACCCAGTGGATGTGGTCGGCGATCTCGAGGAAGCCGATCGTCTCGCGGTCGCCGATCAGCACGCCCTGCACGCGCAGGCCCTGCTCGCGCTTGACCGCGTTGAGCCGGTCCACCAGCTCCGGCGTGGCGCCGAATTCGCCGTCGCTGGCGACCAGCAGATCGGCCAGTTGCCAGCGCGTCTCGGCGATGCGTTCGATGCAATGGGCGAGCGGGCCGCAGATGTCGGTGCCGCCGCGGTAGGCCTGGCCGAGGAAGCGGATCAGCCGTTCCAGCCCGTCGGCGTCGAGCGTCAGGTCCATCTCGACCAGCTCGCCCTCGCCGCCGAAGGTCACCACCCGGCACGGCCGCTGCTGCGCGTGGGCGGTGCGCATCGCTTCCAGCACGACGGCCTTGGCGACCGCCTCGGCGCCGCCCTGCATCGAGCCGGAGGTGTCCACGCAGACGATCAGCGGGCCCATCTCGAGCCGGCGGTCGGGCTGCGGCCGGTTGACCGGGCGCTCGACGCGGGCGTCGCGCAGATGCGTCTCGCTCATCCGGTCGTCGTCCTCGTAGGCCAGCAGGCTGCGCTCGGCGCGCCGCGCGTGCCACACCAGCCGCAGCCGCGGATGGCCGAGCAGCATCGCCTCGGCCGGCAGCATGCGGGCGATACGATCGGAGCGGCAGACGCCGCGGGTCTCGCCGGGCAGGTCCGGCACATGTACGGTGCGCGATTCCGGCACGCGCGCCTGGGACGGTTCGATGACGGTCTCGGTCTGCTGGCCGCGGGTGTCCGGCACCTCGGTGACGCGGGCGCGGCCGAGGCTGCGGACGATGCGCGCCAGCTCCGGCAGGCGTTCGAGCAGCCGCCCGATGCGCACCACCTCCTGCCAGCCGACCGAACGCAGCAGGCCGCGCAGCTTGTCCCAGCGGGCGTTCTTGGCCAGGTCGCCGAGGTCGCCGAAGACCTCCACCAGCGATCTCATCTCGCCGCAGCGGTCCTGCCAGTCGGCCGCGAACGCTTCCACCGCGAACGCGATGGCCCGTTCCTCGCTGACACCGCGGTCGACGTAGGACGGGATGAAGTCGGTGTGGAACAGCAGACCCATCAGCACCGTCTCGGCCAGTTCCTCGTTGTCGCGGCAGAATTCGGCCAGGTCGAGGCGGGAGATCTCGCGCGCCAGCGGCGCGGCAACCGCCGCGGACGGCCAGCGCCAGTGCTCGGGTGCCGGCAGCCGGCCGGCCAGCAAGGCATGGAACAGGGACAGCAGCCCTGCCAGGCGCGGCTCCAGCCGGTCGCTGGCATGGGTCAGCGAGGGCGAGCGCATGCGCAGCGGCAGCGCGTCCATCGTCGCCAGGCGTGCTTCGCGGGCGGCGAACAGCAGCGGCGCGGGCAGACGCTCCATCAGACGTCGAGGATTTCGTGATCCACCGGCTCGGGCGTGCTGCCCGGGTCGTGCTCGAGGCGGGGCAGGGCGTCGAAGCCGGCCCGGCAGGCCGTGGCGCGGGCCGCGAATTCGTCCAGTGCCGCGCCGATCGCCGAAAGGTTGGCGGAGATCAGCGCGGCCAGCGCCTCGTCCAGCCACAGGCTGCCGGCGCGATGGCGTTCGAAGTCATCGCGCAGCGC
>JBNLET010000009.1:0-20959 GCA_050305135.1 Rhodocyclaceae bacterium | reverse complement strand
CGGAGCGGGCGGACCGGCGGGTCGAGTTCATCCTGCACAGCCTGGTCGAGCTGGAGCGGGACCTGGACCGCCTGTCGAAGGCCGGCGGCGGCCGGGGCAGCGGCCTGATCGTGCGCCGCGGCGATCCACGCGAGCTGATCCCGGCGCTGGCGATCGAACTGGCGGTGGACCAGGTGCATTGCAACCGCGACTACGAGCCGGACGCGATCCGGCGCGACGCGGCGGTCGCCGACCGCCTGGCGCAGGTCGGCATCCGTTTCCTCGCCCACAGGGACCAGGTGATCTTCGATACCGACCAGGTGATGACGCGTGGCGGCACACCGTTCGCGGTGTTCACGCCGTACCGCAAGGCCTGGCTGGCGCGGCTCGACGAGGCGGCCACGGCAGTGCGCGACACCGCCGCGCGCGCCGGCGCGCTGGCACCGAAGCCGGCCGGCGAGGCGCTGCCGACGCTGGCCGAGCTCGGCTTCGAAGCGAGCGATCCGGCCGGCCTGCCGCTGCCGTTCGGCAGCAGCGGCGCGCGGCAACTGCTGGCAGACTTCGCCTGCCGCATCGCGCGCTACCACGAGGCGCGCGACTACCCGGGCGTGATCGGCGTCTCGTACCTGTCGGTGCCTCTGCGCTTCGGCACGATCTCGATCCGGCGGCTGGTGCGCGAGGCCTTGGCGCACGGCGGCGAGGGGGCCGAGTGCTGGCTGTCGGAGCTGGTCTGGCGGGAGTTCTATCAGCAGTTGCTGTGGCACCACCCGCAGGTGGTCGATCGCGCCTTCAAGCCGGCGTTCGACGCGCTCGAATGGGCCGACGACCCGAGCGGGCTGGCGGCCTGGCGCGAAGGGCGCACCGGCTACCCGATCGTCGATGCGGCGATGCGCCAGCTGAACGGCAGCGGCTACATGCACAACCGGCTGCGCATGGTCACCGCCTCGTTCCTGTGCAAGGACCTGGGCATCGACTGGCGCCACGGCGAGCGCTATTTCGCGCGCCGGCTGAACGACTTCGAGCTGGCGTCGAACAACGGCGGCTGGCAGTGGGCCGCCTCCACCGGCTGCGACGCCCAGCCCTGGTTCCGCATCTTCAACCCGGTCAGCCAATCGCGCCGCTTCGATGCCGACGGCCGCTTCATCCTGCGCTACCTGCCGGAACTCGCTCGGGTGCCGCTGCGTTTCCTGCATGCGCCGTGGCAGATGCCGCGACAGGTGCAGCGCGAGGCGGGCTGCGTCATCGGCCGCGACTACCCGCCGCCGATCGTCGACCACGCCGAGGCGCGGCGGCGCACGCTGCAGCGTTTCCAGGCGCTCAGGGCAGGGCGCTGAGACGCCGCTTGCGCGGCCCGCCCGCCGCTCCCACACTGGGGCTCGTCGACGACATGGAGCGAAGGATGAAGAACGAACAAGCGCAGCCGGAAACCGTGGTCATCCACGGCGACGGCGACGAGGGCCTGGCCGACGTGGCGCCGCCGATCCACACCAGTTCCACGTTCCGCGCGCGCAGCGACGAGGAGTTCGAGCGCATCGCCAGCGAAACCCGGCCCGAGCGCTTCTACTCGCGCTACGGCAATCCGACCGTGGCGCGCGTCGAACGGATCGTGGCGGCGCTGGAGGGCTGCGAGTCCGGCTTGCTGTTCGGCTCCGGCATGGGCGCGATCTCGACCGCCGTGCTGACGCTGCTGTCGGCCGGCGAGCACGTGGTGGCCCAGCGCAGCCACTACATGGGCACGATCCGGCTGCTGACCGAGCTGCTGCCGCGCTTCGGCGTCGAGTGCACGCTGGTCGAGCAGGGCGACACTGCGGCCTTCGAGTCCGCGCTGCGGCCGAACACGCGGCTGATGCTGGTCGAGACGCCGTCCAATCCGCTGCTGAAGCTCACCGACCTGGCCGCGGTCGCCGCGCTGGCGCGCGCGTGCGGCGTGCTGACGCTGGCCGACAACACCTTCGCCAGCCCGGTGAACCAGCAGCCGGCGCGCTTCGGCATCGATCTGGTGGTGCATTCGGCCACCAAGTACCTGGGCGGCCATAGCGACCTGGTGGCCGGCGTGTTGTGCGGTCCGCGCGCGCTGATCGACCGGGTGTGGACGCAAGCCATCACGCTCGGGGCCTGCAGCAACGGCTTCGATGCCTACCTGTTGCTGCGCGGCCTGCGCACGCTGCCGCTGCGGGTGCGCCGCCAGTGCGACACGGCGCTCGAGCTGGCGCGCCTGCTTGAGCGTCACGAGGCGGTGCAGGCGGTGCACTACCCGGCGCTCGACAGCCACCCGCAGCATGCGCTGGCGCAACGGCAGATGGCGGCCGGCGGCGGCGTGTTGAGTTTCGAGTTGAGGGGCGCCGCCGCCGCCCGTGCCTTCGTGCGGCAGCTGCAACTGGCGACCAATGCGGTCAGCCTGGGTGGCGTCGAGACGCTGGTGGCCCACGTCGGCACGATGTGGGAGGACGGCCTCGACGACCGGCCGGGCACGGCCGAGCCGATGCCGCCGGGCCTGGTCAGGCTGGCGGTCGGCCTCGAGCACCCGGCCGACCTGGCCCGCGACCTGACGCAGGCGCTGGCCGCCGCGAGCACCGCCTGAGGGCTCGAGCCGCGGCTGCGCGCGGCCCGAGCACGGGCGCTCAGTGGGTCGTGGCGTGGAGTGGTGCGAAGTCGGCGATCAGCTGCAGCAGATGCTGCTCGTCGTAGGGCTTGCCGAGGTAGTGCTGGACGCCGATCTCGCGCGCGTACTCCTTGTGCTTGTCGGCCAGCCGCGAGGTGATCATGATGATCGGCAGATCCTTCAGGCGCACGTCGGAACGGATGTTGCGCGCCAGGTCGAAGCCGTCCATGCGGGGCATCTCGATGTCGGACAGGACCACGTCGGGCACCGTGTCGATCAGGCGTTCGAGCGCATCCACGCCGTCCTTGGCGGTGAGCACGCGGTAGCCTTCGCGCTCCAGCAGGCGGCCGGTGATCTTGCGCACCGTCAGCGAATCGTCCACCACCATCACGGTCGGCACATGGACGGCCTCGCGCGGGCCCGCCGCGGCGGATGCGTCCTCCGGCAGCACGTCCGGCCGGGTCGCCAGCGCCACCGGGTTCACGATCAGCACGATCTCGCCGTCGCCCATCACGGTGGCGCCGGAGATGCCTACGATGCGCGCGATGTGCGGGCCGGCGTTCTTGACCACGATTTCCTGGTTGCCGCGCAGGCCATCGACGTGCAGGGCCAGCGTCTGCGCGCCGGCGCGCAGCAGCAGCACCCAGTTGAAGCGCTGCTCCTCGGGCTGGGTCTCGGCGTCGCCGACCAGTCGCGGCAGATAGCGGTAGGCGTAGTCCTCGTCCTGCCAGTTGAGCTGGCCCTCCTGGCGCAGCGCCGCCAGCTCGTCGGACTTCATTTCGCGCACCTGCGCGACCGTCGAGGACGGGATCGCGTAGGTGCGATGGCCGGCCCGCACCAGCAGGGCCTGGGTCACCGCCAGGTTCACCGGCAGGTAGATGCGGAAGCGGGTGCCTTCGCCGGCCTTGCTGCCGATGTCGATGCGGCCGCCGACCGCGGCGGTCTCGCTCTTCACGACGTCCATGCCGACGCCGCGGCCGGACACCGTGGACAGGCTGCTGGCGGTGGAGAAGCCGGGCATGAAGATCAGGTTGGTCAGGCGCTTCTCGTCCAGGTCCTCGCCGGCGCCAACCAGGCCGTTCTCGATCGCGCGCTGGCGGATGCGGTCGAAGTTCAGTCCGGCGCCGTCGTCGGCCAGCTCGATCGCGATTTCGTTGCCCTCCTGGGCGAACCGCAGCGTGATCAGGCCGATCTCGGCCTTGCCGGCGGCGGCGCGTGCCTGCGGCGCCTCGATGCCGTGCGCGATCGAGTTGCGCAGCAGGTGTTCGAGCGGCGCGGTCATGCGCTCCAGCACGCCGCGGTCGATCTCGGTGTTGCCGGCGCGGATGTCCAGCGTGACCCGCTTGCCCATGTCCTTGGCGCCCTGCCGCACGACCCGGTGCAGGCGGTCGGCGATGCTGTCGAACGGCACCATGCGGACCCGCATCAGGGCCTGCTGCAGGTCGCGGTTCAGCCGCGCCTGCGAACTCAGCGCCGCCTCGGCGCCGTCCAGGTTGCCGAGCAGGTTGTGCTGCACCGTGGTGACGTCGTTGACGCTCTCGGCCATCATCCGGGTCAGTTCCTGCAGCCGGGTGAAGCGGTCGAGTTCGAGCGGGTCGAATTCGCCTTCGGCGCCGCCCGACAGCGCGATGCGCGACTGCAACTGGGTCTCGGCCTGGATCTCGATCTCGCGCAACTGGTTGCGCAGCCGGATCACGTTTTCGGTCAGATCGAGCAGCGAGCGACGCAGCGTGCGCAACTCGCCGTCGATGCGGGTGCGCGCGATGCCGATCTCGCCGGCTTCGTTGACGAACTTGTCCACCAGGTCGGCGCGCACGCGCAGGTTGGCCGAGGCGGCCGACTCGGTCTCGGCCAGCGCCGGCAGCACTTCGACCGCCGGTGCCGTGGCGAGCGGCGCGGCCTCGGCCGGTGCCGGCTGCGGCTCGGGTCCGGCCGCAATGCGGTCGAGCGTCGTACTGACGCTGTCGAGACCGCTTTCGAGTTCCTCGATCAGCTCCGGCGTTTCGCCACCGCGCTCTTCCAGCCGGGTTTCGAGGCCATGCACGAATTCGCCCAGGCGCATCGCACCGGCCATCCGGGCGCTGCCCTTGAGCGTGTGCAGCAGGCGCGCGATGCCGGGCACCGGCGCTTCGTCGGCGGGATCGGCACGCCAATCCCTCAGGTTCGACTGCAACTGGCCGAGCAGGTCGGCCGCTTCTTCCAGGAAGATCGGCAGCAACTGCTCGTCGAATTCGTCCACCAGCACCGCTGCGGCGGGCTCTTCCTCCGCCGCGGCGGGCGCCTCTTCCGCCGGCATCGCCGCGGGGGCTTCGGCCTGCGGTGCCGCCGGCCGGTCTTCGAAATCGCCCCGCAGCAAGCCGTCGAGCTGTTCGATCAGCTCGGGTACCGGCAACGGCAGGCTGGCGCTGCCGACCTCGACCAGCATCGCCTCGATCGCTTCCACGCTGCGTGCCAGCAGATCGGTCTGCTCCTCGGCCGGCGAGACGTCCGAATCGTGGAAGCGCGCCTGGGCATGCTCCAGCGACTTGGCCAGCAGCTGGATCGACTCCACGTGGGCGGTGCCGGAAATGCCGGCCAGCGTGTGGGCCGCACGGATCGAAGCCTCGGGCGGGCGCAGCGTCGGGTTGTTGCGCAGGTGGCCGATCTCGCGCTTGAGCGTCTCGAGATGCTGGCCGGCCTCGTTCAGGTAGAGGTCGAACAGCGGGCGGGAGATGGTCTTGTCGCCGAGCCTGACCACGTCGGGATCTTCGTCCTCGCCACCGAATTCATCCTCGGTCGCGGCCAGCGCCATCGAGTCCAGCGCAGCGTCCTCCTCCTCGATGGCCTCGAGCTGGTCCACCCGGATCTCGTCGAGACTGAGGTCGTCGTCGTCCTCGAGCGAGGAAAAGCTGGCCACCTCGTCTTCGCCGAACGCCTCTGTCGGCAGTTCCTGCTCGATGTCCAGGCTGAACGCCGCCGGCATCGCCGCAGCGGCTCGGGCCTCGTCGGACGGCTCGGTCTGCGCGGCCTCGGCGGCCGCCGGCTCGTCGGTTGCCCGCTCGTCGAGCAGCGGCGCGAACGGCGGCGTTCCGATCGCCGCGTCGTTGGCGCCGAGCTCGAGTTCCTCGGCCTGCAGCAAGTCCTCGTCGCCCGCTTCCTCGAGCTCGAGGGCGTCCAGGTCGCCGAAATCGATCTCCTCGATCTCCTCGCCCGCTTCGAGCGCATCCCGTCCGACCAGCGCTTCGACCTGTTCGTCCAGCGTGGAGGGCTCGGCCTCGGCGGCGTCCTCGTGCACCACCAGTTCGTCGGCTTCGAGCGAGGTCTCGGTGCCGGAGAGGACTTCCAGCGCGCTGATCGGCGGCACCTGATCGTCCTCTTCTTCGAGTTCCGACAGGTCGCCGAACTCGAGCGAGGTTTCGCGCAGCGTGTCGCTTTCCTCTTCCACCACCGGCAGTTCGTCGGTCAGCTCCGGCAGGTCCTCGTCCAGCCCGGATTCCACCTCGAGCGCCTCGGCGCTCTCTTCGCCCAGTTCGAGTTCGAGATCCCCGGCCGGCGGCAGGTCCGGTACCAGCTCGGCCAGGCTCCGCGTCTCGGCCGCCGCTGCGCTCGCCATTTCGGGCGCCGCGCCGAGGGCGCCGTCGTGGATCGGCTCGTCGGATTCGCGCAGCCGCTGTGCTTCGGCCAGCAGCGCCTCGGCATCGCGGCCGACGCTGCCGCCGCCCGCCAGTTGTTCGATCCAGCCGTCGAACAACGCGTGGGCCGCCTCGATCAGGTCGAACAGCGCGGGCGTGGGCTCCCATTCGAGCTGCAGCCAGCGGTTCATGGTCTGTTCCATGCCCCAGGCGGCCTCGCCCAGGTCGGTCAGACCCACCATCCGGCCGCTGCCCTTGAGGGTATGGAAGCCGCGCCGGATCGTCGTCACCAGTTCGTTGTCATGCGGGTTGGCGCGCGACTTGGCGAGATTGTCGCCGATCGCGTCCACCACCTCGCGGCCTTCCTCGAGGAAGATATCGAGCAGTTCGGAGTCGATCTCCTCGTCGCTCGATTCGAGCAGTTCGGGCGCCGGCGGCGGCGGCACCGGTGCCGCCGTTTCGGGCACGCCGACGGCTTCCTCTTCGTCGCCCTCGTCGAGCGTGGCGATCTCCTCGATCGCCGGGGCCTCGGGCAGGTCTTCCGGCTCGGTTTCCTCCTCCGGCGGCAGCTCGGCCTCGGGCGCTTCCGCTTCCTCGAGCGGCGGCTCGGCCTCTTCGCCGCGCAGTAGCCGGTCCAGGTCGGCGTTGCCGCGCTGCAGGTCCTGCACGAAGAAGCCGAAGGCCGACAGGTGGTGGGCCAGGTATTCGAATTCGCCTTCCGGCGGTGCTTCCTCGCTGCCGGCGAGCGCCTCGATGCGCCGTTCGCAATCCTTCAGCACCTCGAGCGCGCGCGTCTCGCCGAGCACGGTCAGCACGCCTTCGATCTGGCGCAGCGGCGAGTTGAGGTTGGCCAGGTTGGCCTTGCGCTCGGGGCGGCGGAAGTATTCGTCCAGGGTCTGCTCGATGTTCGCCAGGTTGACCTGCATCTCGCGCGCCAACTGGCCCAGCGCCAGCCTTTCCTGTGCCTCGCGCGTGGCGTCCGGCATGTCGCTGCCTTCGGCGTCGAGGGCCGCCAGGTCTTCGCCGGCCACCAAGGCCTTCAGGCGCGACTCGGCACGCGCCACCTGGGCCGTGAAGCTGGCGTCGGGCACCCGGCCGGTGTCCAGCGCGGTCTCCGCCAGCATGATCGCCGAAGCGACCTCGAGGCCCACCAGGTCGTTGATCTGCAGCGGGTCCTTGCGCAGCCACTGCACGACTTCGGCCAGCGTGTCGAGCAGATGCCGGAAGGCGGGCCGGCCCAGCGGTGCGCTGGCCTCGATGGCGGCGCGCAGATCTTCGTCGAACTGCGGCAACGCGGCGGCTGCGCCGCCGGCGAAATGATCCCAGGTGTCGCGGGTGGCCGCGAACAGCGTGCGCAGCCGGGCCAGCAGCGGCGCCAGCGGCTGCTCGCAGAGGGCGCTGCCCGGCGGCGGCAGCAGCGTGTCGAGCTGGTAGGTGTCGCGTACCTCACGGCCGCTCGAGCCGACCTGCGGTGCGGTGGCGATCAGGTACAGCATCTCGCGATGCAGGCGTTCCGGCGGCGTCACCTGGCCGACGGCGATGCGCTTCAGCTGCAGGTCGATGCGCGAAGCGACGTATTTTGCGAACGGGTCGCGCCCGGCGGCGCCATTGGC
Organism: Rhodocyclaceae bacterium; assembly: GCA_050305135.1. Classification (GTDB taxonomy): domain Bacteria; phylum Pseudomonadota; class Gammaproteobacteria; order Burkholderiales; family Rhodocyclaceae; genus Cognatazoarcus. Next base: position 13,154 of record JBNLET010000009.1, on the reverse strand, counting down.
CAGCGTGTCGAAGAACGCGCCGGCAGACCACCAGAAGCTGCGCGTGGTCGGCGCCGATTGCAGCCTCTCGACCTCGGCGCAGACGCCGGCCATCGATAGCGGCCCGGCCGCGTCGCCGGGCTTGCGCAGCCAGGAAAGCAGGCCGGTCTGGAACTGGGTACGCAGCTTGCGCACGCCGTGGACCAGCTTCTTGGCGGCATCCGAAGCCGGCCGCGGCCCCTTGCGGGGAGGCTGCTGGCCGAGATCCGGGTAGAACAGATCGGCCGGACCCGGCCGCGGCAGTCCCCTTGCCGCGGCGATTTCGCGGTACAGCGGCATCAGCCGCAGCGACTGGTCGGGCACGCCGTGGCTCAGCTCGTCCAGGTAGTTGCCGACTGCCGCCAGCGAGCGCAGCGCCAGGTCGGCCAGCTCCTGGCTGTAGTCCCGTTCGCCGCGCGCCAGTTCGGCCAGCAGCCGGTCGAGCGCATCGGCAAAGGCGGTCAGGCCATCCAGCCCGACGATCGACAGGGCGCCGCGGACCTGGTGCAGATGGGTTTGCGCAAACTGCAGCTTGTCGCTGCGTTCGGCGCTGGCCCGGGCGGCCTCGATGGCCTCGGTGGCGCGCCCCAGCGCCAGGTCGATTTCGCCCTTGACCCAGGTCAGCGGACCTGCGTCCAGATCTGTGGTGGAACTCATAGAATCGGCCTCGCGCCGGGGTTAGACCTTGAAGCCGGAAACCGACCCCTTCAGTTCGACGGCCAGATCGGCGAGCTGCCCGATCGAGACCGCGGTTTGCTGCGTACTGTTGGCGGCTTCCTCGGTCACCGCCAGGATCTCGTCCATCGAACTGGCCACCTTGGTGGCGTTACCCGACTGCTCCAGCGTATCGCGCGAAATCTCCTCGATCAGCCGGGCGGCTTCGTTCGACACCGCGCCGATCTCGCTCAGCGCCTGGCCTGCCGCGTCGGACAGCCGGGCGCCGTCCACCACGTCGCGGGTCGCCACTTCCATGGCGCCGACCGCGTCCTGGGTGTCGGTCTGAATGGTCTTGACGATCGCCGCGATCTGCTTGGTGGCCTCGGCGGAACGTTCGGCCAGGCGCTGCACCTCTTCCGCCACCACCGTGAAGCCGCGCCCGGCTTCACCTGCCGATGCGGCCTGGATCGCCGCGTTCAGCGCCAGCACGTTGGTCTGCTCGGTAATGTCCGAGATCAGTTCCACGATCTCGCCGATCTCCTGCGAGGACTCGCCCAGCCGCTTGATCCGCTTCGAGGTGTCCTGGATCTTTTCGCGGATGCCGTTCATGCCCTGGATGGTGTTCTGCACCGCCTCGGTACCCTTGTGCGCGGCTTCCAGCGAGCGCCGCGCCACCTGGGCGGACTCGCGCGCACGCTGCGAGGCTTCCGACATCGAGGTGGCCATCCGCTGGACCGTTTCGCCGACGCTGCGGATCTGCACCGACTGGCGCTCGGCGGCCTCGATCAGCATGCCGGAGGTCTTGCGGGCAGATTCGGTGGCCGAGGTCACGCGGCTCGCCGCGTCGTTGATCCGGCGCACCAGCACCGACAGCTCCTCAATCGTGTAGTTGACCGAGTCCGCGATGGCGCCGGTGATGTCCTCGGTCACCGTGGCACGCACCGTCAGGTCGCCGTCGGCCAGGTCGCCCATCTCGTTCATCAGCCGCAGAATGGCCTGCTGGGTATGGTTGCGCTCGTTCTCCGCGCTGTGCCGCTGCTCGTCGATCTCGGTGCGGCGCTCGGCCTGGTCGTCGTTGTAGGTCTTGGCCATCATGAACAGCACCACCAGGCCCGCTGCCGCCACCAGCACCGCAAGAATCGTGGTGGCCGACAGGCCGTGGTGGGAGGTGTTGAATTCCTGCGCCAGCGCGTCGGTGCTTGTCAGCAGCTCGGCCGAGTCGTTGAAGATGCGGGAGCCGGCCTGCTTGGCCTGCACCACCAGCTGGATGTTGCCGAGCACGCCGGTGACGGCGGCCAGCGTGGCCTCGGAGGCCTTCGTCAGTTCTTCGAGCCTGGCGCGGACTTCCCCGTTGCGCAGGTTCTGGTTCAATTGCTCGAGGATCTCGCGGAAGCTGTTGGTGTCCTTGCCGAGCAGGAACGAGACCTCCGGATCGACCGCATCGGCGACGCGCAGCGCATTGGCGTTCTTGGCGATGCGCTGGGTCAGCATGGCGAGCCGGTTGGCGGCCGTCACTTCGCGCTGGGCGGCGCCGCTCTGCGCGGCCAGCGCGGCGACCTGCTCGGTCAGCTCTAGCAGCGAAGCGTTCTCGTCGTTGATGGTCTCGACCGAGCCGTTCAACTTGGTCAGGTTGTCCTGCTGGGCCAGCAGCCGGCTCGCGCTGGCATCGACCTTGGTCCACACCGCCGTGACGCCGTCGAGCAGCTCGCGGGCATGGCCTTCCACGGCCGGGGCGTTGCGGCCCATGATCGGCCCGCCCTCGGCCAGGCCGGTGACGATGGCGGCGAACTCGTCGCGGCCGGTTTTCAGTTCGCCGAACGCGATGCTCTTGCCCGACAGCGACAGCTGGGCCGCCTTGGCGATGCGCTGCGACAGCGTCCTCATCTGGCCGGCCGCATCCACGTGGACGGTCGCTTCGTCGCTTTCGTGGGTTTGCCGCACCATCAGGCCGACGAAGGCGATCATCAACACGCCGAAGATGATGCCGAGCAGCTTCAATCGGTCGCTGGCGGACTTGCCTCCCCCGCCGGACTTCGCCGCCGCACTGCGCGCCGCACCGGCACTTTCCATATGGGTCGCCTGGCCTTCGCTGCCATTGTCGGCCGCCGAACGATTGGTGAAGGGAATCGAAATCGCCATGTCTAGAGCTCCGTCGCGGATCTACCGCCGAGAGATTCCTAAGTTTGTTTCAGGCCGCGCTCGCCTCGAGAAAGCCGCGGTCGGCCAGCAGGGCCGGGATCATCAGTCGTGTCCACAGCCGGCCAGTGGTGTCGCGCATCCTGGCGCCGCGCCATGGATGCTCGCCGTCCGGCGCGTCCGCTTCGGTTTCGAAGTCCTCCGCGGCCCTCAGGCCGGTGGCTCGCGACACCAGCAGCGCGCAATTGATGTTGTAGCGTGCGCCGACCAGCAGCAGGCGCGCTTCGCCGGCCGGCAGGATCGGTTCGCCGCCGTGGAAGGCGGAAAAGTCCACTGCGCTGTACAGCGTGCCGCGCACGTTGGCGAGACCGCGCAACCAGGGCTTGGCCAGCGGTACCGCGGTCAATTCGGGTACCGGCATGATTTCGCCGGCTTCGGGCAGGGCGATCAGCCAGTGGTCGTTGCCGCTCTGCAGGCCGAGCAGGGCGCGGCGCTGGCTGCTGCCGGCCTCTGCCAGCCGCCGCGTCAGCGATTCCTGGAACTCCCGCAGGCTCGTTCGGCGTGCCATGACGTCAACCGATCGCCTTGATGCGGTCGAGCAGTGCCTGGTGGTCCACCGGCTTGACCATGTAGTCGAGCGCGCCTTGCCGCATGCCCCAGATGCGGTCGGTCTCCTGGCCCTTGGAGGTGCACATGATGATCGGGATCGTGCAGGTGGCGTTGTCGCGGGCGATCGTGCGGGTCGCCTGGTAGCCGTTCATGCCGGGCATCACGACGTCCATCAGGATCAGGTCGGGCAGTTCCGTCCTGCTCTTGCTGATCGCCTCTTCGCCGCTCTCGGCCGTCACGACGTCGAAACCGTTCTTCGACAACAGCTCGAGCAGCGACAGCCGCTCGGTGGGCGAATCATCCACAACCATGATTTTCTTGATCGGCATCAGTGTGCTCTCTTTTCCGGTCTATTCCGCCCGCTCGGGGGCGTGAGTTGCTACGGCCTTCAGCAGGCTGTCCTTCGTGAACGGCTTGGTCAGGTACTCGTCCGAGCCCACCATGCGTCCGCGTGCCCGGTCGAACAGGCCGTCCTTCGATGACAGCATGATGACCGGTGTTTCCTTCAGTCTCTGGTTCTTCTTGATCAGGGAACAGGTCTGGTAACCGTCCAGCCGTGGCATCATGATGTCCACGAAGATGACGTCCGGCTGGTGGTCGGCGATCTTGGCCAGTGCATCGAATCCGTCTTCCGCCAGCAGTACCTGGCAGCCGACCTGCGCCAGGAAGATCTCGGCGCTGCGGCGGATGGTGTTGCTGTCATCGATGACCATTACCTTGAGGCCGTTCAGGTTCACAGCACTACTCCTGAGAAGGGACGCCGGCACGCGCCGATGGCTACGCATGCCGTTGCGATCACTGGTTATCGTCCGCGGGGACGACGACTTTAGGGAGCGGGCGACACCGGCTTTGCAGGTTCAGATTTCGACCATGTCGAAATCTTCCTTGCGTGCGCCGCACTCGGGGCAAGTCCAGTTGGGGGGTAGGTCCTCCCAGCGGGTACCTGGGGCGATGCCCTCGTCGGGCAATCCCGCCTCCTCGCTGTAGAGAAATCCGCAGATCAGGCACATGTAGGTCTTGTGTTCGCTGGACTGCATCGGGATTCGTTTCCGCGGCCGAATTGACGATAGAATCGGCTGAATCTTACAGCATTTCCCGGCCGCCACCGGCCGTGCTCCCGGCCCCTCCCGATGAGCTCTCAGTTCGCATTTCAACCACCGGTGCTGGTGTTCGACTGCACCGACCCGACCGCTGCCGCCGGCCTGCAGGGGGCGGTCCTGACGCTGGCTGCGCTGGGTTGCCTGCCGCTGTCGGTGGCCACCGCCGTGAGCTGCGGCGACACCCGCAGCGTCGACCAGGTCTATCCGCTCGATCCGGAATGGGTCGCCGAGCAGGCCCGCCCGGTGCTCGAAGACATCCCGGTGGCGGCGTTGCTGGTGGGCGATCCGGGCTGCCCCGACACGGTCGGCGTGATCGCCGAGATCGCCGCCGACTATTCGGCGCCGCTGGTCTTCGCGCCCGGCAACCTGCGCGATTCGCCAGATCCGGACGAATCCGACGATCTGATCGTCGCCAGCATCGAGCTGCTGCTGCCGCAGACCGAAGTAGTGGTGGTGGACGGCACCGTAGCGATGCGCATGGTGGCCGCCGGCGAGGAGGACACCGACTGCCCGGATGCCCAGGAAGCGGCCCGCATCCTGTTGCGCTGCGGCGCCGAACGGGTGTTGCTGGCCGACGGGCGGGATGCGGCGATGCAGCCGACCGATCTGCTGATGGGCGCGCAGGGCATCATCCAGACCTATCCGCGCCCGACCTGCCCGGGCCGGATCAGCGGCAGCCTGGCGGCGCTGGCCGCCGCGGTGGCGGCCGGCCTGGCGCAGCGGCGGGAGTGCCGGCTGGCGGTCGAGCGGGCCCACGACTATCTGGCGCGGGCGCTGCAGGGCGCCGTCAGCCCCGGCATGGGGGCGGCCCAGCCAGACCGCATGGCATCGCTGAGGCGCGGCGCATGAGCTGGCGGCAAGGCGGGCTGTACCTGGTCAGCCGGGAAGATGCGGACACCGCCCGGCTGCTGGCCGAATGCGAGGCGGCACTGGCCGGACGTCCGGCGCTGCTGCAGTACCGCAGCAAGCTGCCGCAGCCGGAATTGCGCCGGCAGCAGGCCATCGCGTTGCTCGCGCTGTGCCGCCGCGCGGCAGTGCCGTTCATCGTCAACGACGATCTCGAACTGGCGCTCGAGATCGGCGCCGACGGCGTCCACCTGGGGCGCGACGACGGCGCCATCGAAACGGCGCGGCACAGGCTCGGCACGCAGCGCATCCTCGGCATCACCTGCTACGACCAGTTCGAGCGGGCGCTGGCCGCCGAGCGGGCCGGCGCCGACTACGTCGCCTTCGGCGCGGTCTACCCGTCTCCGACCAAGCCGGAGGCGGTGCGGGCGCCGCTGCAACTGATCGCCCGGGCGGCACGGGAGCTGACGCTGCCGGTCGCGGTCATCGGCGGCATCACGCTGCACAACGCGCCGCCGCTGGTGGCGGCCGGCGCGCGGTTGCTGGCCGTCGTCAGCGACGTCTTCGAGCATGCCGAGCCGGGCCGCCGGGCCGGCGACTATGCGCGACTGTTTTCGGACGCGCCGTGCAGCCGGGCGAACAACCGAACACCATGAGGGAGTCCACATGAGCCGTAACGAGCAACTTTTCGAGCGCGCCCAGCGCACCATCCCCGGCGGCGTCAATTCTCCGGTCCGGGCCTTCCGGTCGGTCGGCGGCACGCCGCGCTTCATCGCCCGTGCCGAGGGCTGCCGGGTGTGGGATGCCGACGACAAGGCCTACATCGATTACGTCGGCTCGTGGGGACCGGCGATCGCCGGCCACGCCCACCCCGAGGTAGTGCGGGCCGTGCAGCAGGCCGCCGCGCTGGGCCTGTCCTTCGGCGCGCCGACCGAGGCCGAGGTCGAGATGGCCGAGCTGCTGTGCGCACGGCTGCCGAGCCTGGACATGGTGCGCCTGGTCAGCTCGGGTACCGAGGCGACGATGAGCGCGATCCGCCTGGCGCGGGGCTTCACCGGGCGCGACGCGATCGTCAAGTTCGAGGGCTGCTACCACGGCCACGCCGACTGCCTGCTGGTGAAGGCCGGTTCCGGCCTGCTGACCTTCGGCAATCCGTCCTCGGGCGGCGTGCCGGACGATTTCGCCAAGCACACCATCGTGCTCGACTACAACGATCCGGCCCAGCTGGAGGAGGTGTTCAAGGCGCGTGGCGACGAGATCGCCGCCGTGATCGTCGAGCCGGTGGCCGGCAACATGAACCTGGTGCGCCCGAGCGACGAGTTCCTGCACGTCATGCGGCGGCTGTGCACGGCCAATGGCGCGGTGCTGATATTCGACGAGGTGATGACCGGTTTCCGTGTCGGGCCGCAGGGCGTGCAAGGCCTGCTCGGCATCACGCCGGACCTGACCACGCTGGGCAAGGTGATCGGCGGCGGCATGCCGGTCGGCGCCTTCGGCGGTCGGCGCGACATCATGGAGAAAATCGCGCCGCTCGGCAGCGTCTACCAGGCCGGCACGCTGTCCGGCAGTCCGGTGGCGGTGGCGGCCGGGCTGGCCTCGATGAAGCTGATCGGCGAAGCCGGCTTCTACGAAACGCTGACCGGCCGCACCGAGCGCCTGGTGGCCGGCCTGCAGTCGGCTGCCGACCGCAACGGCGTCGTCTTCAGCGCCCAGTCGGTGGGCGGCATGTTCGGGTTGTACTTCTCGCAGGACTGCCCGCAGAGCTATGCTGAAGTCATGGCTGGCGAGCGGGATCGGTTCAACCGCTTCTTCCATGCGATGCTGGAGGCCGGCCACTATTTCGCGCCGTCGGCCTTCGAGGCCGGTTTCGTCTCGGCGGCCCACGCCGACGGCGACATCGACCTGACGCTGGCTGCCGCCAACGCGGTGTTCGCGGGCCTGGGCGGCTGAGCCGCCCGCCGCCTGTCGCCTCGGCTGCCCGCCCTCTTGCATAAAAGCACGATCGTTCGACAATGACGCACATGACCAAAGGCGAACGCACCCGCAACACCATTCTCGACGCCGCCGTCGCGCTGGCCTCGCTGCAGGGCTTCGAGGCCTTGTCGATCGGTTCGCTGGCGGACCGGGTCGGCATGTCGAAGAGCGGCTTGTTCGGCCATTTCGGCTCACGCGAGGATCTGCAGATCGCGGCCATCGAGGCGGCGGCCGAGCGCTTCGCCGAACTGGTCTACCGGCCGGCCATCGAGGCGCCGCGCGGGGTGGCCCGGCTGACCGCGCTGATCGACAACTGGCTGACCTGGGTCGAACGCTGCGGCTGGGACGGCGGCTGTCCGCTGGAAGGCGCGATCCACGAATTCGACGACCGGCCGGGGCCGGTCAGGAACGCCGTGGTCAAGCATTTCACCCGGCTCGAACGCGAGCTGGTCCGCACGGTGAGGCTGTGCGTGGATACCGGCGAGTTCGATGCCAACCTGGACGTGGACCTGTTCGTGTTCCGCCTGATGGGCGTCGTGATGGCCTTCCATTACCGCCGCCGGCTGATGGGCGGGATCCGCACCGAAGCCGTGACGCGGGCCGCTTTCGCACTGCTGATCAAGGAATCGGCGCCGCGCCAGGCGCGCTTCGATCAATGAACGGCCCCACGCCGCCGGCCGGGCCGATGGAGCTGCTGACGCCGGGCCGCAAACGGCTGGTGCGCATCGCCTCGCGCATCCTGCCGGACTGGACCGCGCGCCAGGCCGAGGCGCTGCTGCTGAAGCCGCCGCGCCGCCGTGGCCGGGCTGCCGAGGTGCTCGACGCCTGGGGTGAGCGGCGCCGCCTCGAAGTGGCCGGCGCCGAGTTGTGCGCCTGGCAGATCGGCCCGCGCGATGCGCCGCGGGTGCTGCTGGTGCATGGCTGGGGCGGCTACGGCGCGCAACTGGCCGGCTTCGTGCCGCCGCTGCTGGCGGCGGGCTTCACCGCGCTGCTGTTCGACCACCTCGGCCACGGCGCCAGCGACGGGCGGGCCGGCGCCTTGCCGGAATTCATGGCCGGCCTGCGGACCGTGGTCGATGCCTTCGGCCAGCCGGCCGGCGTGATCGCCCATTCGATGGGGGCGGCGGCGACGCTGCACGCGCTGCGCGAGGATTGGCTGGCGGTGCCGCGCGTGGTGCTGATCGGCGCGCCCGGCAATCTCCAGCGGCATCTCGAGCACCTTTCGTCCCAGGTCGGGCTGGGCCGCGGCGCCCACCGCAGCCTGCAGCGCCGGCTGGAGCGGCGCTACGTGCCGGTGTCGGTGCTCGACCGGCTCGAGGGCCTGCCGGTGGACCGCTGCCGGGCGCTGCTGGTGCACGACCGCGACGACGCCGACGTGGACGTGGCGCAGCTCGCGACGCTGCAACGGGCGTGGCCGGGCTGCGAGGTGCTGGAGACGCGCGGCCTGGGCCACCACAAGGTGTTGCGCGCCGCCGAGGTGATCGGCGCGGCGGTGCGCTTCGTCGCCGCCCGCGAGGCCTGACTCAGACCAGGAACAGCGAGGCCAGGCCGAGGAAGATGAAGAAGCCGCCGGAGTCGGTGCAGGCGGTGATCAGGACGCTGGAACCGAGCGCCGGGTCGCGGCCGAAGCGCTGCATCGTCATCGGGATGAAGACCCCCATCGCGGCGGCCAGCAGCAGGTTCAGCGTGGTCGCGGCGGTCATCACGACGCCGAGCTGCCAGCCGCCGTAGAGCAGCCAGGCCACCACGCCGAGCAGGCTGCCCCACACCACGCCGTTGAACAAGGCCACGCCGGTTTCCTTCTTCAGCAGCCGGATTGCACTGTCGCCGCCGATCTGTCCCATCGCCATCGCGCGCACGATCATCGTGATCGTCTGGTTGCCGGAGTTGCCGCCGATGCCGGCGACGATCGGCATCAGCGCGGCCAGCGCCACCAGTTTTTCGATCGAGCCTTCGAAGACGCCGATCACGCGCGAGGCGATGAAGGCGGTGACCAGGTTGATCGCCAGCCAGGCCCAGCGGTTGCGGACCGAATCGAAGACCGGCGCGAAGATGTCCTCCTCCTCGCGCAGGCCGGCGTTGCTGAGGATCTCGGCCTCGGCGTCCTCGCGGATGAAGTCCACCACGTCGGCCACCGTCACCCGGCCCATCAGGCGGCCGTCGGCCGTCACCACCGGCGCCGATACCAGGTCGTAGCGCTCGAACGCGCTGGCGGCGTCCTCGGCCTTGTCGTCGGGGCGCAGCGTCAGCGGGTCGGCGATCATCACCGCCGACACCTGCTCGTCCGGATCGTTCACCAGCAGGCTGTTGACCGGCAGCACGCCGCGCAGCTTCTCGTCGCGGTCGATGACGAACAACTGGTCGGTGTGGTCCGGCAGTTCGTCGAAGCGGCGCAGGTAGCGCAGCACCACTTCGAGGCTGACGTCCTCGCGCACCGTGACCATCTCGAATTCCATCAGCGCGCCGACCGCGTCCTCGGTGTAGGACATGGCCGCCCGCAGCTGCGCCCGCTCCTCCAGGTCGAGGGAGAGGTAGACGTCCTCCATCACCTCGTCGGGCAGGTCCGGCGCCAGGTCGGCCAGCTCGTCGGCATCGAGCGTTTCGGCGGCGGCCTTCAGCTCCTCCGGCGCCATCGTCTCGATCAGCGACTCGCGCACCGCGTCGGAGACTTCGAGCAGGATGTCGCCGTCGCGCTCGGCGCGGACCAGCTCCCAGACGAACAGGCGTTCCTCGAGCGGCAGCGTTTCGAGCAGGTCGGCGATGTCGGCCGGGTGCAGCGCGTCGAGCCGGTCCGTCAGCTCGGTGATGTGCTGCTTGTGCACCAGGTTCTCGACCAGGTCGTGGCGCGGCATGTCCTGCCGGTGCACCAGACCCTCGATCAGCCGGTGTCGCGCGAGCAGATCCTGCACCTCCTTGAGCTGCTGCTGCACTTCCTCGCGGGAGCGGGGCTGTTCGGCTTCGGCCATGTTTCCCTGTGCTGACGGTTGCGGGCGCTGCCACGGCGGGCGGCGGGGGCGGGGCTTGCTCGGATCGGCTTGCCGGGGGCGCTTTGTTGCGCTGCGTAATGCGAGATTCTACGGGCTTGGGGGAGCTGCCGCGACCCCCGTCGGCGCGCTTTTCGACTGCGCTCAGGGAATCTCGGAGCGGTGCATCCGTTCCCGCACCCGCTCCGCATGGGCGGCCAGGCGCGGCCCGTAGTGGCGCTGGTAGCGGCGTGGATTGGGCAGCATCACGGCCAGGTGCGCGGCCTGTGCCGGGCCGAGCGAGGCGGCCGGGACGTGGAAGTAGTGGCGTGCGGCGGCCTCGGCACCGAAGATGCCGTCGCCCCACTCGACCACGTTCAGATAGACCTCCAGGATCCGCCGCTTCGACCAGACGCCCTCGATCATCAGCGTGATCAGCGCCTCCTCGGCCTTGCGCAGGTAGCTCTTGCCCGGCCACAGGAACAGGTTCTTGGCCAGCTGCTGGCTGATCGTCGAGCCGCCGGCGGCGCGGCGGCCGCGTTTCTGGTTGCGTTCGATGGCGCGCTGGATGCCGTCCCAGTCGAAGCCTTCGTGGTCGACGAACTTGTCGTCCTCGGCGGCAACGACCGCGCGCTTCAGATGCACCGAGATGCGCTCGTAGGGCACCCAGCGGTAGTCGAGCCGGGCGGACGGGTGTTCGCTGCGCATCTCGTCGAGGCGCAGCCGCATGAAACTGGTCTCGGCCGGCTCGAAGCGGCTCCACCAGATGATCTGGGCCAGGATCACCGCGTGCGCCAGCACCGCGATCGCGGCAAGGCCCAGCAGCGCGATGCCGAACCAGCGCAAGAAGCGTCGCATCGTCTTCGGCGGGCGGCGCTCAGCGGCGCAGCATGGCCAGCACCGGCGCGGTATCGGGTGCCACGCCGCGCCACAGCCGGAAGCTCTCGGCGGCCTGCTCGACCAGCATGCCCAGGCCGTCGGCGCGCCGTGCCGCGCCGTCCGCGGCCGCGGCGGCCATGAACGGCGTGTCGCCCTTGCCGTACATCATGTCGTAGGCCAGCGCGCCGGCGGCGTACAGGCCGGCGGGCAGTTGCGGCGCGCGGTCTTGCAGGCTGGCGGCGGTGGCGTTGATGACCAGGTCGAAGCTTTGCCCGGCCAGCGCCTCGAGGCCGCAGCCCTGCACCGGGCAGGCGCCGCCGGCGAACGCCGAGGCCAGCGCCAGCGCCTTTGCGGCGGTGCGATTGGCGATCGTCAGGCTGGCCGGCGCCTCGTTCAGCAGCGGCAGGATCACGCCGCGCGCCGCGCCGCCGGCGCCGAGCAGCAGCACGCGCCGGCTGCGCGGCGGGCAGGCCAGGTTGGCCGTCAGGTCGCGCACCAGGCCGGCGCCGTCGGTGTTGTCGCCGCGGATCGTGCCGTCGCCGTTGAATAGCAGCGTATTGACGGCGCCGGCGGCGGCAGCCCGTTCCGACAGCCGGCCGGCCAGCGCATGGGCCTCGAGCTTGAACGGCACCGTGACGTTGGCGCCGCGCCCGCCGCCGGCGCAAAACGCCTCGACGCAGGCGGCAAAGCCGTCGAGCGGCGCCAGCAAGGCCTCGTAGCGGAGTTGCTGGCCGGTCTGGCGGGCGAATTCGGCGTGGATCAACGGCGACTTGCTGTGGGCGATCGGATGGCCGATGACGGCGTAGCGGTCCATGGGGGTGGGGCCTACTGGGCGGTGACGGTGTCCGCGTTGGTGAAATTCCAGGTGCGCACGATTTCGATCTGGTCGAAATCGCGCCGGATGTCGGGCGGGAACTCGGCGTAGGGACTGGCCAGCTGGACGATGCGGCGCGCCGCCTGGTCGAGGATCTCGTGCCCGCTGGAGCGGATCACGTCGATCTTCACGACGCTGCCGTCGGCACCCAGGATCACCGACATCAGCAGGCTGCCGTACACCTTGCCGCGTGCCGCCTCGGGGTAGTTCAGCGTCCCGACGCGCTCAATCTTCAGGCGCCAGTCCTCGACGTACTGGGCGAAGCGGTATTCCTTCGTGCGGGCGCCGATGAACTTGCGCCGCGGCCGCTGCGCGTACTCCTGCAAGCGCTTGTCCACCTGCGCCTCGAGGCGGGCGATGGCGGCGGCGCTGTCGAGCAGGTCGAGGCCCGAGGCCTTGGCCGTCTCGGGCTGCAACTGCTGCTTCGGCTCGACGCGGACCTTCTTTTCCGCCTTCGAGCGGGTCAGCAATGCCTGCTGCGCCGCCTCCAGCTGCCGCACCCGGCGCTGCGCCTGCAGCAGCGCATCGCCGCTGACGTCCTGTTCCTTGGCCGGCAGCGGGCTCTTGGCACGCACCTTGGCGTCGGTGTTGCCGCCGCCGTAGAGATTCGCCTGCGCCAGCGCATGGGGCTTTTCCGGTGCCTTGCTGTGGCGGGCGTTGACCAGCACCACTTCGAGCCCCCGGTCGCGGAACGGCTTTTCCAGCTCGGGCAGCTTGAAGCGGATCGACAACGCCAGCCCGTGCAGCAGCACCGATGCCGCGACGGCGAAATGCAGGGCGTGGCGTGGTGCGGCTACCGGAGGAGGCAGGCTGGAGAGGGCTGGGCGGGCAGGTCGGCGGGCCGACCGCTTGCGGGCCATGGCGTCAGAATTCCATTTCCGCGGCCAGTTCGTCTTCGCTGGGTTCCGACAGCGTTTCCAGGAAGCGCGCCTCCAGCTCGATGTCCAGCAGGTCGCTGTCGCCGATCGCCAGCCGCACCCGGCTGCCTGGTACCTGCAGCGGCATCGACGGCACCTTGAACACGAAGGGCGCGTGCTCGAGCTTCACGACATTGTCGCGCAGCACCCGCGCGACGATCTCGCCGACGTCGTTCTGGCG
>JBNLET010000008.1:0-9878 GCA_050305135.1 Rhodocyclaceae bacterium | reverse complement strand
AGCAGCGCCATCGCCACCCGCCGATGCATCGACAGCGTCGGGTCCAGGTAGTAGGCCGGCCGCAGCAGCGCACGGCCGCTCGGCACCAGTGCCGGCGGCAAGCCGGTCTCGCGCAGCGCCAGCACGAACAGCGACAGCCCGTAGCTGAGGCTGAGCAGGCCGGCCCGCGGCAGCAGCGTCAGCGCCGTCACGCCCGCCATCGCCCCACCCGCCGCCGCCAGCACTTCCACCGGCCCGTCTTCGGCGAACGTCCGCAGCAGCACGCTCGGGCTCGACGCCAGCGGCAAGGCCGCCAGCACGACCGCGGCAAGCAGCACCAGCAGTGGCGCCGACAGGCGTTTGAAGCGATTCAATGGGTTCATCGTCGGTGGCAACTCTCGCCGGATGGGGTGGGGCGCGCAGACTCGGGGGACGCAGGGTTGTCGTGTGGCGGACGGCATTCTTACGGGACGCCGCGCGTGATCGGGGCGGTGCCGCGGCGCGCCCGGCCGGGGTCCGTCCGACGCGGTCGATCGCCGCCAGAAACAAAAAAACTTATTCATTGACCTGGGTCAATGCCGACATTTGCTTACATTTGTCGCGGGGTGATAAACCTTACGACCTTTGCGCGGCAACCAGGCGACCATTGGCGGCTTAAGCGGGCGTCGGGCGCCGTCCGCAGGGATCTCGGTACCGTCCGGCTGCAACGGTCGGACATCGGCAACGGCGCGCGAGCGCACATCGCGGGAGTGGGCGTGGGGCAAGGCAAAGCAGTTGGGCTTGGGATGGTCGCGGCGGGTCTCGTCGCCGCCATGGCGTTGTGGAGCGGGGCGGCCGCGGCACAGGTGCAGGCGGATCTGCTGCAGCGCGCGAGCGCCAGCGCCGAGGCGCGCAAGGAGGCCATCGAGCGCGGTCGCAAGGTGGCCACGTTCTGCGCCAACTGCCATGGCGAGAAGGGGCTCAGCAAGTTTCCCGAGGTGCCGAACCTGGCCGGCCAGAACCCGATCTACGTGCTGCGCCAGATCGACGCCTTCGCCGCCGGGCGGCGGCGCAACGAGTTCATGCAAGGGCTGGTGAAGGCGCTCGAGCCGGCCGAGCGCGTCGGCGTCGCGCTGTATTTCTCGACGCTGGCGTTGACGCCGAGCGAGCCGGTGGCGGCGGCCGATGCGGCGTCGGGCGCCCGGCAATTCGCCCGCGTCTGTGCCCGCTGCCACGGACCGCAGGCGCTCGGCGGCGAGGAATTCCCGCGCCTGGCCGGACAGCAGGCCGACTACCTGCGGCTGAACCTGCAGCGCTACCTGCATCCCAACGGCGAGCGCACCTTCGGTGCGATGACGGCGGCGGTGGTGCAGCTCGGCGAGCGCAACATCGAGCCGGTGGTGCACTACCTCTCCAGCCTGCGGCCGGAGTGAGGCGCCGCCGGCGCTTCAGATGTTGCGGTACAGGCCCTTCAGCACCAGGTCGGCGAAGCTCACGATGCCGACCACCTTGCCGCTCTCCACCACCGGCGCGCGCGACAGCTCGAAGCGCGTGAACAGCCGCGCGCAATAGCGGATGTCCATCTCGGGGTCGACCGTGATGACCGGCTTGGCCATCACCTCGTAGACGTTCACGCGCTCCGGCGAGCGGTCGCGCCCGAGCACGTGGCGGGCGATGTCGGAGATCAGCAGCATGCCGTACTCGTCGTCGTCGTGGCGCTTGTCGACGATCAGGCTCTTGGTCTCGACGTGCCGCATCGTGCGCAAGGCCTCGGCGATCGTCGCCATGCCGTCGATGGTGTCGAACTCGTGCTTCATGACGTGGCGGACGCGGATCACTTCGCGCGTGTTCATAGCTCCTCCTCGACCACGCCGGTCAGCTCGCGCATCTGGCGGGTGACGCCGACGGCGTCCTCCACGTCGAGCTGGAACGCGATGCCGGTGCCGGGCTTGTCGTCGAACTCGCCGATCTCGGCAATCGTTTCGAGAATATTGCGCGCCAGGTGCTTCTCGACCAGGAACAGCAGCATGTCGCGCTGCGTCTCCAGCGCCAGGCCGAAGAAGGTCTTGGCCTTCTGCAGGCCCTCGCCGCGCGCCTGGTTGATCACCGTGGCGCCGGTGGCGCCGGCCTCGCGGGCGGCCTTCAGCACGGCATTGGTCTTGTCGTCCTCGACGAGGGCGATCAACAGCTTGAAATGCATCTTCAGTCACCTCTCTCGCTGGCGGGCGCCTTCCCGGCGCGTCGGGTGCGCGTGCGCCACTCGGCGACCTGCGCATAACTCATCACGGTCATCATCGGAAACAGGCTGGCGAAGGCGATCAGGCCGAAGCCGTCGAGCAGTACGCTGCGCCCGGGCACCGTGCCGGCCAGCCCGAGGCCCAGCGCGGTGACCAGCGGCACCGTCACCGTGGACGTGGTCACGCCGCCCGAATCGTAGGCCAGCGCGATGATCATCTTCGGCGCCACCAGGGTCTGCAGGATGACCACAATATAGCCGGCAATGATGTAGTAATGCAGCGGCGTGCCGGTGACGATGCGAAAGGTGCCGAGCGCGATGCCGATCGCGACGCCGTTGGCCACCGCGATGCGCAGGCCCCAGACATTGATCGCGCCGCCCGACACGGCCTGCGCCTTGATCGCCACGGCGATCAGCGAGGGCTCGGCGATGGTGGTCGAGAAGCCGATCGCGGCGGCGAACAGGTACACCCACAGGTAGTCCCACCAGTCGATCGTGGCGGGTGCGGCGGCGAGGCTGCCGTAGATGAAGGCCGGGTCGGTCAGCTGCCGCGCCATCAGCTTGCCGAGCGGGAACAGCGCCTCGTCCAGCCCTTCCAGGAACAGCGCCAGGCCGAGCAGCACGTAGCCGAAGCCGATCAGCACCTGCTTCATCTGCGGCAGCGGCTTGCGGATCACCAGGAATTGGGCGGCGAAGAGGATCGCCGCGATCGGCAGCACGTCGAACACCGTCTGGCCGACGACTGCGGCGAAGTGCAGCAGGCCGTCGATCATGCCACAAGCATTCCGTAGGCCATGACGAAGATCATCGGCGTCAGCGAGGCGAAGGCGATCAGGCCGAAGCCGTCCACCATCGGGTTGCGCCCCTTGATCGACGAGGCCAGCCCGACGCCCAGCGCGGTGACCAGCGGCACCGTGATCGTCGACGTGGTGACGCCGCCCGAATCGTAGGCGATGCCGACGATCTCCTCCG
This sequence comes from Rhodocyclaceae bacterium, assembly GCA_050305135.1. Classification (GTDB taxonomy): domain Bacteria; phylum Pseudomonadota; class Gammaproteobacteria; order Burkholderiales; family Rhodocyclaceae; genus Cognatazoarcus. The sequence goes on along the minus strand of JBNLET010000008.1, from coordinate 6,712 downwards.
GCGCGAAGGCGGTCATCGTGACCACGCCGAGGTAGCCGCCGATGATCAGGATCTGGATCGGCCAGCCGCGGATGATGCGCAGCACGCCGATGACGATGGCGAAGCCCACCGACACCGCCACCGTGTAGCGAAGGCCGAGCGCGTAGTCCTCGCGCGCCTCCTGCCGGTCCTCGATGACGCCCCCCTCGGCGGCGACCTGGGCCGCCTCGTCGGCGACCGCGATCAGCGCCGGTTCAGCCACCGTGGTGCCGAAGCCGAGCGCGAACGCGAACGCCAGCAGCCAGGCCAGCGATCCCTTGCGGGCGAATTCGTAGGCCATCCGTTCGCCGATCGGGAACAGCCCCATCTCGAGGCCGCGCACGAAGAAGGTCAGGCCGAGCACCACCAGCACCGCGCCGAACAGGATCTGGCCGAGGTTCGGAATCGGTTGCTGCAGCACGACCAGCTGGAAGAAGGCGATGACGACGGCGATCGGGGCGAGGTCCCGCACGCTGTCCAGCAACGAGGCGAGGAATTGCTTCAGCTGCTTGTTCAAGAGAGGGTCGGCGTCCTTGGCTGGCGTGTTCTTGTCGTCCGCGGCACGGGTCGCCCGGGGCGCGCTTCGAGATCGGACGATTCTACCCGGCCGCGGACGGCCGTTTGATCCGGACTAATACGGACGGCATGTGGCGAAGGCCTCAGCGCAGCGGGTAGACCTTCCACGGCATGCGCTCGAGCGGCAGCTCGCGCACCAGTTCGCACAGCTCGGGTTCGCCGTAGTAGCGCGGCGAGCCGTCGTCGCGCTGGCCCATCAGCAGCACCGGCGCGCCGCCGAAGGACTGCTCGAGCCGCTCGATCGCCATGTCCGCTTCGCCGGGGTTGCCGGTCAGCTCGAGCGGCACCAGCACGACGACGAACCTGTGCCCGCCGAGCTGGATCGCGGCGGCCTGCACATTGCCGGCCGAACCGCCGTCGCCCTCGTCGCGTGGCCCTGCGGCGGCCTGGGCCTGGCGCGCTTCTTCGAGCAGCCGGGCACAGTCCGGGCAATCGTCGGCGCTGGCGGCGACCGCATCGTGCAGCAACATGCGGTCGATCGAGACGCGGTTGTCCCGCTGCAGCAGCGCGCAGCACCAGCGCTCGTCGAGGCGCACCTGCACGATGCGGGTGCTGCCCGGCATCTCCGCCACCGTGGCGGCCGAGACATAGACGATCGACGGTTCCCCGTCGCCACACACTCTGCAGGCATGGGCCCATTCCGCCATGTGACACCTCGTGATCGATGGCCGGCGCGGTGGCGCGCCGAGCCGAGTCTATCCAGTGCGCGTGATGCTGACCAGCGGCGGGCGCCGTCGGCGCCCGGCGTAGTGTCGCGCGCAGTGAGGAATTCGTGCGTTTGGCACGTATCGACCGTCCAAGGCCGGCTCAAGCCGGCCCTACCGGGAAACACGCTTCGGGCGGGTTTGTGGGGCCGGCTTCAGCCGGCCAGCGGCGCCCGAACTCCGCCTGAACCATAGGCTCCGCCAAGATCGCAACACTACGCTAGCGCCGTCCCGCCGCCTCGCTCTCGCCGATCGGCGTCGCCAGCGCCGCCGCCGCCGCGCGCAGCGCCGCCACCACCGGCTTGGGCGGATCCTGCCTCAGCGTCGCCAGGCCGGTGGTCCAGGCCACCTGGGGCGCGACCAGCGGCAGGATGCGGGTCGGGGCCGGCACGCCGATCTGCTCCAGCACGCTGCGCGGCACGATGGTGCTCCAGGCGCCGCTGCAGACGTGGGCCAGCAGGCTGACGATCGAATCGGTCTCCAGCGTCGGCGCGGCCAGCGTGCCGACCGAGGCGAAGGTGTCGTCGATCGTGCGGCGGTTCAACATGTCGGTGGTCAGCAGGCACAGCGGCAGTTCGGCGGCCTCGGCCCAGCTGATCTCGTCGCGCTCCTTCAGCGCGCCGTCGCGCGGTGTCAGCAGGACGTGGTCCTCGACCCACAGCGACTGGCATTCCAGCCCCAGTTCGCTGCGATCGGGCAGGTAGACGATGCCGGCGTCGATCTCGAAGCGCGACAGCCGCGCGTGGATCTCGCCGGTGGCCAGCGAGCGCACCTCGATCGCCACCAGCGGGTGGCGGCGGGCGAAGGCGGCGGTCAGCGCGCCGACCACGGTCAGCGCGGTCGGGATCACGCCGATCACCAGCCGGCCGGCCAACTGGTCGCGCAGCGAGGCCAGCTCCTGCCGCAGGCCGGCCGCACCGGCGGCCATGCGCTGGGCGTATTCGAGCACGCAGCGGCCCTCGACGGTCAGGCCGCCGAACTGCTGGCCGCGCTCGACCACCGTGACGCCCAGCTCGGACTCGATGTCGCGGATCGCCGCCGACAGCGTCGAAGTGGACACGTGGCAGGCCGCGGCGGCGCGGCCGAAGTGCTTCTCGCGCGCCAGCGCGATCAGGTACAGGTACTTGCGGGCGATCATCGCTTGCCGCCCCCGGTCGCCAGCCAGCGGTCCAGCCGCCCGGCGAAGGCCTGCTTGTCGGCGTTCGAGAAGGCCGCCGGACCGCCGGTGTCCACGCCGCCGTCGCGCAGTTGCTGCATGAAGTCGCGCATCGAAACGCGCTCGGCGATGTTGCCGCGGTCGAGCAGCTCGCCGCGCGGGTCGAGCACCTGCGCACCGTTCTCGATCACCGCGGCGGCCAGCGGGATGTCGGCCGTGACGACCAGGTCGCCGGCCTCGGCGCGCGCGGCGATGTAGTCGTCCGCGACGTCGAAGCCGGCCGGCACCTGCACCGCGCGGATCGTCGTTCCGGGCGGCACCCGCAGCAACTGGTTGGCCACCAGCGTCAGCTCGGTGGCGGTGCGCTGCGAGGCGCGGAACAGGATGTCCCGGATCGCGCCCGGGCAGGCGTCGGCATCCACCCAGATCCTCATCGATGCTCCGTTGCGGTTGATCGCCGGCATGGTACCGCGTCACGCCGCCGCGGGCGTCGGCGCAGCTTCGGATAAGCTCGTACCGATCGGATGGCAGACGAGGGCTTGGACGAGATGGCGAGGATCGTTCCGGACGGCTGGCGGCAACTGGAGGTCACTGGCGCGGCGGCGCGCGAGATCGAGACGCTGGGGCAACTCGAACAGGCGCTGCCGGACGAGTTCACGGTCTACCACGCGGTGCACTGGTCCACCGTCGAACAAGGCCATTCGGTCTATGGCGGCATCAGCTTCGTGGTCGTCAACCGGGCCGGCGCGGTGCTGCTGGTGGAACAGATGAGCGGCCTGCTCGACGAGACGGCCGACGGACTGGTCAAGCGCCATCCCGGGCGGCGGTTCAGCGTGCCGGCGCGGGTGGCGCGCACGCTGCAAGTGTTCGAGCGCAAGCTGGCGGCGAGCTGCCGGCCCGCGACGGTGGCGCTGGAATACCTGTTCTACTGTCCCGACTACGGCGTGCGCCAGCCCGGCACAGCAGGCATCGCCGCCGAACGCATCGTCGATGCCGGCGCGCGCGAGCGGCTGGCGGCGACGATCGAGACCCTCCTCGGCCGCGGCGAAGCGGCCGAGGTGGCGGCCCGGGTGCATCGCATGCTGCGCGACGAGATCCAGCTCGAGGCCGACGTCAGCGCGCTGCTGGGCCACGCCCGCACGCTGGTCAACCGCGTCTCCGGCGGACTCGCCCACTGGGCCCGGCAGATCGACATGTCGCCGTTCCGGCTGCGGGTCTCGGGCACCGCCGGTTCCGGCAAGACCCAGCTCGCGCTGGCCGAGTTTCGCGCCGCCGTCGAAGCCGGCCGGCGCGCGCTGTACGTCTGCTTCAACCGGCCGCTGGCCGACCATTTCCAGCGCATCGCGCCGCCCGGCGGCGAGGTGTGCACCTTCCACATGTTGTGCGACCGCCTGCTGCGGGCCCGCGGCGAGACGCCGGACTTCGCCCGCGCCGACGCCTTCGAGGCGCTGGTCGAGCGCGCCGCCTCGCTACCGCCCGGCGAACACTGGCGCTTCGACAGCGTGATCGTGGACGAGGGGCAGGACTTCACGCCGCGCTGGCGCGACCTGGTGCTGCGCCATGCCCGGCCGGAAGCGCGGCTGCTGTGGCTGGAGGATCCGCTGCAGAACCTCTACGGCCGCGAGCCGGTGCCGCTGCCGGGCTGGGTCGGCATGCGCGCGCGGGCCAATTACCGCAGCCCGCGCAGCATCGTGCAGATGCTGTCGCCGCTGCTGCCGCCCGAACTGCAGATCGAGGCGCGGTCGCCGCTGGAAGGCGAGGGCGTCGACGTGCTCTGCTACGAATCCGACGAAGAGCTGGAAATGCGCGTGCGCGAGGCGATGCGGACCTGTTTCTCGGCCGGCTACCGGCGCGAGGACACTGCCCTGATCACGTTTCGCGGCCGCGAGCACTCGAAGCTGCTCGGCCGCGATTCGCTCGGCCGGGTCACGCTGCGCAGCTTCAGCGGCCGCTACGATCTGTTCGGCGCGCCGGAATATTCGGCGGGCGAACTGCTGGCCGAGTCGGTCTATCGCTTCAAGGGGCAGTCGGCGGCGGCGGTGATCCTGGCCGAGGTGGATTTCGAGCGGCTCGACGAGCTCAGCGTGCGCAAGCTCTTCGTCGGGGCCACGCGGGCCATGATGAAGCTGGTGCTGGTGGTGTCGGAGCGGGCCAGGGCCGAGCTGGCGGCGCGCGGCGTGCTCTGAGCCGGCTTGGCCTCAGCGTTGCGAGGAGGATTTCGCGCAGTCCCGGCGCGCCAGCTCGATGGCCGGCAGCTCGAGCACCGACAGCATGCCCTGGCAACGCTCGGCGTCGCGTGCTTCGAGTTTCTTCGTCAGGCACTCGCACAGCGTCGGCCCGCCGCGCCGGGGCCTCGCATCGGGCCTGGACGGCTTCGCGGCGTCCTCGCCGGTGGCCGCTGCGGGGGGCGGCGATTGCTGCGCGGCCGTCGTGCCCAGCGCCGTCAGCAGCGTGACGGCCAGGGCGGAGAGAGCCACGCTGCGCAGCGTCCTGGCTGGCATGCTCATCGAGATCGCGCCGGCGGCCGGCTGGCCGCGACTGGCCGGCCGAAGCCGGCCCGGCTCGATCAGTGCGCGGCTTCTTTCGCCGCCTCGGCACCCTCGCGGGCGGACTTGACGGCGGCTTCGGCCGCCTTGCGGGCAGCTTCGGCGGCTTCCTCGGCGCCTTCCTTGGCGGCATCGGCCGCCTCCGAGGTCTTTTCCTTGGCCGCTTCCATGGCCTCGGAGGCGCGCTCGCCGACGGCTTCGGCGCCGGCCTTGGCGGCTTCGCCGGCCGCTGCCGCGCTTTCCTTGGCGGATTCGACCGCCTGGCCTGCGGCTTCCTTGGCCTGTTCGACCGCCGAGGTCTGCTGCGCAGGCGCCTCTTCCTTGCCGCAGGCGGACAACGCCAACGCCAGCAGCAGGCTCACGAGCATCGAGTGTTTCATCTGACCGGTTCCTTTCATTGTTCGTTTCGGAGGGCCTCGGCGCGCGATGCACAGAACATGCTGCGCTGCAGGGAACGAGGCCCGACGATGCTAGCACGGCCAGCGACCGTCCGATTGTGGCGGCGCAGGCAGCAATTGTGTCGGTCCATGTCGGGCCTGCCGCGCAGCGGTATTCCCGCCGGCCGGGGCCGGGCTGGACCGGGCGCCGGCGAGCAGTCCGGCTATGATCAGAATTCGTTGCACGAGTGCAGCGCGGGACGCTGCGTGAGGCAATCGCAAAGGGCGGGAACGGCTGCCGGCGACGGCGGTCCATGGGCCGTCCTGGTCGTGGAGGGCGCTGTCGATGGATCAGCGGGCGCTGCCGCTGGAACTGGCCGGGCCGGCCGAGGTGATGCCCGAGGCGTGGCGCCGGGAGGGCTTGTTCGCGGCCCGCCTGCGGGCGGTCGACGTTGGCACCTACGCCCGCACCCGCAGCCACCTGGACGGCGCGGTGACCGGCCTGTCGCCATGGATCGCCCACGGCTTCGCGCCGGTCGCGCACGTGGTGGCGTGGCTGGCGCGCTACCGGGGCCTGCGCGCCCGCCACAAGCTGGCCTACGAGTTCGCCTGGCGCGAGTATTTCCAGCACGTCTGGTCGCGGCTGGGCGACGGCATCCTGCAGGACATCCATCCGGGGCTCGCCGGCGTGCGCTATTCGAGCGAGCTGCCGGCGGCGCTGCGCGAGGGCCGCACCGGCCTGGCGCCGGTGGACCAGGCGGTGCGCATGCTGTACCGCAGCGGCTACCTGCACAACCATGCGCGGATGTGGCTGGCGAGCTTCGTCGTGCACTACGCCAAGGTGCATTGGCGGGTCGGCGCCGACTGGATGCTCGGCCATCTGCTCGACGGCGACCTGGGCTGCAACCACCTGTCCTGGCAGTGGGTGGCCGCCACCTTCGGGCGCAAGCCCTACCTGTTCAACGCCGAGAGCGTGTCCCGCTTCGCGCCGCCCGACTGGCAGTGCGCCGGCACCGCGCTGGACGCCGACCACGCCACGCTGGAAGCGCTGGCGCGCGGTTCGGCGCGCATGCTGTGCGGCTGCCGCCGTGCGGCGGCGCTCGACGTGCCGCCGGCGCTGGCTTGCCCGCCGCCCGGTCTGCTGCAGGCCGGCGACGGGCTGTTGCCGACGGTCGCGCCCGGGCGCAGCGTCGTGCTGCTGCATCCCTGGCACCTGCGGGCCGCGCCGCGCAGGCCCGACGGCGCGCTGGTGCTGGGTGTCGTGCACCTGCCGTACCACCGCCGCTTCCCGTGGTCGGCGCAGCGCTGGCAGTTCGTGCTGCCGCGGCTGCGCCA
>JBNLET010000007.1:0-10918 GCA_050305135.1 Rhodocyclaceae bacterium | reverse complement strand
GCCTGATTCTACCGCGTTGCAGCACCCGGAGGGAACGCCGGCCGCGGATCGGCGCGAACTACTGCATGCGCGCCTGCTCGGCGATGCGCCGGATCAGCCGCACGGTCTCGATGTCCGAGTCCTGGTAGGCGGACTTGACGTACTCGGCCACCGCGACGCCGTCGCTGGCATCGCTCTCGGCCAGCGTGGTGCGGTAGCGGAAGCGCAGGAACAGCGCCATCGGGCTGGGTTCCTCGATGCGGATCGTCAGGCTGCCGCCGGCATGGCTCTCGCCCGGCTCGATCTCGAAGCACATCCATTCGAGCGGCTCGAAGGTCACCCGGTCGCGGATCACCGTGGCACCGAAATTCAGGTCGCGCACCAGCGCCCGCTCGCTGCGCTCGACGATGCGGCACTCCTCCAGTCCCGGCAGGAAGGCGGCCGGATCCTCGGCCCGGTAGAGCAGGCCGAACCACAATTCGTCGCGGGTCAGATCGGCCACCGCCGGGTTTGCCAGGTCGTTGATCTCGACCAGATGTTCGAAGTACATCGGCAGGCCCGTCCATCGGCTGCTGTGGATAAGATCATTCTAGGGCATCGATTCCGGCCGTCGTGCGGCAGGCCAAGGCTCTGCTAGATTTGGAGACACGACTATGCACAAGCTGTCCACACGATGTCCACCGCTCATCCACAAGCCGGCCGGATCCCGGTCACCGTGCTGTCCGGCTTTCTCGGCGCTGGCAAATCGACGCTGCTGAACCACCTGGTGCGCCAGCCCGCGATGGCCGGCGCCGCGGTGCTGGTCAACGAGTTCGGCGAAGTCGGCATCGACCACCACCTGGTCCAGGCGGCCGAGGACCGCCTGCTGCTGCTCGACTCCGGCTGCCTGTGCTGCACCGTGCGCGGCGAACTGGCGGCCGCCTTCAAGGATTTGTACCTGCGCAGCCTGCGGCGCGAGCTGCCGCCGATCCGCCGGGTGCTGCTGGAGACCACCGGGCTGGCCGATCCGGCGCCGCTGATCTACACGCTGCTGGAGGATTTCTTCATCGCCGAGCGCTTCCGCTCCGACGGCATCGTCACGGTCGTCGACGGCGTCGCCGGCAGCGGCACGCTGGCCCGCCACCGCGAGGCCGTCAAGCAGGTGGCGGTGGCCGACCGGCTGCTGATCAGCAAGACCGACCATGCCGAAGCGCCGGCGCTGGATGCGCTCGAGGCCACGCTGGCGCGCCTGAACCCGTCGGCCGAGCGGCTGCGCATCGCCCATGGCCAAATCGCTGCTGCCGAGCTGTGCGGCCTCGGCCTGTACAACCCGCGCACCAAGTCGCCGGACGTGGTGCGCTGGCTGGCCGAGGAGCGGGCCGTCGACCTGGCGGGCCGCTATCGACCGGGCGACGGCCCGCGCCGCCACGACAGCGCGGTGCGGGCCCACGTGCTGCGCTTCGACGATGCCTTCGAGTGGGTCGCGCTGGCCGATGGCCTGGACGTGCTGCTGCAGGCCGCCGGCGAACGCATCCTGCGCATCAAGGGGCTGGTCGAGGTGGCCGGCGAGGCCGCGCCGCGGGTGCTGCAATGCGTCGGCCACCTGCGCTACCCGGCCGTCAGCCTGCCCGACTGGCCTGCCGGCGAGCACCACAGCACGCTGGTGTTCGTCGTCGATGGACTGGAGCGCGACTACCTGGTCAAGACCTTCGCGATGTTCTGCGACGCGGTCGCGCGAGACCAACCCGGCACATGAGTGCCGGCGCCTCGACGCGGCTCCTCATCCACAACGAATCCCCAGCCTTGCCCACAAGCCAAGCAATTGACGCCAAGAACACTTTCAAAGCTGTCCACAGCCGCTACGGCAGTGTCCAGCTGTCCAGCTGCTGCAGGTGGTCCGGGTCGAGCCAGCACCACTCGCCGTCGAGCAGATCCGGCGGCAGCTCGAGGCCGCCGATACGGCTGCGGTGCAAGGCCTCGACGTGGTTGCCGGCGGCCGCCACCATGCGCTTGACCAGGTGGTACTTGCCCTCGGTGACGGTCAGCTCGATGCTGCGCTCGTCGAGCGGAACGCAGGCCGCTGCCCGGATCGGCTCTGGCTCGTCGTGCAGGCTGACGCCCTTCAACAAGGCCTGCACGAGGCCTTCCTCGACCGGCTCGGCCAGCTGCGCGCGATAGACCTTGGGAATCTGCTTCTTGCCGGAACTCCAGGTATGGATGAACTGGCCGTCGTCCGAGAACAGCAGCAGGCCGGTGCTGTCGTGGTCGAGCCGGCCGACCGACTGGACGCCGCGTTCGACCAGCGGCCACGGCAGCAGCGCATAGACGCTGGGATGGAACTGGGGCTGGCGCGAACACTCGTGGCCGGCCGGCTTGTGCAGCATCAGGTGGGCCTTGCTGCGATACAGCCATTCCTCGCCGTCCACCTCGAATCGCAGTCCCTCTGCGGCGAAGTCCCGGCGCGGATCGTCCGCTACCTGGCCGTCGATGACGACCATGCCGGCCCGGATCAGGGCGCGGCATTCCTTGCGGCTGCCGAAGCCCTGGCTATGGATGAGTCTTTCGAGCTGCATTGCGATCCTGTGAGCTTCGGGTTGTTCTGTTGTTTTTGTACTTATAAAGATAAAGAAGTTAACTATGCTCGGGCCGAAACTGTGGACAAGCGCATTTTTCGTTGACGAATCAGTCGGCTGCGATGTTGGCAAGGCCTTGGACAAGGCACTGGAGGCGCTGTGCGCGAGTTGTTGAGGAATTTCGCCCCCCGGCCCGGCCGGCCTGTTGCGCACAATCTTCCCACAGCTTGGGCAAGGGGTTTTCCCCAGCGGCCCTGCTGCTTGGTGGAGCCGGTCCGGTGAGGCGTGCGCGACGCTGGGACATCTTTTGCCGGGTTGTGGATAACTTCGGGGATATTGGCGTGTGCTGGCGCCTGGCGAACGTGCTGGCGCGGGAACATGGCGTCCGGGTGCGGCTGATTGTGGACCGGCTGGATTTGCTGCAACGCATCACGAATCATCGAACTGATGATGTAAATCATATTTTTTTCAATGGCATAGAAGCGACTCGCTGGTGCAGCACGCTGATCCCGGACGAAGATGTAGCCGTCGTCATCGAGGCGTTCGCCTGTGAATTGCCATCCGAATACGTCGGCGTCATGGCTTCGATGGACCGGCCCCCGTTGTGGATAAACCTTGAATACCTCAGCGCAGAGCCCTGGATCGAGGGCTGCCACGGGCTCGTTTCGCGCCACCCGCAGCTCGGGCTCGACAAGCTGTTCGTCTTTCCCGGCTTCGTCCCGGCCAGCGGCGGTCTGCTGCGCGAGGCCGATCTGCTGGCGCGGCGCGACCGCTTCCGGGCTTCGCCCGACGAGCAACTGGCATTGTGGCACTCGCTCGGCGTCGCGCCGCCGCTGCCCGGCGAGCGGCGCGCCAGCCTGTTCGGCTACGAGAACCCGGCCGTGGCGCCATTGTTACGCTGGATGAGGGATGGACCGCGGCGCTGGACCGTGCTGTTGCCGGAAGGGCGCAGCGTGGCCGACCTGGCCGGCTGGTGCGGCGGCGCGCTGCGCGGACCGGGCGATCGCTGGCAGGGCGGCAAGCTGACGCTGCAGGTGATCCCGTTCAGCTCGCAGCAGCGCTACGACCAGTTGCTGTGGGCGAGCGACCTGAACATGGTGAGGGGCGAGGACTCGCTGCTGCGGGCGATCTGGGCCGCCCGCCCGCTGTTGTGGCAGGCCTACCCGCAGGCCGGGGACGCACACCACGACAAGCTGCTGGCGCTGCTGGCGCGGCTGCGACCGTTCGTCGCTTCGGCCGCCGGTTTCGCGGCGCTCTCGGCGCAATGGCGGCGCTGGAACGGCATCGGCAGCGAGGCTGCGGGTTGCGGCGAGCCGGAGGGGTGGCTGGAAGCGCTCGGGGCGGCCGTGCCGGCGTGGTGCGAAAGCCTCGCCGAAGGGCCGGAACTGGCTGAATCGCTGGCAAAAATCGTGGACGCCGGATTAAAATAACGGGTTTATCGAGATCGCGCCCTAGACCTTCGTCGGGCCACATGTTCAGGAACTGCAATGAAAACCGCACAGGAACTTCGCTCGGGCAACGTCATCATGGTCGGCTCCGACGCGCTGGTGGTACAGAAGACCGAGTACAACAAGTCCGGCCGCAACGCCGCGGTCGTCAAGATGAAGCTCAAGAACCTCCTCACCGGCGCGCCGTCCGAGACCGTGTACAAGGCCGACGACAAGTTCGAGGTGGTCATCCTCGATCGCAAGGAGGTCACCTACTCCTACTTCGCCGATCCGATGTATGTCTTCATGGACGCCGACTACGAGCAGTACGAAGTCGAGGCCGAGAACATGGAAGATGCGCTCAAGTACCTCGAGGACGGCCTGCCCTGCGAAGTGGTGTTCTACAACGGCAAGGCTATCTCGGTGGAACTGCCCAACAGCGTGGTGCGTGAAGTTACCTACACCGAGCCGGCCGTCAAGGGTGATACTTCGGGCAAGGTGTTGAAGCCGGCCAAGATCGCGACCGGTTTCGAGCTGATGGTGCCGGCCTTCGTCGAGATCGGCGACAAGATCGAGATCGACACCCGCAGCGACGAATACCGCAACCGCGTCAAGTGATCGTCGGCGGACGGCGATGACAGGGGCGCAAGCCCCTGTTTGTTTTTTGTGCAGCTCGTTACACGCCGCAAGGATCGAAAGCAGAATATCGAGGTCGTACCAGCCTGACCGCCGGCAGACGGTAGGCGTGGAGGAGAGACGGGAGATGAATAAAACGCAGCTGGCGATGCTGGTGTCGGCAGCGCTGGTGCTGGGGGCCTGTTCGCAGGAGCAGAAGGCTTCGGCCGAAAAGGCCGGTGAGGCCGCGGTGGAAGCGCTGGAGGCAGCGAAGGAGGCCGGCGAAAAGGCGGTGGAAGCGATCGGCAAGGCCGGCCGGGCCGCGGTCGAGGCCGATCGGGCGGTCGATACCGGGGCGCCCGGGGACGGCAAGCAGCCCGGGCAGGAAGGCGCCGTCGCTGCCGACGAACCGTCGCGCGATGCGATGGAGGCGACGCGCGAAGCGGCCGAGAAAGTGCTCGAACTCACCCGCCAGGCGGCAGCGCGCGTGACCGGCAGCGAGCCTGTGCCGCCGCCTGAGCAGGCGCCGGATGCGTCCGGCGAGGCGGCGCCGGCGGCGGCAGGCGGTACCGGTCAGGGCAACTGACGCGGGATCGGGTACTTGCGCTTGAACGCCGCGTAGGTCTGCCGCAGTTTCTTCTCCTCGGCCAGCTGGCCGCGTTCGGCGCAGCGCCGCATCAGTTCCCGGTGCATCTGGTGCAGCCGGTAGATGCCGCGCAGGTCGGCCAGCAGCTGGTGGCCGAGTTCGGCCGCGACGATCATCGGCAGATCTTCGTGAATCGAGATTACTTCGATCGTCGTCGAGTCCAGGTCGACGAAGTCCAGACAATCGGTCAGGCTCAACATTGCCGTCCCCCCCTTCGGGATGGCACCGGAGCCTCTTCTCCTGCACCGTTCGGGTGCAGCTCCGTACGCTCGCGGTGCGCTGCGTCTCGTGCTCCGTCAGACAGATGAATTGCCGCACCGTTCTACCGACGGCTTGCGGCGCGATCATCGCGCTGCGGGCCTCTCCTCCAGTCCAGATCCACGCAAATCGCGTGCCGTGCGCGCCTCAGCCCTTTGCCGGTCGCCCACGCGGAACCCGCACGGTGAAGATCGCACCGCCTCGTTCGGCGTTGCGGGCGCTGACCACGCCGCCGTGCTGTTCGACGACTTCCCGCGTGATCGCCAGTCCCAGCCCGGTGCCGCCGGCCCCGTCGCGGGTCTTGGAACTCTGCACGAACTTGTCGAAGATCGATTCGAGCTCGCCCTCTGGTATGCCGATGCCATGATCACAGACGCTCATCCGCAGTGCCGGCGTGGCTTCGTCCAACGCGTCGTCGTGGAACGAGATGACGATCTCGCTCCACGGCGGCGAGAACTTGACCGCGTTGGAGATCAGGTTCTGCAGCACTGCATGGAACTGGCGCCGGTCGAGCATCGCGCCGACGTCGTCGGTGGCGCTGTCGATCCTGACCACCAGCTGGCGGCTCTCGAGCAGCGCGTGCAGGTCCTGCACGACGCCTTGCGCGAGCGCCACCAGGTCGCAGGGCTCGGCGCAGAGCTCCATCTGGCGCGCTTCCAGCTTGGCCAGGTCGAGCAGGTCGTTCACCAGTTCGGTCAGCCGGCCGCCGCTGTTGGCGATGCCTTCGAAATACGCGCGCAGCTTGTCGGGCGGCGCGCTGTCCACCTTCTTCAGCCCCAGCGCGGCATAGGAGCCGATGCCGTGCAGCGGCGTGCGGAACTCGTGCGACATGTTGGCCAGGAAGCGGCTCTTGGCCTGGTTGGCCTGTTCCGCCTGCTCCTTCGCCGCCAGCAGGTCGGCGGTCTGGCTGGCCACCAGTTCGGCCAGGTGATCGCGGTGCAGCTCGAGCTCCTGCTCGGCCAGCTTGCGCGGCGTGATGTCCTTGATCGTGCCGCGGTAGCCCATGAAACGGCCGTCGATATCGAACACCGGCCGGCCGCTGCAACTGAGCCAATCCCATCCGGGCGGGGGATCCTTGAGCCGGAACTCGAAGTCGCGGAACTCCCGGTGCCGCTCGATGGCGTCGACGAACGCATGCAGCGCCTTCCTCTCTTCGCCGCTTTCGCCGCGCAGCAGCTCGAACAACGGCTTGCCGACCAGCTCGTTGATGCCGGACACCGGGCGGATGAAGCGCAAATCCCGGTCGGTCTCCCAGAAGCCGTCGGAAGCGATCGCGGTGAAGTCGCGGAAACGCTGTTCGCTCAGCTGCAATTCGTTCTCGCGGTCGCGCAGCAGCGTGATGTCGGAGGCCACCACGACGGCCCCCTCGAGCTTGCCGCCGCGATCGAACAGCGGTGCGCCGCGCACCATGAAGTGGCTCTGCGCCGGCTTGCCGTCGACGCACACCAGGGTCGGCTCGAATGCGAGCTGTCCGTGGCTCAGGATGGTGTGGAACAGCACCAGCCCTTCCGGCAGTGAAGCGTCCGCGGCCGCCACGCGCAGCCGGGCCAGGCTGCCCGTCGTCAGCAGCGTGTCGCTCGGCTGCCCGACGAGTTGTTCGGCGGTGAATCCCAGGTAGCGCGACACCGCGGCGTTGATCCGGCTGATCCCGCCGCCGGCGTCCAGCACCACCAGCAGGTTCTCCATGCTGTCCAGGACGTTGTCCACGAAGCGCGCCAGCCTCGCCTGCTCGCGGCCGCGCGCCTCGAGCTGGCGCGTGTTCTCGGCCAGCTCGGCGATCATCGCGTGCATCACCTCGCTGGTCGTCGTCACCCGCGCTTCGAGCACCGAATTCGCCTCGCGCAACGCGGCCAGTTCCTGCCGCAGTTGCTCGAGCGAATCACCACCGCCCTGCCGGTCGGCCTCGTCGGGCGGCCGGCGCAGGTAGAAGCGTCCGCCGTGCTCCTCCACGTCGAAGGCCTCGGCGTTCGATTCGAGCTGCAGCTTCAGGACATGGGCACTGCAGTTCAGGGTGTCGGGCCGCTCGCCGTGACAGTCTCCGGGTGGGCTGCCGTCGTGCGGACAGATGGCCGGGACGCCGATCAACTTCCCGCCGCGCCGCAAGATCAGGACGTGCATCTCCTCATCGCGGCCGCTCACCGCGATGCGGCCGCACCAGCGCGGCGTCTCGCCCTCGATCGGACGCACCTGGCGGATCGGGATGCGGACGCCGGCCTGGTGTTTCATGCCGGCAGTTCGACGAGCGGCGCCGGCGGCGGAAGGCACCGTGCACACCTGGCAGGGATCGTGCGGCCATACCCCGTGGTCCGCTTCGAGCGGATCCGCCTCGTCGTCATACCGTCTCTCTCCGGGCGTGCGGGCGCGCCCTCTCCATCGAACGATCGTAGTGCAATTTTGCAGATATACGGCCAAGGTTCCAGCACCCCGGCCCGCCGCGACGCCGGGAACCCGCCGGCCCGAATAGAATCCCTCCTGCGCCATCCCCCGACTGCCGACCCCATGCCCGCCTCCCTCGACGAAGCCGCCCGGCCCGCGATCCGCATTCGCGGCGCGAGCCAGAACAATCTGCGCAATCTCGATCTCGATCTGCCGCTGAACGAACTGGTGGTAGTAACTGGAGTGTCCGGCTCGGGCAAGAGTTCGCTGGTCTTCGACACCCTCTACGCCGAAGGGCAGCGGCGCTACGTCGAGACCTTCTCGCCCTACGCCCGCCAGTTCCTGGACCGCATGGACAAGCCGCGGGTGGACCGCATCGAGGGCGTGCCGCCGGCGATCGCCATCGACCAGACCAACCCGGTGCGCACCTCGCGCTCGACGGTCGGCACGATGACCGAGTTGGCCGACCACTTCAAGCTGCTCTACGCGCGCGCCTCGAAGCTCGACTGCCGCTGCTGCGGCCGGCCGGTGCGGCGCGACACGCCGGCCAGCATCGCCGCCGACCTGGCCGCCCGCGCCGCCGCTGCCAATGATCCCCGGCTGGTGCTGTGCGCGCCGGTGTCGGTGCCGGAGAACTTCAGCGAGGACGAGATCCTGGCCCTGCTCGAACGCCAGGGCTACAACCGCATCCACGCCCGCGGCGACGGCGTGCTGCAGGTGGTGCAGGACCGCCTGCGGCTGTCCACGGCCGAGCCCGAGCGGCTGTCCGAGGCGCTCGAGGCGGCGCTGCGGCTCGGCCAGGGCAAGCTGCAGGTGCATGCGCTGGCCGAGGCCGGCGAAGAGGTCTGGCCCTACAGCGCCGGCCTGCACTGCGCGGCCTGCGACATCGCCTACCCGGAGCCGACGCCGAGCCTGTTCTCGTTCAACTCCCCGCTCGGCGCCTGCGAGACCTGCCGCGGCTTCGGCCGCGTGATCGGCGTGGACTTCGGCCTGGTGGTGCCGGACGAATCGAAGACGCTGGCCGGCGGCGCGGTCAAGCCCTGGCAGAGCGAGAGCTATCGCGAATGCCAGGACGACATGGCGAAGATGGCGAAGAAGTACGGCGTCGCGATGGACGTGCCGTTCCGCGACCTGCCCGAGGAGCACCGCCAGTGGGTGCTGGAGGGCGACCCGGCGTGGAAGAGCTGGTCGTCGTCCTGGCCGCGCAAGTGGTACGGCGTGCGCCACTTCTTCGAGTGGCTGGAGAGCAAGGCCTACAAGATGCACATTCGGGTGCTGCTGTCGCGCTACCGCAGCTACACCGAATGCCCGGCCTGCCACGGCGCCCGGCTCAAGCCCGAGGCGCTGCTGTGGCGGCTGGGGGGCGAGGCCAACGGCGAGGGCGATGCACAGCGGGACGGCGGGATGCATCCCGCCCTACCGATGCACGCGCTGATGGCGCTGCCGATCGACCGCGTCGCCGCGTTCATCGACGCGCTCGAACTGCCGCAGCCGCTCGACGAGGCCACCGAACTGCTGATGGGCGAGATCCGCGCGCGGCTCGACTACCTGCGCCAGGTCGGGCTCGGCTACCTGACGCTGGACCGCCAGTCGCGCACGCTGTCCGGCGGCGAGGTGCAGCGCATCAACCTGACCACCGCGCTCGGCACCTCGCTCGTGAACACGCTGTTCGTGCTCGACGAGCCCTCGATCGGCCTGCACCCGCGCGACATCGGCCGCATCCTGCAGGTCATGACCCGGCTGCGCGACGCCGGCAACTCGCTGGTCGTGGTCGAGCACGACCCGCAACTGATGTTCGCCGCCGACCGGCTACTCGACATCGGCCCCGGACCGGGCGAGCGCGGCGGGCGCATCGTGGCCTTCGCGTCGCCGGCCGAGGTCGCCGCCGAGCCGGCCTCGCTGACCGGCGACTACCTGGCCGGGCGCAAGCGCGTGGACCGCCACCGCAACCCCCGCCCGGTGGCGCCGGACGGCCCGGCGCTGCTGCTGGCCGGCGCGCGCCAGCACAACCTGCAGGGCATCGACGTGCGCATCCCGCTCGGCCACCTGGTGTGCGTCACCGGCGTCTCCGGTTCGGGCAAGTCCACGCTGCTGCAAGACGTGCTGCACCCGGCGCTGGCCAAGCACTTCGGCCGGCCGAGCGAGGTGCCCGGCGCGTTCGAGCGGCTCGACGGCGCCGAGCTGCTGGGCGACGTGGTGTTCGTGGACCAGTCGGCGATCGGCAAGAGTTCGCGCTCCAACCCGGTCAGCTACGTCGGCGCCTGGGACGCGATCCGCAAGCTGTTCGCGTTGCTGCCGGAAGCGAAGCAGCGCGGCTACACGCCCGGCACCTTCAGCTTCAATTCCGGCAACGGCCGTTGCCCGAGCTGCACCGGCTCGGGCTTCGAGCATGTCGAGATGCAGTTCCTGTCCGACGTCTACCTGCGCTGCCCGGACTGCGACGGCAAGCGCTACCGGCCCGAGATCCTCGAGCTGACATGGCGCGGTCGGTCGGTCGCCGAGGTGCTCGAGCTGACCGTCTCGGAGGCGGTGGCCTTCTTCGCCGACCAGCCGGCGGTGCTGGCCGCGCTGGCGCCGATCGCCGACGTCGGGCTGGACTACCTGCGCCTCGGCCAGCCGGTGCCGACCCTGTCCGGCGGCGAGGCCCAGCGACTCAAGCTGGCCGGCCACCTGGCCAAGGCCGCCGAGGCGGCGCGGCGCAAGAAGCGCGGCCCGGACGCCAAGCCGACCCTGTTCCTGTTCGACGAGCCGACCACCGGCCTGCACTTCGAGGACGTCACGAAGCTGCTTGGGGCCTTCGAGAAACTGCTCGACGCCGGCCACTCGCTGCTGGTGATCGAGCACAACCTGGACCTCATCGCCGCCGCCGACTGGCTGATCGACCTCGGCCCCGAGGGCGGCGAGGGCGGCGGCGCCATCGTCGCCGAGGGCACCCCGGCGGCGCTGATGAAGCACACCGCCTCGCACACCGGCGCAGCCCTCCGAGATTACGAGGCGGACCTCGCCGCCGTAGGGCGGGCTTCAGCCCGCCAACGGCGTTCGGGAGTGGATGGCGGGCTGAAGCC
>JBNLET010000006.1:0-15311 GCA_050305135.1 Rhodocyclaceae bacterium | reverse complement strand
GATCCGCGCCGGCCGCTGGAGCATGCACACCAGCGGCATGGCGCCCGGCCATGTGCAGGGCAACCTGGTGATCCTGCCGGCGGCCACCGCGTCCGACTTCCTGCGCTTCTGCCAGCGCAATCCCAAGCCCTGCCCGCTGCTGGCGGTGTCGGAGCCGGGCGATCCGCTGCTGCCCGACCTCGGCGACGACATCGACGTGCGCACCGACCTGCCGCGCTACCGCGTGTGGCGGCACGGCGAGCTGGTGGACGAGCCGCTCGACATCCGCGAGCACTGGCGCGACGACCTGGTGAGCTTCGTGATCGGCTGCTCGTTCTCGTTCGAGCAGGCGCTGCAGGAAGCCGGCATCGGGCTTCGCCACATCGAACAGGGCCGCAACGTCTCGATGTACCGCAGTTCGATCCCGACCCGTCCGGCCGGTCCGTTCCACGGCCCGATGGTGCTGTCGATGCGGCCGATGACGCCGGCCGACGCGATCCGCGCCATCCAGGTCACCGCGCGGCTGCCGAACGTGCACGGCGCGCCGGTGCATTTCGGCGACCCGGCCCAGGTCGGCATCGCCGACGTCGGCCGGCCCGACTTCGGCGACGCGGTGGACATCCGGCCCGGCGAGGTGCCCGTGTTCTGGGCCTGCGGCGTGACGCCGCAGGCGATCGTCATGGAAAGCCGACCCGACTTCTGCATCACCCACGCGCCCGGCGCGATGCTCGTCACCGAGCTGCTGAACCAGCGCCTGGCCTACAACTGACCTCGAAGGAGGACCGTCCCGATGAAGCTGAAGACCCTTTGCCTGACCGCCTGCGCCGCCCTGGCGACGCTGCTGGTGGTGCCGCCCGCGGCGGCAGCCGAGCTGCCCGCCACCGAGCTGCGCATCGTCGGCTCGCTGTCCAATCTCGGCCCCTACAAGGACCACGAGCTGCCGTTCTGGACCGAGTACATCCCGCAGCGCTCGGGCGGCAAGATCAAGGCCGAGATCCGCGGCTTCGACCAGATGGGCATGAAGGGGCCGGAGGTGCTGCGCCTGCTCGGCCAGGGCGTGATGGAGTTCGGCGGCGTGCCGATGTACTACCTGGCGGCCGACGACCCCGGCATCGAGATGGTGGACATCGCCGGCCTGCTGCCCGACGCGCAGACCGCGCGCCAGGTGACCGAGGCCACCCGCGCCTTCTACCAGCAGCGGCTGCGCGACAAGTTCCATGTCGAGGTGCTCGGCCTGGGCGCCTTCCCGGCGCAGGTGCTGTACTGCAATACGCCGATCAGCGGCTTGAAGGACGTGGCCGGCAAGAAGGTGCGCGTCGGCGGACGCTCCCAGTCCGAGCTGATGGCGGCGCTCGGCGCGACGCCGGTGACGATGTCCTTCGGCGAGGTGGTGCCGGCGCTGCAGACCGGCACCGTCGACTGCGGCATCACCGGCTCGATGTCGGGCAATCTGGCGAAGTGGCACGAGGTGACCACCCACCTGCTGGCGCTGCCGATGGGCTGGGCGCAGATCGTCTATGCCGCCAACCTGAAGACCTGGAACCGCCTCGATCCGGCGGTGCGCGATTTCATCAAGAGTGAGATGAAGACCCTCGAGGAGCGGCTGTGGGAGGCCGCGGCGCGCGAGACCGAGATGGGCTACAAGTGCAACGGCGGTGCCGCCGATTGCAGCGGCGGCAATCCGGGCAAGATGACGATCGTCCAGCCGAGCGCGGAAGACCGCGCGCTGCTGCGCAAGCTGGAGGAGGAGCAGATGCTGCCCAAGTGGAGTGCGCGCTGCAAGGGTTGCAGCAAGGACTTCAACGCCACCGTCGGCCGGGTCGTCGGACTGGAGACCAAGTAGCGGCCGCAGGTCCGGACCGGGGTCGTCGCCACGGCCCCGGTCGCTCGAGGAGGAAAAGCGATGGCTTCGATACTTGCGCGGGCGGGCGAACGGCTCGCCACCTGGTCGATCCGTGGCGGCGGCGTGCTGATGTTCGCGGCGGCGCTCGTGATCGCCCTCGACGTGGTGCTGCGGAAGGTGTTCCACGTCACCCTCGGCGGCGCCGACGAACTGGCCGGCTATGCGCTGGCGATCGGCAGCGCCTGGTCCTACTCGGCGGTCCTGCTGCGACGCGGCAACGTGCGCGTCGACGCGCTCTACCGCTTGCTGCCCGGTGTGCTGCGCTACCTGCTCGACCTGCTGGCGGTGGCGGCGCTGGGCGCCATCGCGGCGGTCTTCGCCTGGTACGGCTACGACGTCCTGACGACCTCGTGGGAGCTCGCTTCGCGCTCCAATTCCGATCTCAAGGTGCCGCTTTGGATCCCGCAGCTGCTGTGGTGGGCCGGCCTGACGCAGTTCGCGCTGACCGCCGCGCTGCTGCTGCTGCGCGCCGCTGCGGCGCTGGCGAAAGGTGATCGGGCAGGCTTCGAGGCCCTGGTCGGCGCCCGCAGCATCGAGGAGGACGCGGCCGGCGAGGCGGTCCATGCCAGGCAGCACGAAGGCGAGATGCTGCACGGAGGTGCACGATGATCCCGACCGCTCTGAGTCTGCTGCTGGTGCTGATGGCGCTGGCGATCCCGGTCGGCGCCTCGCTCGGCCTGCTGGCCGTCGCGCTCGACAAGAGCTTCGGCTTCCTGCCGCTGACGCGCGCCGCCGGCGAGATCGCCTGGACCGCCAGCACCGAGTTCCTGCTGGTGTGCCTGCCGCTGTTCATCATGCTGGGCGAGATCCTGCTGCGCTCCGGCATCGCCGAGAAGATGTACGAGGCGCTGGTGAAATGGATGTCCTGGCTGCCGGGCGGGCTGATGCACGCCAACATCGGTTCCTGCGCGCTGTTCGCGGCCACCTCCGGCTCCAGCGTCGCGACCGCCGCGACGATCGGCACCGTGGCGCTGCCGCAGGCCAAGCGCTTCGGCTACAACGACCGGCTGTTCCTCGGCACGCTGGCGGCCGGCGGCACGCTCGGCATCCTGATCCCGCCGTCGCTCAACATGATCATCTACTGCGTGCTGACGAACACCTCGGTGCCCAAGCTGTACCTGGCCGGCATCCTGCCCGGCCTGGTGCTGGTGAGCTTGTTCATGGGCTCGGTATGGGTGGCCTGCACGGTCTTCCCGCACTGGGGCGGCGAGCGCCGCCAGGTGAGCTGGCGCGAGCGCATCGCGGCCTTGCCCGATCTGTTGCCGCCGCTGGCGATCTTCCTGGTGGTGGTCGGTTCGATCTACGCCGGCATCGCCACCGCCACCGAGGCCTCGGCGCTCGGCGTCGTCTCGGCGCTGGTGCTGGCGGCCTGGAAGCGCCGCCTGTCCTGGTCGATGATCAGCGAATGCCTGGAGGGCACGATGCACTCCACCGGCATGGTGATGCTGGTGATCGTGGCGGCGCTGTTCCTGAACTTCGTCATCACCTCGATCGGACTGACCGAGGCCATCAGCGGCGCGCTGAAGGCGCTCGACCTGTCCGCGCCGATGATGCTGCTGGCGGTCGTCGTCTTCTACCTGGTGCTGGGCTGCTTCATGGAAACCATGTCGATGATGATCACGACGATCCCGATCGTCGTGCCGGTGATGACCGGCCTGGGCTACGATCCGCTGTGGTTCGGCATCGTCGTCATCCTGCTGGTCGAGGCCGCGCTGATCACGCCGCCGGTGGGCCTCAACCTGTTCGTCGTGCAGAACCTGCGCAGTTCCGGTTCGCTCAACGACGTGATGGCCGGCGTCGCGCCGTTCCTGATCGGCATGATGGCCCTGCTGCTGCTGCTCGCGCTGTTCCCGGGGCTGGCCCTGTGGCTGCCCGGCCTGGTCGGGAACCTGAACTGAATGGAAGCCGCCCGCAGTCCTTCGGCCGAGCCGTGGCCGCGCCTCAGGCCGCTCGGCGACGCGGCGCTGAGCGTCGAATTCGGCCGCGACATCGATCCGGCGCTCCATGCCCGCGTGATGGGCTTCGCCGCCGCCCTCGAGGCGCGGCGGCGTGACGACGGCCTGCCCGGCGTCGTCGAGTGGGTGCCGGCCTTCACCTCGCTGACAGTGTATTTCGAGCCCGGCAGCGACGCGCTCGAGCGCCAGGCCGATGCGCTCGCCGAACTCGCGCGGCAGGCAGCGCCGCTGGCCCGCGCCGGCACCGAGTGGCGCATTCCGGTGTGCTTCGAGGGCGAGCACGGGCCGGACCTGGCGGCGCTGGCGCAGGCGCGCGGGCTGGATTCGGCCGAGGTCGTGGCGCTGATGTGCGGCGCCGAGTTCCGCGTCTACCTGCTCGGCTTCCTGCCCGGCTTCCCGTACATGGGCGGCCTGCCGGCGGCCTGCGAACTGCCGCGCCTGGCCGTGCCGCGCCGCGCGGTGCCGGAGCGCAGCCTGGCGGTGGTGGGGCGGATGTGCGCGGTCTACCCGTGGCAGAGCCCGGGCGGCTGGCATTTGCTCGGGCGCACCCCGCTGCGCCCCTTCGACCTGCGGCGCGAAGCCGGGCCGGCCCTCTTCGCGCCGGGCGACCTGGTGCGCTGGCAGGCCATCGACGCCGACGAGTATCGCGAACTCGACGCGCTCGCGCAGCGCAACGAGCTGCCGCGCGAGCGCTTCATCGTGGCCGGCGGGGCGCAGCGGTGAAGGCCGTCATCGAAATCGTCGACGGCGGCTTCGGCAACGCCATCCAGGACGCCGGGCGCTTCGGCTCGCGCAGCATCGGCGTGCCGGTGTCCGGCGCCGCCGACCGGCTGCTGCTGGCCTGCGCCAACCTGCTGCTGGACAACGATCCGGCAGCCGCGGCGATCGAGGTGGCGCTGGCCGGGCCACGGCTCAAGGCCGTCACCGGCAGCGTGCGCTGCGCGCTGGCCGGCGCCGTCGCGGCGCGGCTGCTGCGGGCCGACGGCAGCCAGCGCGAGGTGGCCGGCTGGCAGACCGTGGCGCTGCGGCCCGGCGACACGCTGGCCGTCGGCAGTGCGCGCGGACCGGGCTATCTGGCGCTCGGCGGCGGTTGCCAGGTGGCACCGCAACTGGGCAGCCGCTCGACCTATGCGCGCGCCGGGCTGGGCGGCGTGGATGGCCATCTGCTGCTGAGCGGCGACCGCATCGACTGTGCGCCGCTGCAGGGCGACCCGTGGCTCGAGTTCCGTGCCGGCAGCGCCTTCGCCCATCCCGAAGGGCCGCTGCGGGTGATCGCCGGACCGCAGCAGGAGGCCTTCACGGCCGAGGCCTTGCAGGCCTTCTACGGGCAGGAATTCGAAGTCACCCGCGAGCTGGACCGGATGGGCATCCGGCTGGCCGGCCCGCCGCTCGCGCACCGCCCCGAGTGCGGCGCCGACATCGTCTCGGACGGCGTCACGCCGGGCGCCATCCAGGTGCCCGGCAACGGCCAGCCGATCGTGCTCGGGCCCGACTGCCAGACCGTCGGCGGCTATGCGAAGATCGCCACGGTGATCGGCGCCGACCTGCCGCGGC
Source organism: Rhodocyclaceae bacterium (assembly GCA_050305135.1). Taxonomy (GTDB): domain Bacteria; phylum Pseudomonadota; class Gammaproteobacteria; order Burkholderiales; family Rhodocyclaceae; genus Cognatazoarcus. Next base: position 9,920 of record JBNLET010000006.1, on the reverse strand, counting down.
TGGCCCACCTGGCGCCCGGCGAGCGGCTGCGCTTCGCCGAGGTGAGCCTGGCCGAGGCCCGCCAGGCGTGGCAGGCCCAGCAGGCGGCGCTCGACGCCTGGCGCGCGGCGATCACCTCGTTCCGTCCGCCCGGCGTGGTGGACGAGGCGGCACTGTATTCGAGCAACCTGGTGAGCGGCGTCGTGGACGCCTGCGGTTTTCGCCGCGGGCTGCCGCCCGACCTGCCGTGGGAATAGCGATGAAGACCAGACGCATCAACCTGAACGCCGACCTGGGCGAGAGCTTCGGACCGTGGAAGATGGGCGACGACGAGGCGCTGCTCGATCTGGTCGGCTCGGCCAACGTGGCCTGCGGCTTCCACGCCGGCGACCCGCTCGTGATGCGGGCCACGGTGCGTGCGGCCAAGGCGCGCGGCGTCGGCATCGGCGCCCATCCGGGCCTGCCCGACCTGCAGGGCTTCGGGCGGCGGCGGATGGAACTGCCGGCGGCCGAGTTGCAGGCGATGCTGATCTACCAGATCGGCGCGCTGCAGGGCGTGGCGCGCAGCGAGGGGGCCGTCGTCAGCCACGTCAAGCCGCATGGCGCGCTGAACAACATGGCCTGCGTGGACCGGGCGCTGGCCGAGCAGGTGGCGGCCGCGGTCGCGGCGCTCGACCGGGAGCTGATCCTGCTCGCGCCGGCCCTGTCGCAGCTTGCCGCCGCCGGCCGCGCGGCCGGCCTGGCGGTGGTGGAGGAGATCTTCGCCGACCGCAACTACCTCGACGACGGATCGCTGGTGCCGCGCAGCCACCCGCAGGCCATGGTGCACGGCGCCGAGGCCTGCCTGGCCCACGCCATCGGCATCCTCGAGCAGGGCTGCATCACCTCGATCGAGGGCCGCCGGCTGGCGGTCGAGGCCGGCAGCATCTGCGTGCATGGCGACGGCGCCGACGCGGTGGCGAGCGCCCGCGCGATCCGCGACGGCCTCGCCGCGGCCGGCTACCGGCTGTGCACGATCGCCGAGCTGTGAGCGCCCGCCGGCCCGGCCGCGGCCGGGCCGGGGATCGCACTCAGGGGTAGAGGCCGCGCTCGGCGCGGGCTTCCAGCACCCGGTGGCAGGCGATGATGAAGGCCGCGGTGCGCAGCGAGACGCGGTTCTCCCCGGCGGTACGCCAGATCGCGTGGAAGGCGTTCACCATGATGCGCTCGAGACGGTCGTTGATCTCCTCCTCGGTCCAGAAGAAGCTCGAGAAGTCCTGCACCCATTCGAAGTAGGACACCGTCACGCCGCCGGCGTTGGCCAGCACGTCCGGCACCACCAGCACGTCGCGTTCGTGCAGGATGTCGTCGGCGGCCGGCGTGGTCGGACCGTTGGCGCCCTCGATCACCATGTTGGCGCGCACGCCGAGCGCGCGCTCGGCGGTGAGCTGGCCTTCCAGCGCGGCCGGCACGAGGAATTCGCACTCGAGCTGCCAGAACTCCTCGACGTCGAGCGGCGAGGCGCCCGCGAAGCCGCGCAGGCAGCCTTCCGCCGCGGTGTGGGCGAGGGCCGCCGGGATGTCGATGCCGGCCTCGTTCACCAGCGTCGCCGAGTGGTCGGCGATCGCGATCACGCGCGCGCCGGCCTCGTGGAACAGCCGCGCCGCGATGCCGCCGACGTTGCCGAAGCCCTGCACCACGACGCGCGCGCCTTCCAGCGCCACCTGGCGGTGGCGGGCCGCCTCGCGCGCAGCGACGAAGACGCCGCGGCCGGTGGCCTCGTGGCGGCCCAGGCTGCCGCCGAGCGCGATCGGCTTGCCGGTCACGACGCCGGTGGCGGTGCCGCCGCGGTTCATCGAGAAGGTGTCCATCATGACCGCCATCGTCATCGCGTTGGTGCCCACGTCGGGCGCCGGGATGTCGCGGTCCGGTCCGATCACGATGCCGATCTCGGACGTGAAGCGGCGCGTGATGCGCTGCAGCTCGCCCTTGCTGACGCTCGCCGGATCGACCCGGATGCCGCCCTTGGCGCCGCCGAACGGCAGGCCCAGCGCGGCGTTCTTGACCGTCATCCAGCCGGCCAGCGCCATCACTTCGTTGAGCGTCACGTCGGGGTGGAAGCGGACGCCGCCCTTGCCGGGGCCGCGCGACACGTTGTGCTGCACGCGGTAGCCCTCGTAGTGGGCCACGACGCCGTCGTCGCGCACGATCGGCACGTCGACGATCAGCGTGCGCTTGGGATGCTTGAGGGTCTCGATCCAGCGCTCCAGCGGCCCGAGGAAGGGCCGCACGCGCTCGATCTGCTCGATGAAGCTGGCCCACGGTTCGGCGGATCGCGGGGCGAGGTAGGACAGGCCACCGAGTTTCTCAGCGGTGGCGTCATGCATCGGGTTCGATGCCATTCGAATCACTCCTGGTATGGGATGGCAGGCCGCCGCCCATCGTGTGGTGCTGCGGCGGGTTCGCAAGCGGTGAAAAAAGACGCCCGGTGGGTGACGGCCCCGGGCCGCGGCCGTTGCTGTTCGTTTCCACCTGCCATGCCGCATGGGTAGCGCGCTGCGCGCCGCGACGCCGAGTCCTGCGCGGGCCGCTGCCGCCGGAGGGAGGAGGCGGAGGGGAAGCGGGCCGGAATCGCGTCGGTGGCGGCGGGCGCGAAGCGCGTGCGGCCGGGTCGGTGGAACACGTCATCCTCCTTGTGGGTGGAGTCCGCATTGTCCCGGCTGCGGCCGGTCGGCGGCATGCCGTTGCCTTATAGCCCCATGCAGAGGCGGCATGGGGCGGGTCGAACGTTCTCAGTCCTCGCCGCGCAGGCGCTTGTGGACGCGCCGCAGCGTCCACCAGGTGGCCGCCAGCGTCGGCGGCAGCAGCGCGCCGGTGGCGAGCTCCGGCTGGATGCCGAGGCCGGCGCTCTTCAGCGCCTTCAGTGCGTAGCCGGCCAGGCTCAGGCCGTAGTAGCTGATCGCGAATACCGACAGGCCTTCGACCGCGTGCTGCAGGCGCAACTGCGTTTGCGCGCTGCGGCTGAGCCGCTCCAGCACCGTCTGGGTCTGGCGTTCCTGCAGCATGCCGATGCGGGTGCGCAAGAGGTCGTTCGAGCGGCCGATCTTGGCGGCCAGCGATTCCTGCCTCGCGGCGACCGAGACGCAGGTGTCCATCGCCGGTGCCAGCCGCCGTTCGAGGAACTCCCCGGCCGTCGGCACGCCCTCGATGCGCTTCTCGCGCAGCTCGGCGACGCGCGAGCGGACGATGCGGTAGTAGGCCTGGGCGGCGCTGATGCGGTAGCCGTTCTCGAACGACAGCGAGCGCACCTGGCCCGCCAGCCGGGAGATCTCCTCCAGCAGGCGCTCGTCCTCGCCGCCGCCGTCCTGCGCCTGCATGCGCACGCCGAGCCCGGCCACGGCCTCCTCCAGCGCTTCCAGCCGCGCGGCGCTGGCGCGCGCCAGCGGCAGTGCCAGCAGGGCCATCATCTGGTAGGTCTCTATCTCGCAGATGCGCTGTACCAGACGGCCGAGCTGCTGCTCGCGCAGGCCAGTGTCGCGCAGCAGGAAGCGCGAGAAGCCGTCCGGGCCGACCAGGAAATCGGTCCACAGCTCGCCGCCCGACAAGACCCGGCTGCCGACCGGCGGCGGCGCCGAAAAGTGCCTGCGCAGCGCGGCATGGCCGGCAGCGACCGGTTCGCCCGACTGGGCCACGATGTGCGCGGCGACCAGCACCGAGCCCTGCAGCCGGACCAGCCAGTCGGCCGGCAGATGGCGCAGCGGCATCTCGCCGAACGGATCGTCCGCGACGACGCCCGCTTCGATGAAGGTGAAGGTGGAGAACTCGGTGTGCCGCTCCCACTTGAGCCGGAAGCGGCCGAAATCGTGGGCGAAATGCTGCGCCTCGGGCCGCGGCGCCGCGACCCCGAAGCGCGCGCACAGCGCGGCGATCAGCGCGCCGTCGTCCGGCAGCTGGCGGTCGCGATGGATTGCCAGGTGCGAGACGCGGGCCGGTGCGGCGATATTGACGAAGGGGCGGGAATGGACTTCGGCGGCCAGTCGCAGCCGGTGCGGATGATTCAGCTCGGGCGCGAGCACGCATGCGGCACGCGGGCGTGCTGCCGCAAGGTATTCAGTTGTAGCCGAGGATGGCGACGTGGTCCACGGCGGGCGGTGAAGAGCGGTCATGTCGGGGTCTTGCTGCGGGGCTTTGGGGCGGTTTTCGCTCGGTCGACGAATCGGACGGCCGGATGGCTGCCGGCGGCATCGGTGCGGTCCGTACGGCGGCGGGGGATGCGAGGTCGGTGGTGGTCATGGTCTTGCCTTGCTGTGGTTCCTGGTGGCCGGCTGCGGCATCGGCATCGGCATCATTGCCGATCGGGCCGGCGACCGGTATGCCGTTGCGGCATGGCCTGATGCTGGCGGTGCATGGGCGGCGCGGATCAACCCTCTCCGCGCGGCTGCGGTGCCGGCGCGTGGTAGCCGACCGGGTTCAGCGCTCGCCCTGCTTGCCGCCGCCCGCCGCCAGGTACTGCCACAAGGCCTCCAGCTCGGGGCGCTTGTTGTTGCGGTCGCGATACAGCCGCACTTCCATCTCCAGGTGCCATTGCGGGCCGCCGGCACTGATGATCTCGCCGGCCTCCAGCTCGCGCGCCACCGCGCTCCTGGGCAGGAAGGCCAGGCCGTGGTCGGCCAGCAGCATCGCCTTGAGGCTCTCGGCCATGTCGGATTCGTAGTGCAGCGCCAGGTGCGCCGGCGGCTGGGCGCGGTCGAGGATGGTGTCCACCATGCGGCGCAGGTAGGTGTTGGGCCCGTAGCGCAGGAACGGGATCGGCGCCTGCGGCGTGCCCGGCAACTGCCAGCGCCGGCTACGGGCGCAGTGCCGCGAGACGAAGGGCTCGACCACCTCGACACCGAGCGTCAGGCCGTCGAAGCGCACCGGATCGAGCCACACCGGATGGGCCGGGTGGTGGTAGCACATCAGGAGGTCGCAGCCGCCCTCGACCAGGGTCACCACCACGTCGTGCACGTTGCCGGCCGTCAGGCGCGTCGCGAGCTCGCCGAAGCGGGCCTTGATTCGGCCCATCCAGCCCGGAAAGAAGGCGAACGCGATGGTGTGCGGCACCGCGAAAACGAGCGCGTCGCCGGCCGCCGCCTGCTGGTTGCGCGCCAGCGTGCGGGCGGCATGCAGCCGGTTGAGCAGCTCGGCGGCCTGGCCCTTGAACGATTCGCCGGCGCGCGTCAGCCGGGTGGGGTAGGCGGAGCGGTCCACCAGCGCCACGCCGAGCCAGGATTCGAGCGCCCGGATGCGGCGCGAGAAGGCCGGCTGGGTGACGTGGCGCTGCTCGGCGGAGCGCGAGAAGCTGCCGGTCTCGGCCAGGCTGAGGAAGTCCTCCAGCCACTTGAATTCCATCGCGCCCTCGTCGCGGAAATGGGGAAAACGCCGCCGCGGGCAGCTGCCCGCGGCGGCGCGCCCATTGTCGCGCATCGGTGCGAGGCGCGCAGCGGCGCGCGCCGCCGGCGCTCAGACGTAGCCCGGTACGGCCTTCAGATGCCGGATGTGCAGCGACATGCCGAGGGCGGCCAGTTCGCTGCTCTGGCGCCGCAGGATGGTCATTGCCAGCGGCAGGAAGGCTTCCTCCTCGAGCCCGGCGTGGGCCTGGTAATCCGCCACCAGGGCGGCCACGGCCGCGGCATCGAGTTCGGCGTCGCTGCCCTTGGCGATGCGCTTGAGCTGGGGCCGCAGCGACGCCCACATCCTTTCGAGGGCGCGGTGTTCGTCGGTCAGCCTGCGCACCAGCTCGCGCACCCGGTCGGCCTCCCCGCCGGGCGTGGCGGCGCGCAGCACGGCGGGAAACAAGTCGCGCTCCTCGTCGCTGTGATGGTTCTCGACCACGTCCTGGAAGAATTCGAGCAGGTCCGTCGCCTGTCGGCGGGCCTGCCGCGCCGCGTCGGCCAGCGCCGGCAGCGCGGCCAGTTGCCGCAGGCGCTGCACGATGCCGGCATGGCAATCGGAGAAATCCTCGATGGGGTCGTCGGCTCTGTCCTGCGTGCCGTTTTCGTCGTTCATCAATCGTCCTCTGTCGGTTTCGGGCGGTCGGTCGATACCCGATCGGCATTCCAGCCCGGCCTTGGCCGGTGCCGTGGCCCGAGCGCTTTCCAGCAGATATGCGCCGGCTTCGTCGCCGCGATGGCCGCGCCGCTCGCCTCAGGCCGGGGCCTGCCGCAGTGCGCAGCGCGGCACCAGCAGCCAGGCCACCGCCGCCACCAGCACCGAACAGAAGCCGAGGCCGCGGGTCAGCGGCAGGATCGAGCCGTCCATGTGGCTGCCCAGCCAGCCGCCGGCCGCGAATGCGGCCAGCATCATGACGAAGCCGCTGAGCGCCGAGGCGGCGCCGGCGGCGCGCGGAAACGGTGCCACCGCGCCGCTCTGGCCGCAGGGCTGGTTGAGTCCGTGCGCCACCATGTAGATGCACACCGGCACCATCAGCACGGCCGCGGAACTCACGCCCAGTTCGCCCAGCACCACCACGCCCGCGCCGCCGAGCAGCGACACCCCGCCGCCGAGCGCCACCGTGCCGGCGACCGACAGCCGGCGCAGCAGCCGGCGGCACAGAACCGTGCCGGCGATGTAGGAGAGCGAATTGACGAGCAGCAGCAGGCCGTACTGCGGCCGGCTCAGGCCGAGTACCTGCATGAAGACGAAGGACGAGGAGGCGAGCATCACGTACAGGCCGCCGAAGGTGCTGGAGGCCAGCAGCGTGTAGCTCCAGAACGCCGGATCGGTGGCGATGCCGCGCCAGGTCCGCAGCAGGCGTCGCGGCGCCAGCGCGGCCGGCTCGCGGTGGCGGAGCGTTTCCTCGAAGCGGTGCCAGACCAGGCCCAGGGCCAGCGTGCCGAACACCGCGTTGGCGGCCAGCGCGGAGCGCCAGCCCAGCCACTCGACGATCAGGCTGCCGAGCGGCGCACTCATGCAGGCCATCACGCCGAGACCCGTCAGGGCCTGGCTCAGGACGCGCGCGCCGGTGGCCGGGTCGTACAGGTCGCGCACGATCGCCCGTCCGCACATCACCGAGGCGCCGAGCGCGACCCCCTGCAGCACCCGCGCCGCCAGCAGGGCCGGCATCGAGGGTGCCAGCGCGCAGGCCAGCGCGGCCAGCACGTAGCCGGCGAGTCCGGCCAGCAGCACCGGGCGGCGGCCGAAGCGGTCCGATGCCGGTCCCCAGGCCAGCTGGGCGGCACCGAAGGCGAGCAGCATCGACGACAGCGTTGCCTGCGTTTCGCCCACCGAGACCGCGAAGGCGCTCGAGATCGCCGGCAGCGCGGGCAGGTAGAGGTCGGTGGTGACGGGCTGGATGCCGAGCAGCAGCGACAGGATCAGGACGACGAGATGGGTGGGCATCGGATGGGCCGGACAGGCGCGGAGAGACCGTGATGTTCGCCAGTATCCACGCACGCGGCCATGCTGCCCCAGGCTGCCGGCGCTCTAGCTGCTATGCGAGCCGCGTGCCGGCGGCAGGCGGCGCAGCGCTCCGAGGCAAGGCGTTCGCCGCAGCGGAAAGGCGTCTTGCGGGGTCCGGGCCGCGTCGACGCCGTCGCGCAAGCCATAGGGAAAACGGATAGCTGCTATGGGCGAAACGATCTGGCCGCCGGCCGCGCGATTGCGGACACTGCAACCCGCGGTGCCTCGTCGGCCGGGGTTCGTCGCCCGTGGGCCATCCCCGCCGATGACTACGCCGCTCCTCCCGCATGTGTTTCCTTGGCCGGCTCCGTGCAATCGGAGCCGGCGCCTTCTTCGCCGCACCGGCGCACCAACCGGGCTGCCGCGGACCCGGCGGCGCTTCGGCCGGCCGGCGCGCCGCAGGTCGGTGGGTTGTGCTCGGGGCACGCTCAAGCGAGGGGCTCTCGAGACGCGGCTTCGATGTCGGCCGCGTCGCCGAAATCATGCACCACCAGGCCGTGGCAGGCCGCCACCGGCACTTGCCACGGGCGCGCCTGCAGCGCCCGCAGCGCCTGCCGGTAGCCGGCGGACCAGCGCTGGCCGACGCGCGTCGGCGCGAAGTCGATGTCCTTGTTCTCGTCCTCGCAGGCCAGCCGCGGCGCCTCCAGTCTGACCAGGTGGTAGGTGGAGCGACAGCCGAGGGCGATCGCCTCGGCCAGCTGCGGATCCCGGCGCTGCTCGGCGTCGCGGCGGCTGCCGAGCAGCGCCAGGCCGTGACGCAGCCGATGCAGCTCCTGCTCCAGCCGGATCAAGGTGTCGGCGCGGCTGGCGTACTGCAATTCCTTTCGCCGGCGCAGTACTTCGGCCAGGCTGCGCGGCGCCTCGTCGCCCAGCGGCCACAGCGTGGCCAGGAAGCACAGCGAGTCCTGCCGCGGTTCGTCGGCCAGCAGCCACTCGAGCGGCGTGTTGGAATGGATGCCGCCGTCCCAGTAGTAGCGCCCTTCGATATTGACCGCCGGGAAAGCCGGCGGCAGCGCACCGCTGGCCAGCACATGCTCGGCTCCAAGCGGCTCGCGGGCGGAATCGAAGTAGCGGATACGGCCGCTCTCCACGTCCACCGCGCCGACAGAGATGCGCATCGGGCCGTCGTTCAGGTAGTCGAAATCCACCAGTTCCTCGAGCGAGTGGCGCAGCGGATCGGTGTCGTAGATGCCGGCGCTGTCCGGGCATACCGGCATGCCGCAGGGAAAGCCGTGCATCCAGCGCGGCGCGAAGAAGCCCGGCAGCCCGACCAGCATCGTCGCCAGCGCATTCCAGCGCGCCAGCAGGCTGCCGGCGGGCCATTGCGCCGACGGATCGGGGAACCAGCGCTGGCCGACCCGGGCCCAGAATTCGTACAGGTGTTCGGTGCGCCGTTCCGGCCGGTTGCCGGCGATCAGCGCCGCGTTGATGGCCCCGATCGAGGTGCCGATCACCCAGTCGGGCTGCAGCCCGGCCTTCGCCATCGCTTCGAAGACGCCGCCCTGGTAGGCGCCGAGGGCACCGCCTCCCTGCAGGATCAATACCGTTCGCCGCGTGCCCGCGACGCCGGTCTGGTCGGTTTCGCGTTTCATCGATGGGGCCTCCTTCGCACCGGGCCGTGGCCGGATCCTGCCGCGCCGCCTCGCCGATCGTGCGGCGAAGCCTTCCGTGCCGGCCGCCATGCTGCGCGTGGCGGCCGGTTGCAGTTTCGTCGTCCTGCCTGCCGCCGCCTTACGCCGGCGGGCGCTGTCCGGCGGCCACGCCGGCGTCGGATCGCCGATAGCCGTATTCGCCGTACCAGGCGCGGCCCAGCGCCGCCAGCACCAGCAGCGGGCTGAGAGTCTCGAGGCCTTCCTCGAGCGCCAGCAGCGACAGCGGCGCGAGTTCCCCGGTCGTCCAGGGCAGGCCGAGCAGGGCTTCGGCGCCCTGGCTCGCGACCAGCGTGACGCCGGCGAGCACCAGCATGCGCAGGTCGGCGAGCGGGAACGGGCGGCGCCGCACGAGCGCGGCGACGGTCTCGACGCCGGCATGGACGAAGCCGGCCAGCACAGCCAGCAGCAGCAGCGCCATCGCCACCCGCCGATGCATCGACAGCGTCGGGTCCAGGTAGTAGGCCGGCCGCAGCAGCGCACGGCCGCTCGGCACCAGCGCCGGTGGCAAGCCGGTCTCGCGCAGCGCCAGCACGAACAGCGACAGCCCGTAGCTGAGGCTGAGCAGGCCGGCCCGCGGCAGCAGCGTCAGCGCCGTCACGCCCGCCATCGCCCAACCCGCCGCCGCCAGCACTTCCACCGGCCCGTCTTCGGCGAACGTCCGCAGCAGCACGCTCGGGCTCGACGCCAGCGGCAAGGCCGCCAGCACGACCGCGGCAAGCAGCACCAGCAGTGGCGCCCGCAGGCGTTCGAAGCGATTCAATGGGTTCATCGTCGGTGGCAACTCTCGCCGGATGGGGTGGGGCGCGCAGACTCGGGGGACGCACGATTGTCGTGTGGCGGGCGGCTTTCTTACGGGACGCCGAGCGTGAT
>JBNLET010000005.1:0-4366 GCA_050305135.1 Rhodocyclaceae bacterium | reverse complement strand
CGTGAACGCAAAAAAGCCCAACCATCTGGCTGGGCCTCTTGCGGTATCTTGGCTCCCCGACCTGGGCTCGAACCAGGGACCTGCGGATTAACAGTCCGTCGCTCTACCAACTGAGCTATCGGGGATCAGGAGAGCGCGCATTATAGGTAGCGCTCGGAGCGTGGTCAACAAAACAATCGGGCGGTTTTCGGGGACAATGGCGGCTGGGATTGGCGGGTGGTGATATCGAATGGCTTTGTTTAGCGATGGATCTGTACTGGTGCGGACCGAAGAGGGCGAGGCGGCGGCGCGCCAGCCGCGCCGGGTGGCGTCGAACCGGGCGCGGGCAGCCTTGCTGTTGCTGGACGGGGAGCTCTCGGTCGGCGAGATGAGGCGGCGCTTCGGCGAGTCGCTGGAGGTCGAGGACGCGCTGATGGAGCTCTTGCGCGACGGTTTGGCGGTGGATCGGGACGACGCGGTGACGGATCCGGAAGAGGACCTGCCGGTCGTCGACGAGATGATCCCGCCCGACGGGCCGCCGACCGAGATGCCGCCGGACCCGGAGCTGTCGCTGCCGCCGGGCTTCGTCGTGGCGGGACGACAGCCGGCGCCGGCAGGCGAGGCGGCGGCGGACGACATGGCGCCGATCGAGCTGCCGCCGGACCGGCTGACCGAGACCGGCGAGCGGATCGAGCCGGAAGTCGACATCGATGCCTCGATCAGCGCCGCCTACGCCGACAAGAAGCCAAAGAAGAGCAAGGCCTCCCGCAAGGCGGACGAGCCGAGCTTCATGACGCTGTTCGTGGATCGGTTGCGCTTCTATCTGACCCGGCTGTTCCGCGGCGCGGTGGCACTGGGTATTGCGGCCGTGATCGGCGTGATCCTGGTGCTGCTGTGGCAGGCGCCTGAGTGGTTCCGCGGCGAGATCGAGGCCAAGGCCCGCGAGGTGGTGGGCACCGAGGTGAGCATCGCGGATCTCGGCCCGGCCTGGGACGAAGGGCCGGCGCTGCGGCTGGCCGGTGTCACGCTCGGGGTAGGTGCCGAGCGTACCGAGATCGCCCAGGTGCACGTGCGGCCCGACTGGGCCTCGCTCGGCCAGAGCGGCAGCTTGGCGCTCGGCGTGCGCATCTCGGGTATCGGGGGGCGGCCGACGCTGCTGGCGGCGGCCTTCAACCGGGCGGATTTCGGCCGCATGGCTGCGGCGCGCGTCCAGGTCGAGGACTTGCGCCTGCAGTTGTCGGAGCAATTGAGCCTGGTGCTGCGGGGCGAGGGCGAGATGTCGCACGGCGTCCTGCAGCGCTTGACCTTGAAGAGCGGGGACGAGGGGCCCACCTACCGCGTGCCGCTGCCGATGTCGTTCCCGATCGAACTGTCCGGCACTGCGGACGCCTGGCGGCCGCCGTTCATGCAGGGGGTCACGCTGGAGTCGCTGCAGTTCGACGGCCTGCTCTACGACGAGGGCCTGCAGGTGATCTCGGCCGGCGGTGCACTGCACGGTGGCCGCTACGGCGGCACGATGGAGATCGCCTGGCAGCAGCAGCCGGTGGCGCTGCAGGGGGACTTCCAACTCGAAAGCGTGCGGCTGGAGCGTCTGATGCCGGCCATGCGCTCGGGCGGCGATCTCGAAGGCGGGCTGTCGGGCAACATGACGCTGAAGGCCGAGGCGGAGCGCTTCGGCGGCCTGGGCAAGGCGATGACGGTGGCCGGTGCGCTGGAGATTTCGAACGGCCGCCTGGGCGGCCTGGACGTCGGGGCGATCATGCGCGAGCGCGGCACCGGCCTGGTGCGCGGCGGCGCGACCCGCTTCGAGTCGATCAAGCTCGACGTCAGCATGGACATGAAGGATCGCAACCTGCGCGCGGCGATCCGCAGCCTGAACGCCGGCAACCTGCACGTCGGCGGCGGTCTGCTGATCAAGCCGAATGACGAGTTGTCGGGCCGCTTGACCAGCACCTTGTCGTCCGGCTCGCGCCGCGTGTCGCTGCCGGTGGTGGTGTCCGGCACGCTGGGCTCACCGGCGCTGCGGCTGGCGCCGGAGGCCGTGCAGTAAGTCGTGCGGGGCCTCAGGCGGCTTCGAAGTAGTCGATCATCAACTGCACCGAGCTGCGCCCGTTGAATTCGTTCACCGCCAGCCGGTAGGCGGCGCGGATGCGCGCCGGCGCGCTCTCGGCATGGTTGAACCGGATCGCGTCGAAGCGCGCCTGCCCCTTGCGCAGCGCCAGCTTCAGGTGGCGGTCCTTCAGCAGCCGCTGGCTCTCGACCTCGAAGACGTCGTCGAACAGCGGGCCCGGAAAGCCCTGACCCCAGATTTCCTGCTCCAGCCGGCGCGCCGCGGCCAGCGTCATGTGGCCGGGGTCGAGCGGGCCGTCGCTGTCGATCGTGCGCTCCGGCGGCTGCTCGCCGACCAGTTCGCGCACCACCGTCTCGAAGGCTGCCTCGAAGCGCGGCAGATCCGCTTCGGCGATGGTCAGGCCGGCCGCCATCGCGTGGCCGCCGAAGCGCAGGATCAGGCCGGGCTCGCGCTTCGTGACCAGGTCCAGCGCGTCGCGCAGATGGACGCCCGCGATCGAGCGGCCGGAGCCCTTCAGCTCGCCCTCGTTGCCGCGCGCGAAGGCGATCGTCGGCCGGTGCTGCTTCTCCTTGATGCGGCCGGCCAGGATGCCGATCACGCCCTGGTGCCAGGCCGGTTCGAACAGTGACAGCGTGGCCCGGCTGCCCGCTTCGATCGCTTCCAGCGCCAGCGCCGCGTCGGCCTGCATGTCGGCCTCGATGGCGCGCCGCTCGCGGTTCAGCGTGTCGAGTTCGCGCGCGATGTTGAGCGCCCGGCCCAGGTCGTCGGTGGCCAGGCATTCGATGCCGAGCGACATGTCCGACAGCCGCCCGGCGGCATTCAGCCGCGGCCCGAGCGCGAAGCCCAGATCGAAGGTGGTGGCCGCCTCCGCTTCCCGCCCGGCGGCCGAGAACAGCGCCCGGATGCCGGGCTGCACGCGCCCGGCGCGCATGCGCTGCAGGCCCTGGGCGACCAGGATGCGGTTGTTGCGGTCGAGGTTGACGACGTCGGCGACGGTGCCGAGCGCGACCAGGTCGAGCAGTTCGCCCAGGTTCGGCTCCTGCCGCCCGGCGAAGGCGCCACGGGCGCGCAGCTCGGCGCGCAGCGCCAGCATCACGTAGAACATCACGCCGACGCCGGCCAGCGCCTTGCTCGCGAAGCTGCAGCCGGGCTGGTTCGGATTGACGATCACGTCGGCCTCGGGCAGCTGCTCGCCGGGCAGGTGGTGGTCGGTGATGACCGTCGCGATGCCGGCCTCGCGCGCCGCCGCCACCCCCTCGACGCTGGCGATGCCGTTGTCCACGGTGATCAGCACGTCGGGCTCGAGCGGCGCGGCCAGTTCGACGATCGCCGGCGTCAGGCCGTAGCCGTACTCGAAGCGGTTCGGCACCAGATAGCCGACCTCGCCGCCGAAGGCCCGCAGCGCCCGCAGCCCGACTGCGCAGGCGGTGGCGCCGTCGCAGTCGTAGTCGGCGACGATCAGCAGCCGCGCACCGGCCTCGATCGCGTCGGCCAGCAGGCTGGCGGCCTCGGCGGCGCCGCGCAGCGTATCGGGCGGCAGCAGGCCGCGCAGGCCGTAGTCGAGGTCGGCACGGCCTGCGACGCCGCGGGCGCAGTAGATGCGCGCCAGCAGCGGCTCGACGCCCATGTCGATCAGGCTCTGCACCTGGCGCGGCGGTGCGGCGCGCCGTTGGATGACGGTCATTGCTGTCGTCCGATGTAGGTTTGCAGGGGCTGTGGCCGCTTCCAGAACGGCCACAGGCGCGGCTTGGCGAGCGTCGCGCGCAGCGTCGCCCGGTCGCCGGGCGCCAGCAGCTCGATGCCGCGCAGCCGGCCGGCGCGCAGTGCCTGCAGTGCGGGGGCCAGCCAGTCGGTTTCGATGCGCGCCAAGGCCTGCTGCCAGCCGCCGAGGTCCAGGTGGCGGGCCGCGACGGCGGTTTCGTCGATGCACACCAGCGCCGAGCCGGCCTTGGCCGGCAGCGCTTCGAAGCGGGGTGGCTGCAGTGCGGTGCCGGCGGCCCGGCACAGGCCGGCCAGCAGGGCCCCGTCGCCGGCGACTGCCGCGGCCGGCGCGCGGGCCGCGGCCGGCGCGTCGCCGGCGCCCCACGGCCACAGGCTGTTGATGGTCGGCCGCCCAGCCGCCTCGCGGGCCCTATTGACCGGATGGTTGTGCAGCCAGACCTGGATCTCGTTGATCAGCCGGTGCCACTCGGCCGCCGCCTCGCCCTCCGGCATGAAGTGCGCGACCGGCCGTCCGATCACCTCGGCGAGCGGCGCGAAGCGGGCCTGCGGCGCGGCATCGAGGTGCAGGTACCAGCGCGTCGGGCTGCCCATCTC
>JBNLET010000004.1:0-13500 GCA_050305135.1 Rhodocyclaceae bacterium | reverse complement strand
GCGGGCGTAGTTGTGATTCACGCCCGCGATTGCGCTCACCACCTCGGCAACGTCGCTCAGGCGCCCGGGCGGCACCTTCAGTGCCGCCAGCGTGCTGGAGCCGACCCGACGCGGCGCGAAGACCGGGCCGACGCGGCTGACCGAGCCCTGGTCGAGCAGCGCGGCGAGGCGCTCGCGAACTCGCGCCTCGGCGCATCCGAGGCGCTCCGCGAGACAGTCGAAGGGCCGCGCCTGCAACGGAAAATCGCGCTGAAACTCGTTCAGCAGACGCCAGTCGAGGGCCTTGTCGGCGCTCTCGTCCGGGCACCGGGCTGGAAATCGGGCAAGCGTTCCGTGCATCGCGTCCCTCAGAATCCGATCCGCGCCGCGCGCGAAGTGAAGAAGATCCCCGACGGCGCGTCGGCAGGCAGCACCGTGAGCGCGTCCAGGCTGGCGGTGTCATACACCGTGACCCGGTTATCGTCGCGCGAGGACACCCACACCGCCTCGCCGCGCGGGGTGAATTCCATGTGCAGCACCGCCTTGCCCGGCGACAGCGTGCGCAACACGCCGCCCGTCAGGGTGTCGATGACCTGCAGCTGAGCGTTGTCGGGGAAGGCGAAGTTCACCCACACCTGGCGACCGTCGGGCCGGGCCATCACGAACACCGGCTGGCCGGCGACCGGAATCCGGCCGACCTCCTGCCAGCTGCGCAGGTCGACCACCAGCACCTCGTGGCGCCCGACCGCAGGCAGATAGGCCTTGCCGTCGGCAACCGCCCAGCCCCGCAGGTGGGGCATCTTGTAGACCGGCAGCTTCTCCTCGCCGCGTCCGTAGCCGTCGAGGATCCGCCGTACGCCGCGCTCCGGCTGCCAGAGGTCGAGCAGCGCGACGCCGTCCTCGCCGAACAGCCCGGCCATGAAGTAGCGCCCGCCGGGCGTCACCAGACCGTCGTAGGGCTGCTGCCCGGCCGGATAACGCTCGGTGCGCGGTTGCCTGGGGTCGGAAAAGTCGGTGACCCAGATCTCGCCGGCTTCGAACAGGGCGTAGGCAAACCTCTGCCCGGGCAGGTCGGCCAGTCCGACCACCTTGGAAAACTTGCCGGGCGCGTACTCGGCGGGCACCTCGGCAACCAGCTCCAGGGTCTCGGCATCGAAGGCCTTGATGCCGCCCGGCCGGTAGTTCTGCGCCACCACCAGGCGGCCGTCCTGCGACACCGAACCGCCGATCGAATTGCCGGCCTGGATGATGCGCCGGGCGATGCGCCGGGTCAGCAGGTCGACCTTGGTCAGGCCGCCGTCGCGGCCGAAGACATAGGCATAGCGGGCGTCGCGCGAATAGGTGACGTGGGCGTGGGAAAGATCGCCGAGCCCCTCGACGCGGCCCAGGCTGCGGCGTTCGCCGTTGTCGACCACCTGCACGGCGCCGCTGGCGCGCTCGATGATCACGACCAGATCGCCAGTGCCGCGCAGCGCCGGGCTTTGCGCACAACCGCCCAACAGCAGCAGCGCCAGCGCAGAGAGCAGGATCCGGCCGAAACGAAACGGGCTCATCGCTCGCCTCCGTTCGGCTCGAATTGCGGAAAACCCCGCAGCAGGCGGTCGAGGATCCAGCGTGCCTCGGCTTCGCTGACGAAACGCGCCCAGCCGGGCATCGCGGTACCGGGCCGCCCCTGCATCACCGTCGCCACGAGCGAATCGATCGGCCTGCCCTGCAGCGCTGCCGGCAGCAGCGCCGGCCCCAGGCCGCCGGTAAGCCGCATGCCGTGGCAGGAGCCGCAGTCCTGCCGCACCATGTTGACCAGTTCCCGCCTGCGCGCCTCGGCCGGCTCCGCCGGCCCGGCCCACGCATCGTGCGCCAGCAGCGCGGCCGCCAGCAGCATGACGCCCACATGCACCCACAGCAATCGATCGGTATTCATGCCGCCATCCTTGCTGAACATGGCGCCATGTTCCTCCGCTCGGAGGCGTCCGCCCTTGACGGGCGTCAAGCGGATCCGGACCGCGTCCGCGGCACGGCCGCGGGCGGGCCCGGAATGGGCCTCAGTGCGACAGCACCCAGGCGATCAGCGTGTGCAATTCCTCGTCGGTGACCCGCTCGGGCGGGTGCGCCGGCATCTGCGCGGTTCCCCACACACCCGAACCGCCGCTGCGCACCTTGTTGACCAGCTTGTCCTGCGCGTCCGCCTGGCCCTTGTACTTGGCGGCCACGTCCTTGAACGACGGGCCCAGACGCTTCTGGTCCACTGCGTGGCAGGCCGAGCATCCGACCTCTCCGAACAGCGTCTCGCCATCGTTGGCTTGGGCGAGCGGCGCCGCTGCCAAGCACGGCAGCGCGATGCACGCCAAGGCGGTAAAGCGATTCTTCATGTTGTCTCCTTCTCGTTCTTGCTCGTTTATCGACATGATCGAGGCGCCCGGCCGAGGGGTGGCCGGGCGCCTCGATAGTGTTACACAAAGCCGACGATCAATAGACGTCGTGCTGAGTGTTATAGACGTTGAAATGGCCGGTCGGGGTGATCAGTTTCGGATCCTTGATCACGGCCTTCAGCTTGAGCGTCTTGTCATCCACTACGACGAGCGCCGACTGCTTGTCCTTGGCGCTCCAGACCGAGAACCACACCTCGTCGCCGGCCTTGTTGTACTCCGGCTGCACGACGCGCTTCGCACCGTCGTCGGAGAGGCCCGCCCACTCGGCGATCGGCAGCACCGTGTAACCGGCATCGAGCTTGGTGGTGTCATACACCGCGACCGACTGGCTGACCTTCGGATCGGGGTTCAGCGGGTTGTCCACGTACAGGTGCTTGGACTTCGGGTGGGTCTTGATGAAGAGCGAACCGCCGCCCTGGCTCTTGATCGACTCCACCAGCTTCCAGGCGTACTGGCCGTGCTTGTCCGGGTCCGTGCCGATCAGCGCGATCGACTCGTCGCCGAGGTGGCCGGTAGCCCACACGGGACCGTACTTGGGATGGACGAAGTTGGCGCCGCGGCCCGGGTGCGGGATCGCGCCCACTTCCACCAGTCCGGCCAGTTTGCCATCCTTGGCGTCGATCGCGGCAATCTTGTTGGACTTGTTGGCAGCCACCAGGAAGTAGCGCTTCGAGCTGTCCCAGCCGCCGTCGTGCAGGAAGCGGGCCGAGCCGATCGTCGTTACCTTGAGGTTGTCGATGTCAGAGTAGTCGACCATCAGCGTCTTGCCGGTCTCCTTCACGTTCACGACGAACTCGGGCTTGAAGTGCGACGCGACGATCGAGGCCACGCGCGGCTCGGGGTGGTATTCCTGCGTATCCACCGTCATGCCGCGGGTCGATACGACCTTCAGCGGCTCGAGCGTGTCGCCGTTCATGATCACGTACTGGGGCGGCCAGTAGGTGCCGGCGATCGCGAACTTGTCCTCGTAGCCCTTGTACTTGGAGGTATCCACCGAGCGGGCCTCGAGACCGACGCGGATCTCGGCCACGTTGTCCGGCTTCTCCATCCACAGGTCGATCATGTTGACCTTGGCGTCACGGCCGACCACGTAGAGATAGCGGCCGGAGGCCGACAGGCGCGAGATATGCACCGCGTAGCCGGTCTTGATGATGTTGATGATCTTCTTGGTGTCGCCGTCGATCAGGGCCACCTCGCCCGCATCGCGCAGCGTCGTCGAGAAGATGTTCGCGATGTTGTAGCCGTTCATCTTCTTGGTCGGACGCTTCTCCGGCGGCACGATCACCTTCCAGGTGCCCTTCATCTCGGCCATGCCGTATTCCGGCGGTTGCGGTGGCGTCTGCTGGACGTAGCGGGCCATCAGGTCCACTTCGTCGTCGGTCAGCTCACCCGACGTACCCCAGTTCGGCATGCCGGCCGGCGAACCGTACTTGATGAAGGTCTTGAGATACTCGGTGCCGTTGGCGATGGTCTTGTCCGGCGTCAGCGGCTTGCCGGTGGCACCCTTGCGCAGCACGCCGTGGCAGCCCGCGCAGCGCTGGAAATAGATCTTCCGCGCCGTGTCGAACTCCGTCTTGGTCATCGGCGGCGCCTTGGGATTGATGTCCTGGTACATCTCGACGTTGGCCAGCGGCGAACTCGCCGCCTCGTAGTTGAGCTCCTCCGGCGAGAGCTTCTTGCCCCCATCCGCGAACGCCGTGCCCATCAGCATCGGCAGCGCTGCAAGCGCCAGTACACCTGCCAGTTTCTTACCACCCCGTTTCATCGCCTTTCTCCCTTGAAGATTCAGGACAGCGGCTAGTTCCGCTGTATTGCAGCATGCCGATGCGCTGTTCGGCGTTCCTTGACACGAGTCAATCCGTCCGGCGCGCCCGCTCCGCTACAGTCGAAGCAAGTCGAAAAGCACCGGTGCCGGGAGAATGCAGATGAGCAGAATGGCGGTTGCTGCGGTGGATGCGGTGGAAGATGTGGTGGCCAAACTGGGCGACCGGATCATGGCCCGCATCGGACGGGTCGGGCGCGGACGGGTCTGCGGCGACGGCGATGCCGCGGCCGGGTCCCGCGCGCGGCGCGGCGGTCGCGGCGAGGGCCGCGTGGTGCTGGTCGGCGCCGGCCCGGGCGACCCGGAACTGCTGACGTTGAGGGCGGTGAAACGGCTCGGCGAAGCGGACGTGGTGGTGTACGACCATCTCGTCGCTCCCGCCGTGATGGAGCTGGTGCCGGAATCGGCGCGCCGCATCTATGTCGGCAAGGAGGCCGGCCGCCACACCTTGCCGCAGGAACAGATCAACGCGCTGCTGGTGGAATTGGCCCGCGAGGGCTGCAACGTCGTGCGGCTGAAAGGCGGCGACCCGTTCGTGTTCGGCCGCGGCGGCGAGGAGCTGGAGCAACTGGCCGAGGCCGGCATCGAGTTCGAGGTGGTGCCCGGCATCACCGCCGCCAGCGGCATCGCCGCCTACGCCGGCATTCCGCTGACCCACCGCGAGCACGCCCAGTCCTGTGTCTTCGTCACCGGCCACCTGAAGGACGGCAGCCTCGACCTGGACTGGCCGGCGCTGGCCCGTCCGCGCCAGACGGTGGTGTTCTACATGGGCGTCGGCGCGCTGGCGCAGATCTGCGAGCGGCTGCAGGCCCACGGCCTACCCGCCGGGCATGCGGCCGCGCTGGTCGAAAACGGCACACTCGGCGCCCAGCGAACCGTCGCCGGCACGCTGGCAAGCCTGCCGGAGCTCGCACGTGCGAGCGGGGTGCGTCCGCCGGCGCTGCTGATCGTCGGCAGCGTGGTCGGACTGCACGGCAAGATAGGCTGGTTCGAAGGCCGGCAGGCCGAGCGGGAATCGGCCTGAAAGGAGCGCGCGGCCATTGGTGGCCGCGCCGGGACACGATCATGTCAAGCATAGCAAGCCATATCGACATCCCCGCGACGCTGCGGCGCCTGCATCTGTTCAGCGAGGTCTCCGACGAGGAGATCCGGATGCTCGCCGCTGCCACCCACGAACGCAACCTGGCCCGGGGCGAGACCCTGTTCCAGCAGGACGATCCGCCGAAGGGCTTCTACTACGTGATCCGCGGCCAGATCAAGCTGGCCTTCTCGTCGCGCCAGGGCAACGAAAAGGTCGTCGAGGTGCTGGGCCCGAACCAGAGCTTCGGCGAGGCCGTGTTGTTCATGGAACGCAACTACCCGGTCTTTGCGGAAGCGCTGGCCGACACCCAGTTGCTGCTGATCGACCGCGAGGTGGTATTCCGCCTGATCGACAGCGATCCCTGCTTCACACGCTCGCTGCTGGCCGGCATGGCGATCCGCCTGCACGGCATGGTGCGCGACGTGGAGGCCTACTCGCTCAGCTCCGGCGCCCAGCGCGTGATCTCCTACCTGATCTCGCTCGGCGAACGCGATCCGTTGCCCTGCGCGCGCAGCGAGGCCGATCCGATGACGGTCAAGCTGCCGGTCAGCAAGCACGTGCTGGCCTCGCGGCTGAACCTGGTGCCGGAGACCTTGTCGAGGATCTTCCACGACCTGTCCGACCGCGGCCTGATCGCGGTGCACGGCAGCGACATCACGCTGAAGGACGTGGCCGAGCTGCGCAGCTTCGAGAATTGAAGCTGCGCACCGCATCGGTCGCGGCTCGGCACGGCCCCGCGCTCAGGACGGCTGGTTGCGTCCGACCATCACGCCGCCCTCCACCTCCCGCACCGCGCCGGTGACCCGGCCGGCCTGCGGCGAGAGCAGCAAAGCCGCCACGTTCGCGACGTCGAGCGGCGTGCCGATGCGGCCGAGCGGGTGGAAGTCGTTGGAGGTCCGCAAGGCGCCATGCAGCTCGGCCGGCGCGTCGAACTGCTCGCGATCAGTGTCGGCAGCGACGCGGACTGCGCTGGATGAATCGGCAACCGAGCGCAGGCAGCGGCCGCTCAATCGTCGAGCCGCGACTCCTGCAGGTAGCGCTCCTCGTAGTAGCGCTCGATGTCTTCCTTGCGATGGCCGTAGGCGAGGAACTCTTCGCGCCAGGCCTTGGCCTTGTCGCAGTGCGGGTGGCACTGGTTCTGGATCGGGCAGTAGCGCCGCTCGATCTCATTGGTGATCGCCAGCGCCCACTGCAGCGAACCATTGGCCCATTCGCAGTATTCGCACCAGATCTTGTCGGCGAAACGCAGATGCGGCAGCCGGTGCCGGTCGTAGTTGAAATAGGGCGCCGGGTCGATGCTCTTCTGCCGCCGGATCCAGAAATAGACCCGGTTGAAGAACACCAGGAACAGGTAGAGCGGCAGTAGCGCAAGCGCGAACAGCAGGATCAGCAGCATGCCGAGCGGCGGGCCGACCGGCCCCAAGCGCTGCTTGTGCCTCATGTTGAGCTTGCGGATGCATTGGTCGATGTTGGCCTTCTCGTCCGGCGTCGCTGGATCCATCGTCTTCTCTCTGCTTGGTCAGGTAGAGCCCCGGCCCGCCGGCGACGGTCGTCATACCGTTTGCCTATTGCGCCGATGACGACCGGATTGTGGCCGAGGCCGGCGTGACTTGCCAGCCCCGGCGCGCAGGCGCGACCGTCCGCATGGGGCTCCAGCGACGGCAGGCGTGCGTCCGCGAACGGATGAGCCTGTTCGGCCGGCGGGCCGTGGCAACGGTCAGAGCGGCCCCATTCAGCCGCGTTCGAAGCCGAGCTCACAGCCGCGCCGGATGCGACCTCAGCGCGGCTGCGCCGGCCTGCGCCAGACCGTCGCCAGCCAGGGCTGCTGCTCGCGCGGCAAGCCGGGCGGGCGGTAGTAGTGTTCGACCTCCTCGAAGCCGGCCTCGAGCACCAGCGCCCGCCAGGTGTCGAAGTGGTAGTAGCAGGCGTAGCGGGTGCCGACGCAGCCCTCTCGGTCTTCACCGCGCGGATTCGAGCAGAACAGCACTCCGCCGGGCCGCAGCGCGGCCCGCAGTTCGCCCAGCACGCGGCGGATCGCCTGCCGCGGCACGTGGAACAGCGTGGCATTGGCGAACACGCCGTCGAAGTGGGCGGACGGCAGATCGAGCGCGACGAAATCCTGCAGCCACACATCGCAGCCGCTGTCGGCCCGTGCCAGCTCGACCATCGCCGGCGCACCGTCGAGGCCGATCGCCCGATGGCCGAGCGCGGCCAGCGTCTTCAGGTCGCGGCCCGGGCCACAGCCGAAATCGAGGATCGTGAACGGCGCCTCGCCGCGGATCGCCCTCAGCAGCGCCGCGATATTCTGGCTCACGTCGTGGTCGGCGGTGCCGCGGCGGTAATCGTGCGCATGGGCCTGGTAGTGGGCCAGCGTGGCGGCGCTCAACTCGAGCGGGGAGCGGCTGTCGGTCATCGTCTCGATTGGTGGCAGGGTCGGTTGGCAGGACAATGGTGCCGGAATTCCGTTGCCCGGCCCATGCGCCGGGCAAGGCCGGCGCACAGAGAGGACCATGGAGACCGATTTCAGGATTGCGGACAGCCGCGACGCCGACTGGGTGGTGGCCCGCCACGGCGACATCTACCGCCGCGAGTTCGGCTTCGACGCCACCTTTAAGGCCACGATCCGGCACAAGATGTCGCTGCTGCTGGCCCGGCCGCAGGACGAGCGTACGCTGTGGATCGCCATGATCGGCGGCGTGCGGGCGGGCTCGATCGCGTTGTCGCGCCAGGACGAAGGCGTGGGATTCCTGAATTTCGTGCTGGTGTGCCCGCGCTTCCGCGGCCGCGGACTCGGCCGCGCGCTGATCGCCCATGCGCTGGACGCGGCGCGGCAGAGAGGATTCCGCAGCGTCCGGCTGGAGACCTACAGCTGCCTGGCGCGGGCCCGCACGCTGTATCGGGCGACCGGCTTCAGGATCGAGAGCCGGCAGGGCGGCGAAACGCTGTTCGGCCAGCGATTCGAGCAGGAGTTCTGGTCGCTGGCGCTGCCGCCCTTGGCCGATCCGCTCAGCGGAACATCAGTCTGAGCGCGATCGCCGCAGTGGCGACGACGATCACAGGCCGCACCAGCGCCGCGCCGCGCCGGATGACCAGGTTCGAACCGAGGCGTGCGCCGACGATCTGAGCGACCGCCATCGCCCCCACCAGCGACCACACCACGTGGCCGCCGAGCACGAACACCAGCATCGAAGTGAAGTTCGTCACCAGCACCACCGGCTTGGTGCTGGCTGTCGCGCGGCGCATGTTGAAGCCGCGCAGGCCGGCAAAGGCCGCCGCCGAGAACGAGCCCATGCCCGGGCCGAAGAAGCCGCCATAGACCCCCAGTCCGCCGCCGATCAGCGGCGCGAACGCGTTTTCCGACAGGCGCGGCGGCACGTCCCGGTCCGAGATGTGCGGCGACAGCGCGAAATAGCCGGCCAGCAGGATCAGGATCAGCGGCAGCAGCTTCTCGAGCACGGCCTTGTCCAGTTGCTGCACCAGCAGCGTTCCGGCCACCGCGCCGGCGAAGGCCCACAGCAAGGTCGCCCGCAGCGGCGCGAGATCCAGGTGGCCGCGGCGAAAGTAGTTGATCGCCGACGACAGCGTGCCGAACACGCTCTGGCACTTGTTGGTCGCCAGCGCCTGCACCGGCGGCACGCCGGCCCACAACAGGCAGGGCAGCACGAGCATGCCGCCGGCGCCGGCGATCGAACTGATGAAGCCGCCGACGAAGGCCACCAGCGTCAGGCCGGCGAAGACGGGCAGGGAGATTTCGGGCATCGAATGCAGTCGGAGAACAGCGCTACCACGCCCAAGCATACTCAAGCCGGCCGGCCGCGAACGCAAGACTTCATCCACACCTCGCGGGCCGCGCGCAAGACACTTGCGCCGCAGCGCCGAATCGGCGAGGCTCGCGGCTCCGAACCCTGCCGCGAAATCCCTTGCCCACCACGACCCCTTTCCGCTGCGAGCGCATCCCCATCCGGCAACTCGGCTACAACGTACGCCACTGGGGCCCCGCCGACGCGCCGCCGGTGTTCCTCTTGCACGGCTGGATGGATACCTCGGCCACGTTCCAGTTCGTCGTCGATGCGCTGCGCGGAGACTGGCACCTCATTGCGCCGGACTGGCGCGGCTACGGCGATACGGACTGGCTCGGCCGGGCCTACTGGTTCCCGGACTACTACGCCGACCTGGACGCGCTGCTGACCCACTATTCGCCGCACGAGCCGGCACGACTGGTCGGGCACAGCATGGGCGCCGGCATCGCCGGCAACTATGCCGGGGCGCGGCCGGATCGGGTGGAGCGGCTGGTGATGATGGACTTCCTCGGCCTGCCGCCGAGCACGCCCGACGACGCACCGCTGCGCATCGCGCAATGGCTCGGCGACCTGAACGGTTCGCCGTCGCTGCGCAGCTACCCCGATCACGATGCGCTGGCGCACCGGCTGGCCCAGTCGAACCCGCGGCTGAGCACCGAACGGGCCGCCTTCCTGGCCCGCCACGTTTCGCGCACGCTGCCCGACGGCGGCGTGACGATGGCCTGCGATCCCTGGCACCGGGTCGCCGCACCGGTGCGCTACCAGACCGAGGACGTGATGGCCTGCTGGCACCGCATCGGTGCGCCGGTGCTGCACCTGCTCGCCGAGCACGGCTACGTGATGGAGCGTTTCGCCCGACAACCGGCCGAGTTGCAACGGCGGCTGGACAGCTTCGCCGACCATCGCAGCGTGACGATCCCCGACTGCGGCCACAACCTGCAGCATGACCAGCCGGAGCGGGTCGCCGCCGCGATCGAGGCATTCCTGCGCGGCGACTGAGGGCCGGGCTCAGGACAAGGCCGCGAGAAAGCGCAGCCGGGCCGCGGCCAACGCCTGCCTGCCGGCCTCGTCCGCGGCCTTCAGCGCGATGCGGTGATAGTCCTCGAACGCCGCCAGCACGCGCCCGGCGTCCACCTTCGCGGGACGACTCGGCGGCGGCTCGGGTGGCGCCTCACCGGGCACCGGGCCCAGCACCGCGTGCTTCGGGATGAAGACCGTACCGCCTTCCTCGGCAGCGGCGGTCATCGGGCCCACCTTGGACATCACCCGCCCCTTGTAGACGAAGCGGGCCCCCAGCGGCAGGTGGTCGAGTTTCATGGCGGCGTCCATTGCATGCTCTTCCGTCAGCATAGCGCAGCCCCGGCTGCGCCCCTTCCACCACGGCGCGCGGGTCCCCGCCCGGGCGCCGTGCGGTGCCGATCGGGCCCTGCCGACCGTTCGGGACGGAGCGCGCGCGCGATTCTCGTTTCGCATGTATGATCCGCCCGGTCGTCGCGACATCGACATATGTCGGGGCGACCCCGTTCGCCCAAGAAGAATCGAGTCGCGCATGAGCAGACAGAGACGAAACGGTGGCCAGCCGGGATTCCTCCGGCATGCCTTGGAAGGGCACTGGACGGTCGGGGCGGCGATCTCGGCCGCCAGCCTGGTGCTCGGGCTGGTGGTGTTTCCTCTCACGCTCGGCCGCATGCCCGAGTTGCGCGGCGCGCTCGACGCGATCGAACCGCTATGGTGGACGTCCGGCCTGGTATTCGGCGCCATCGCGCTTTGGCGCGGCGCGGCGGGGCGGCTCCCGGCCTATGCCGGCGCGCCTGATTTGCAGTTCGTCGAGGAACCCTCGTCGGCGTTTCAGCGCTGGACCCTCGCGGCCGGACCGGGCGGGATGGATACGGACATCCAGCGCTTCTGTCTGCCGCCCGAGCCGGAACATCCCCGCGAGTGGACACCGGAGCTGCTGCGGCACATCGACCGCAAACGCTTCGAAGAACTGTGCCGCGCCTACTATCGCGAGCTCGGCGTCCCGGCAGAAATCATCGAACAGGGCGGCGGCCGCCTCGGCATCCGCCTGCACGAGGATCCGGCGGACTCGCAACGGACGACCGTCATCGTGCACTGCCAGGCTCACGACCTGCCGATCGGCGTGTGGGCGCTGCGCGAGTTGCGCGCCACGATGGAGCACGAGCAGGTCGAGCGGGGCTGCCTGGTGACCTGCGGCGTATTCTCGACCGATGCCAGGCGCTTTGCCGAGGCCAACCGGATCAAGCTGCTGGACGGCGCGCGCCTGCTGAAGTTGCTGCGCCGGCTGCCGGAAGACGCTTCGCGACGCCTGCTGTCGATCGCAACCGAGGGCGCCACGACGACGCCGGCCTGCCCCCGCTGCGGCGCTCGCATGGTGGCTCGCCACGACCCCCGCGGTGCCTACTGGGGTTGCGAGGCCCATCCCCGTTGCCGCACGAAGCTGGCGATGCACAAGGCCGCGCAGCCGGGCAGCTCCGGCTCGTAGGATCCGGTCCCGCCGTGTCACGGCGGCAATGATGTGCCGTCGTCGCAGCGCGGCCCGCCGGCCTTGCCCGCGGCGAGCGCCCGGATGCGTGCCCCCGCCGGCGCGGCGCCGGGCAGCGCGCTCCGGAATCGACCGGAACTTGCTGTAAAATCGTGCGTTTCCCCACTTCCCAGGCAGGCATCCGGCATGCTGCAGAAGCTCTCCTCCTTCCCCGGCATCGAAGGGCCGGTCGTGGTCATCGTCATGGACGGCTACGGCATTCCGAGCAACGAGGTCGGCAGCGCGATCGCCGCGGCCAGGAAGCCGACTCTCGACGCGCTGTTCGCCCGCTACCCGCACATGACGCTGCGTGCGCACGGCACCGCGGTCGGCATGCCTTCGGACGACGACATGGGCAATTCGGAGGTCGGCCACAACGCGATCGGCGCCGGCCAGGTCTATGCGCAGGGCGCCGCGCTGGTGGCCGATGCGATCGAATCGGGTGCCATCTGGCACGGCAGCGCCTGGCGGCAGATCGTCGCCGGCGCCAAGTCCGGCCACGGCGTGCTGCACTTCATCGGCCTGTTTTCCGACGGCAACGTGCACAGCCACATCGAGCACCTCAGGGCGATGGTGCTGCGCGCGCGCGAGGACGGCGTGGCGGCGGTGCGCATCCACGCGCTGCTGGACGGCCGCGACGTGCCCGAGACCAGCGCGCTGGACTACCTGGAGCCGTTCGAGGCCTTCCTGGCCGAGCTGCAGGCCGGCGGCTTCGACGCCCGCATCGCCTCGGGCGGCGGCCGCATGACGATCACGATGGACCGCTACGACGCCAACTGGAAGATGGTCGAAGCGGGCTGGCAGACCCACGTGCTCGGCCGCGGCGAGCAGTTTGCCAGCGCCTCGCAGGCGGTGCGCGCACTGCGCGAGCGCCTGCCCGGCACGATCGACCAGGATCTGCCGCCGTTCGTGATCGGCCAGGACGGCCAGCCGGTCGGCACGATCGAGGACGGCGACGCGGTGGTGTTCTTCAATTTCCGCGGCGACCGCGCGATCGAGATCACCCGGTCCTTCGAGGAAGGCGAGGGCTTCGACAGGTTCGAGCGCGAGCGCGTCCCTCAGGTGACCTATGCCGGCATGCTGCAGTACGACGGCGACCTGAAGCTGCCGAAGCGCTTCCTGGTCGATCCGCCGGCGATCCGCAACACCATGGGCGAATGGTTCGCGCAAGCCGGCATTGCCCAGTTCGCCTGCTCCGAGACGCAGAAGTTCGGCCACGTCACCTATTTCTGGAACGGCAACCGCTCCAACAAGTTCGACGGCGAGACTTGGCAGGAGGTGCCGAGCGACGTGGTGCCGTTCGAGCAGCGGCCGTGGATGAAGGCCGCCGAGATCACCGACGCGATGATCGAGGCGATCCGCAGCGGCCGCCACCGGGTCATGCGCTGCAACTACGCCAACGGCGACATGGTCGGCCACTCCGGCCACTTCCGCGCCGCGACGATGGCCATCGAGGCCGTGGACCTGGCGCTGTCGCGTCTGCTGCCGGCGATCGACGCGGCCGGCGGCGTGGCGCTGATCACGGCCGACCACGGCAACGCCGACGAGATGTACGAGCTCGACAAGAAGACCCGCCAGCCGGCAAAGAACGCCGACGGCTCGTACAAGGCGAAGACCGCCCACACGCTGAATCCGGTGCCGCTGATCCTGTACGACAACGCCAGCGGCGGCCGGCTCGGACTGAAGAAGATCGACGGCGCCGGCCTGTCGAACATCGCCGCCACGGTCGCCAACCTGATCGGCCTCGCCAAGCACGACAGCTGGGATGACAGCCTGCTAGAGCTGCGCTGAGCACAGCGGCAATCGTGAGCGCGTGACGGCGGCGCAGCCGGACCCGGCCGCGATGC
>JBNLET010000003.1:0-2704 GCA_050305135.1 Rhodocyclaceae bacterium | reverse complement strand
CGCCAACGATCCGTTCAACGAGAACTTCACCATCTTCACCGACGACCCGGATCGCGACTACTTCACCCTCTCGCTCGGCGCCTCCGCCGTCTTCCCCCACGGCTTCGCCGCCTTCGTCAATTTCGACACCGCACTCGGACTCGCCGACACCGCCAGCTACGCTTTCACCGCCGGTGGGCGGATGGAGTTCTGAGCGCCGCAGCGTGACGTAGCGCACACGGCCGCGCCCGCTCCGGGCGCGGCCGCCGCTTTTTCGTGAACCCCGCCGGGCCGGCGCGCGACTCATGGGTACGCGACACCGTTGCCGGCGTCGCAGCGAAAGGAGACCACCATGGAAACCGCACGCATCTACGCCATCGTCACGCTGGTCGCCGTACTCGCCCTCGGCATCGCCACCGTAGTCGTGATCTGAGGCCACCGGCAGCCCGCAGCGAGTTGAACCGGCGAGCCGGCCACTGCGACCCACGAGCACAGCCAGCAACGAACAAGACACCCCAGGAGATCGACATGAACACCCGCAAACTGATTGCTACGAGCCTCTTTGCCGCCTTCGCGAGCGTCGCGGCGCATGCCGGTGGCGATGTCATCTACTACAACGCCGACGAGCGCCCCGACCCGGCCGTGGTGGCGCGCATCCTCGGCGGCCACGGCCAGGAAGCCGCGCCGGCCGAGGTCCGCACCCGCTCGATCCGGACGCGCTCGATCCGCACCCGCTCGATCCAGTTGATCCAGACCGCCGACAGCGGGCCGGCGCCGGCCGAGTACGTCGCCGCGGCGAGCGGACCGGACTACCAGCCGGAGCCGGTCGCGAGCAAGCCGGCGGCCGAAGGTCTGGCGCTGCCAGTACAGTTCGCCTTCGATTCGGCCGACATCGAGCCGGACGCCACCTTCCAGCTCGACGCGGTGGCCGAGGGCATCCGCATGGCCGGCAGCGAGGTGCGGGTGGTCATCGAAGGCCACACCGACGCCGTCGGCTCCGAAGAGTACAACCGGCGCCTGTCGCTGGCCCGGGCCCAGGCGGTGAAATCCTACCTGGTCTATCGCCAAGGCATCGCGCCCGAGCAACTGGTGGTCGAAGGCCGCGGCGAGGACTTCCCGATCGACGCCCACGACCCGTTCGCGCCGCGCAACCGCCGCGTCGAGTTCCGCGCCGCGCGCGGTTGAAGCGGGCCGGGACGATGCAAAAGGGGCTGCTGCTATTCGCATTGCTGACCAGCGCGCTGCTGGCACGGGCCGGCACCAGTCTGCTGCCCGAGCAGGCCGCCAAGGCCCGCGCGGCGGCACCCGAGACCGCCCGCCAAGCCGCCCGCGCCGCCGCGGGCGGCTTTGCCGTCAGCACGCTGCAGGTCGGCTGCGAAGGTGCCGCCGGCAGCGCCTGCCGGCGTGCCACGACCGACGTCGAGGTCGGCGACATCAGCCAGATCAACCAGGCCTCGGGCGGCACCGCGATCCAGGAAGCCCTGATCGGCACCGCCCGATGATCTCCTCCGGCGCCGCGGCGCGCCGGCCGTCTTCCCCGCCTCCCTCGTTCCGTCGAATGCATCACGCTCGGGCCGCCGTCGCCCCAAACGGCTTGAACCGGGCAGCTTCCGTTCCCCGACACAGGTAGCAAGCAGGCCCGCGAAGCCGCCCGACCCGACCGCCAGGAGAGAAGCCATGAACAAGACCGCCAAGATCGCCGCCAGCCTGATCGTCGGCCTGATGATCTGCAGCGCCGGCGCGATCGCCGCCGACGCCGAGACCGCCGACCTGCCGGAGAACATCCTCGCCAAGATGGCCCGCTACAAGGCCAAGCGCTTCAACGAGCCGAGCGACAAGTCCTTCATCGAGCGGCGCCGCGGCGACCAGGTCGGCACCTGCGGCGGTCTGAACATCGGCAACGTGAGCGGTGGCCGCGGCGTGCGCAGCATGCCCCGCCAAGTCACCGTGGTGATCTCCGGCGACGTGATCAACGCCAACAACAAGTGCAACTGACGGAGACCGACGTGAACCTGCGACGCGCGCTGACGACGATTGCCGTGGCGGCCGCCGCCCTCGGCGGCTGCTCGACGATCGACACCAAGGGCCCGGTGATCCAGGCCGCCGAGGAAATGAAGGCCGGCCCGCAGCTCAAGCCCTACCAGACCATCACCGGTTTCACGCCGGCACTGCAGTGCATGGACAACACGATGATCGTGTATGGCGTGCGCGACCTGTCGCTGCTGGTGGAGGATCTGGTGGACGCCACCAAGAAGGTGGACGCCGGCACCAAGGACATGCTGGTAAGCGCGGTGTCGGCGATGAGTCGGCGCAGCCGCTCGATCCGCCTCGTGACCTTCGGTGCCGACGCGGGCAACCTGGCCAACTTCCTGTTCAAAGCCGAACAGAAGGGCGCCTACACCGAGATCCCCGACTACGACATCCGCGGCTCGATCTCCCAGTTCGACGACAACCTGGCGAAGAAGCAGATCGACGGCGCGCTGGGCATCAGCCGCATCGGCATCGGCGCGGCCCGCTCGGGCAGCGTGTCGATCCTCGGCCTCGACCTGACGATGATCTCGACCAAGGACTTCTCGGTGATTCCCGGCGTGACCGCCAACAACCAGGTGATCATCTTCAAGGAAGGCGACGGCGTCGATGGCGAGGCAGAGTTCAACAAGTGGGGCATCAACTTCAGCCTCACGCTGACCCGCAACGAGGGCAAGGCCCAGGCCCTGCGCAACCT
>JBNLET010000002.1:0-96319 GCA_050305135.1 Rhodocyclaceae bacterium | reverse complement strand
GCCAAGAAAGGATTCGACGAAGCGGCGCAACTGCCTTTCTCTGATGATGACATGCACGACCGCAGCGTCGCGCATAGCAAGGAAGGAAAGAAAAATGGCTGACTTTGTTAGCGGTTTCTGGAACATGTGGGTGATGGTCCTGGTCTCCCTGAGCCTCTTGTTCTGCATCTTCGTACTGGCGTCGAACATGAAGGGTGAAAAGAACGCCAGCGGCGAGGCCGAGTTGCACGGCCACCTGTGGGACGAAACCCTTTGCGAGTACAACAACCCGTTGCCGCGCTGGTGGATGTATCTGTTCTGGATCACGATCATCTTCGCGATCGTGTACATGGTGGTCTTCCCGGGCTTCGGCAACAACAAGGGGATCTTCGGCTGGAGTTCGGCCCACGGCGAGAACAGCCAGTACGCTCGCGAGATCAAGGCGGCGGAAGAGCACTATGGCCCGATCTTCGCGAAGTACCAGACGCAGGACCTGAAGGCCGTCGCGGCCGACCCCGAGGCCAACGCGATGGGGCAGCGGATGTTCCTGACCTACTGCGCCCAATGCCACGGCTCCGACGCCCGTGGCGCCAAGGGCTTCCCGAACCTGACCGACAACGACTGGCTCTACGGC
This sequence comes from Rhodocyclaceae bacterium, assembly GCA_050305135.1. GTDB lineage: Bacteria > Pseudomonadota > Gammaproteobacteria > Burkholderiales > Rhodocyclaceae > Cognatazoarcus. The sequence continues at coordinate 95,706 of JBNLET010000002.1, read as the reverse complement.
GGCGAGCCGGAGACGATCAAGGCCACCATTCTGGGTGGTCGCCAAGGCATGATGCCGGCCTTCGGTCCGGCAGTCGGGGCCGAAGGCGCCAAGGATCTGGCGAACTATGTCCGCTCGCTGTCCGGCCTGGCCCACGATTCCGCGCGTGCCCAGAAGGGTGGCGAGATCTTTGCCCAGACCTGCGCTGCCTGCCATGGACCGGATGCCCACGGCAACCAGGCGATCGGTGCGCCGAATCTGACCGACGACATCTGGCTGTACGGCTCGAGCGAGGCGACGATCATCGAGACGATCACCGACGGCCGCCAGAACCGCATGCCGACGTTCCAGGAATTCCTGGGCGACGCCAAGGTCCACCTGCTGGCCGCCTACGTGTACAGCCTGTCGCACAAGTAAGCCGAGGTCCGGTGCGCGGCGAAGATTTCCCCGGGGCGCGCCCCGGGGAAATTTTTCGAATCTAATTTAGTAGTTACGAATATAACGATCATGTCCGAACCAGCACTGAAGCCCGTGACCGGTCCCCAACCGGCCGCACCCCAGTCCCAGGAAGAAAGTCTCTATGCGGTGCGCGAGAAGGTGTACGTGCGCGCGGTCTCGGGCTTGTTCGCGAAGTGGCGCTGGGCGCTGGTGTGGTTCACCCAGGCCTTGTTCTACGGCCTGTGCTGGATTCCTTGGAACGGCCGGCAGGCGGTCCTGTTCCACCTGGTGGAGCGCAAGTTCTACATCTTCGGCTGGGTCTTCTGGCCGCAGGACGTCTTTTTCCTGGCGATCCTGCTGATCATTTCTGCCTACGCGCTGTTCTTCTTCACGGCCATCGCGGGCCGCCTGTGGTGTGGCTACGCCTGTCCGCAGACCGTCTACACCGAGATCTTCATGTGGATCGAGCAGAAGATCGAGGGCGACCGCAACAAGCGCATGAAGCTCGACAAGCAGGGCATGTCGTCCCGCAAGGCGGGTGTCAAGGGCCTCAAGTACGCGGCGTGGATCGCGCTCGCGCTATGGACCGGCTTCACCTTCGTCGGCTATTTCACGCCGATCCGGGAACTGGTCGAGGAGGCCGCAAGCTTCAGCTTCGGCCCGTGGGAATTGTTCTGGATCCTGTTCTATTCGGCATTCACCTACCTGATGGCCGGCGTGATGCGCGAGCAGGTCTGCAAGTACATGTGCCCGTATGCGCGCTTCCAGGGCGTGATGTTCGATCCGGATACGCTGGTCATCACCTACGACGAGGAACGCGGCGAGCCGCGCGGTGCGCGCAGGAGGGGCGTGGAGCCGAAGGCGATCGGCAAGGGCGACTGCGTCGATTGCGGCATCTGCGTACAGGTCTGCCCGACCGGCATCGACATCCGCGATGGGATGCAGTACGAGTGCATCGGCTGCGCGGCGTGCATCGACGCCTGCGACCAGGTGATGGAGAAGATGAACTACCCGAAGGGCTTGATCCGCTACTCGACCGAGAACGCGGTCAAGATGCACTGGGGCATGAAGGAGATCCTGGCCCACGTGATGCGGCCAAGGACGTTGGTCTATGGCGGCATCCTCGGCATCGTCACGCTGGCGTTCGTGTGGGGTCTGGCGACGCGTTCGCCGCTGCGCGTGGACATCATTCGCGATCGCGCCGCACTTGCACGCGAGGTGGCCGACGGATATATCGAAAATGCGTATCGCCTGCAGATCATGAACATGACCGAGCAGCCGAGAAGCTTCTCGCTGGCCTTGGAAGGGGCCGAGGGACTGCGCATGGTCGGGCCGCGCGAAATCGAAATCGGGCCGGCGACGACGCAGGCGGTGACGATCCAGGCTCAGGTTCCGTACGGCACGTTCGAGCCGGGTTCGCATCCGATCCTGCTGGTGGTCGAAGCGAAGGACGATGCCGGCATTCGCGTGCGCGAGCACACCACTTTCATCATGCCCAGGTGAGCGCCGACAGATGAATCAGGCGAAACAGAAACGGCCTTGGTACCGGGAGCGGCTGGTCTGGATGCTGATCGCGTTGCCGGCTTCGGCAGTGCTCGGCGGCATCGTGACGATCGTCCTCGCGACGCGTACCAGCGACGGGTTGGTGGCCGACGACTACTACAAGCAGGGCATCGCGATCAACAAGACCATTGCGCGCGACGACCGCGCGCGGGATCTCGGGCTCGACGCACTACTGCGTCTGTCCGAGGGCACGATACGGCTGTCGCTGCAATCGAAGCGAGGGGCCGAGCTTCCGGCGAGGCTGCTTCTGACGTTCGTGCATCCGACCCGTGCGGGTGAGGACCGGAGCATCGTGCTGGAGCGCAATGGCGACGAGTTCTACGGTCAACTGGGCCGGATCAGTGCCGGACATTGGCAGGTCCGGATCGAGGACGAGGCCCGCAGCTGGCGAATGAACGGGACCGCCTACTTCCCGACGGAGACGGCGATTCGCATAACCAGCGAAGTTCCCAAATCGTAGGCCGAAAGGAGGCGGGCGGTCGCGCTGCAGGGGCTGTGCGGCACGGACATCGGGCTGCCAGCCTGTTTGCGATCGGTTTCGTGCGGGTGATGGCCGTCCATGTCGGCGGCTACGTCGGGCAGCACATGGGCCGGGACGAGATGACGCGTCACGACGGAGGCGCTCGAGACAGCCGGCGACCGGTCTTCGCACCTGCCGCCGGCCGGGGGCAAATGCAATGGAGGAAGCAATGCGGAAACTGATCGAGGTTCTTTGGCCGTCGTTCCTGGTGGCGGGCGTTGCCGAGATCGTGTTCTTCACGATCATCGATCCGCAGGAGTTGTACTTTTTCGGTCAGCCGGTCAGGGTTTCGGGCCTGGCCACATACTCGATCGGATTCTTCGCCTTCTGGCTCATTTGCGCATCCTCGAGCCTGGCGACGCTGTTCTTCCAGCTTGGCTCGGATGAGATCAACCGCCGGGAACGCGTCCAGCAGGGTTGATGCCCCGGCTCCGGCGCGGGCAGCCGTCGCCGGCTGGCGCTCGTGCTCAGCGGTAGACCAGAACGGGGACCTTGCTGTGGGTCAATACCTTCTGTGTTTCGCTGCCCAGCAGCAGGCTGGCCAGCCCGCGTCGTCCGTGCGACGCCATGAAGATCAGGTCGCAGCCATGGCGATTGGCGGCGTCGATGATCGCCTCGTACGGGATTTCGTTGACGGTCGTGTCGGTGATCACCGAGATGCCCGCATCTTCGGCAATTTCGCGCGCCTGCTTGAGAATGGTCTCCGCTTCCGCCGCAGACGCCTGCGCGAACTGCTCGGGCGTCGTGGGATCGATCAGGGCGCCCTCGCCGTAGATCGGCATCGGAAAATCGGGTTGTGCATAGAAGAACACGATCTGGGCACCGGCATCGCTGGCGAACGACACTGCGCGCCTGACGGTGCTGTTCGAGAGTTCGGAGCCGTCCGTTGGAACGAGAATGTTCTGGAACATGGCGATGCCCTCCTGGCGTCGAAACCGATGTCTCCATTATATGCGGCCGGGCCGGCGGACTCCGCTTGACCAAGGTCAACAGCTTCGTCGCAGGTTCGGCGCAGGACCGCCGCCATTGCGAGAATTCGAGTAGGGAGGTCGGGGTGCGCAACGGGGCGAGCCCCGCTTCCCGGCAGGGAGGGCGATGATGTCAACTCACGGATCGAGGAATGGCGGCAACGCCTCGGGAAGCGGCGGTTTTGCCGCCGGCTGGAACGCCATCGGCAACATCGGCAGGGCCTTCGAGGGTGTCTTCGATCCGATCGGGATGGCGATTCCGATCGTCCACGCCCAGATGGCCTGGCTCGCCCATCCGATGGAGTTCGCGGCGGCCGCGATGAAGCTGCTCGACAGCAGCGTGGCGCTGCAGGTGCATGCCGCCAAGCGCAGTCTCGGCATGGCCAGCGCCGAACCGGTTGCGCCCCACCGTGACGACACACGCTTCGCTGATCCGGCGTGGCACGATCAGCCGCACTGGGATCTGCTCAAGGACGGCTACCTGCTGCTGACCCGGAGCGTGCAGGACATGCTCTACGAGACGCCGGCGATGGACGCCCGGGAGCGGCGTCGGGCAGCGTTCTGGTGGCGGACCTGGCTCAATGCGATGGCGCCGACGAATTTCCTGTGGACCAACCCGGTCGCCTTGCGGCGGGCGGTCGAGACGCAGGGCGAGTCGCTACGGCTGGGTTTCGAGAATTTTCTCGATGACCTGAAGGCCGGTTCCGTCCGGCTCGCCGATCCCTGCGATTTCCGGGTCGGCGAGAACCTAGCCACCACGCCCGGCAAGGTGGTGTTCCGCAACCGGCTGCTGGAGGTCATCCACTACCGGCCCAGCCGGGCTCGGGTGCATCGCGAGCCGGTGGTGATCGTCACGCCGTGGATCAACAAGTTCTACGTGCTGGATCTGGCGCCGCGCAAGAGCATGGTTCGCTACCTGCTGGCGCAGGGGCTGGACGTCTATGTCACGAGTTGGAAGAACCCGGATGCGTCGATGGCCGAGGTGGGCTTCGACGACTACCTGACCGACGGCATCGGCGAGATCGTCCGCGTGGCGCGCGAACTTTCCGCCGCACCGAAGGTGCATGCGGTCGGCTACTGCATCGGCGGCACGGCGCTAGCGATGTACATGGCCTGGGCCAATCGCGAGTACCCGGAAGGGAAGGTGCCGGTACGCGACTGGACGCTGTTCACGACACTGGTCGACTTTCACAAGCCGGGTGACATCGAGGTCTTCATCGATCCTCAGACGGTCGACTACCTGTGCGAGAACATGGCTCGCCGGGGCTACCTGGACGGCAAGGAAATGGCGGCGTCATTCCGTCTGCTGCGCTCCAACAGCCTGATCTGGCACTACGTGGTGCACGGCTGGCTGCTCGGCGAGCGGCCGCCGGCATTCGACGTGCTGTACTGGAACATGGACACCACGAAGATGCCTGCCCGCATGCATTCCTGGTACTTGCGCGAGCTCTACCTGGGAAATCGCCTGGTGCAGGCCAACACGCTCGAGGTGGCGGGACAGAGGATGGATCTCGGTTGCATCAAGGAGCCGCTGTACGCGGTCGGCGCCGAGGACGACCACATCGCGCCGTGGCGGCAGAGCTTCCGCATCATGGGCCTGGTCGGCTGCGAACGGCGCTACGTGCTGTCCAGTTCGGGCCACATCCTGGGCATCATCAACCCGCCGACCAAGCCGCCGAAGCGCGAATTCGTCGCCGCCGAGGTCAAGGCCGGCGATTCGCACGAAGCCTGGCATCACCGCGGCGTGCCGCAGGCCGGCAGCTGGTGGGAGGATTGGATGGCGTGGCTGAAGCCTCGTTGCGGCCCGTTGCGCAAAGCGCCGGCGGTCGCCAGCGATGCCTGGCCGGCACTGGGGGATGCGCCGGGCAGCTACGTGCTCGAACGGTAGGAGATGGCGATCAGGCCTGCTTGGCGCAGTGGGTCAGCAATTGCTGCAGGCCGTCCAGATCGATGATCCGGATGTGCTTCTGATGGACCGCGACAAGTCCTTCGTCCTGGAACTTGGAGAAGGCCCGCGATACGGTCTCCAGCTTCAGCCCGAGATAGGAGCCGATCTCGTCGCGGGTCATGCGAAGGTGGAATTCGGCCGGCGAATAGCCGCGCGTCATGAAGCGCTTCGACAGATTGAGCAGGAAAGCCGCCAGCCGTTCCTCGGCGCGCATCGAGCCGAGCAGCATCATGACGCCGTGGTCGCGAACGATCTCTCGACTCATGACCTTGTGGAACTGGTGCTGCAGCGATTCGACCTCGCGCGACAGCTCTTCCAACTGCGCGAACGGGATCACGCACACCTCGCTGTCCTCCAGCGCGGTGGCGTTGCAGGAATGCGCCTCGGAGCTGATGCCGTCGAGGCCGAGGATTTCGCCGGTCATCTGGAAGCCGGTGACCTGCTCGCGCCCGTCCTCGAGCAGCACGTCGGTCTTGAAGGATCCGGCCCGGATCGCGTAGATCGCCTCGAAGCAGTCCCCGGCCCGGTAGAGCTGGTGCTGGCGCCGGATCTTGCGCTTGGTGGCGACCAGTTCGTCCAGGCGGTCGATCTCGTGGCCGGTCAACCCGAATGGCAAGCACAACTCGCGCAGATTACACTGGGAGCAGGCGGCCTTGAGGGTGGCGGGCGTGATCGCCGAGGCTTTCATTTGCACGCTGTCTTCGCTCCTCTCCGCTTCATGGGGATTGTTCGAGTTGATCCATGTCAACCCCTTGCAGGCGGCTTTCTGAGATCGTTGTCACAGATTCTGCGTAAAAAAGACTATGACCAACAGAGACATCGTATTCGATCCCCAATTGATTCGCCGTTTCGACGTCAATGGGCCCCGCTACACTTCGTACCCGACGGCGGACCGCTTCGTCGAAGCGTTCAATGCCGAGGCCTACAAACATTGGCTGGGTAAGCGAACGGTCGGGGGGATCAACCGGCCGCTGTCATTATACTTCCACATCCCGTTCTGTAACACGATCTGCTACTACTGCGCCTGCAACAAGATCATCACGAAAGATCACGGGCGTTCGGCGAAGTACCTGAAATATCTCGACAAGGAAGTCGAGATGCAGGCGGCAGCCCTGGACGGTGGACGCGAAGTCTTGCAACTGCACCTGGGAGGCGGTACGCCCACCTTCCTCTCCCACGACGAGATGCGCCAGTTGATGGACACCGTGACGCGGCACTTCACGCTGGTGCCCAACGGCGAGTACTCCATCGAGGTGGACCCGCGCAAGGTGGATTTCGAAACCGTCGCGCTGCTGGCCGAGCTGGGCTTCAATCGGATGAGCATCGGCGTGCAGGACTTCAACATCGAGGTGCAGCAGGCCGTCAATCGCATCCAGAGCTTCGAAGAGACCAAGCTGGTCCTCGATTCGGCGCGCGAGCTGGGCTTCAAGTCGATCAGCATGGATCTGATCTACGGCCTGCCGAAGCAGAACGTGATCAGCTTCAACCGCACGCTGGAGCAGGTGCTCGAGTTGTCGCCCGACCGCATCTCGCTCTACAGCTACGCGCACCTGCCGGGGCTGTTCAAGCCGCAGCGCAGGATCAACACGCCGGACATGCCGACCGCGGACACCAAGCTGCAGATCCTGCAACTGGCGATTCGCCGGCTGACCGAGGCCGGCTACGTCTACATCGGCATGGATCACTTCGCGAAGCCGGACGACGAGCTTACCGTGGCCCAGCGCCAGGGGCGCCTGCACCGCAACTTCCAGGGCTATTCGACCCACGCCGAATGCGACCTGCTGGCCTTCGGCGTGTCGGCCATCGGCAAGGTCGGCCCCTGCTACGCGCAGAACGTCAAGACGCTGGACGAGTACTACGACATCCTGGATCGCGACGAGCTGCCGATCCTGCGCGGCGTCGAGCTGACCTCGGACGATCTGCTGCGGCGCTCGATCATCCAGGCGCTGATGTGCCATTTCGAGATTTCCATCGAATCGATCCAGATCTCCCACCTGATCGACTTCAAGGAGTATTTCGCCGCCGAGATCGCCGACCTGAAGGAGATGGAGCAGGCCGGCCTGGTCAATGTGGACGACCAGTGGATCAGCGTGCTGCCGCCGGGGCGCCTGCTGGTGCGTGGCATCGCGATGGTGTTCGACAAGTACATCCGCGCCGACCGGGAGCGCACCCGCTACTCGAAAGTCATCTGACGCGCCGCGCTCAGAGCCCACCCGATACTGCGCGAGGCGTTGCGCGGCATCCCCGCGGCCATGCCTGAAACTGGATACATCGCAGCCTTCCTGATCGGCCTGCTCGGCGGCGCGCACTGCGTCGGCATGTGCGGCGGCATCGTCAGCGCCTTGTCCGTGCAGCTGCCAGGCGCGCGGGGCAGCCAGTGGCCGCTGCACCTGGCCTACAACCTGGGCCGGATCTCGAGCTACACGCTGGCCGGCACGCTGCTCGGGGCCCTCGGTTCGGTCGGCATGCTGATGAACGGCGTGCTGCCGATCCAGATCGGCCTCTACGTCCTGGCCAACCTGATGCTGGTCGCGCTCGGCCTGTACCTGACCGGCTTCACCCGCCTGCTGGTGCCGCTCGAGCGCTTCGGTGCTCACCTGTGGAACCGGGTCCAGCCGCTGACGCGGCGCTTCCTGCCGGCCCGCAGCGTCGGCCAGGCCTTTCCGCTCGGGCTGTTGTGGGGTTTCCTGCCTTGCGGCATGGTCTATGGCGTATTGGCCACCGCACTGGTCACCGGTTCGGCTTGGCGGGGCGGCGGACTGATGCTGGCGTTCGGGCTCGGAACCTTGCCCAACCTGCTGCTCGCCGGCATGCTGCTGAAGCGCCTGCGCGACATCACCCGGCAGCGCGCGGTACGGTTGGTGGCCGGCCTGACCGTGCTGGCGTTCGGCGTGTTCGGCCTGTTCAATGCATCGAACCTCGGCGAAAGGCTGTGGGGCGGGGTGGTCTGCGCGGTCTGAAGAATCCGCTTTAGCGGTGAGCGCCATGTCGTGCCAAAATCGGTACATGCCGTTGCTGCGCTGCACGAATGAACTCGCCCGAGACCCTCAGAATTCTTGATCTCCCGATCGCCGGCATGACCTGCGCGGCATGTGCGGCCCGTATCGAGCGCGTCCTGAACCGCCTGCCCGGGGTCAGCGCGAGCGTCAACCTGGCGGCCGAGCGCGCGCGGGTCGCGCTCGCGGGCGGGTCGGCAGTGCAGCCGGAGCAGGTCGTGGAGGCGATCCAGAAGGCCGGCTTCCAGGTGCCGGAACAGCATGTCGAATTGTCGATCGGGGGCATGACCTGTGCTGCCTGTTCGACTCGCCTCGAGAAGGTGCTCAATCGTCGGCCCGGCGTCAGCGCGAGCGTCAATCTGGCCACCGAGCGGGCCCAGCTGAGCTACCTGCCCGGCAGCAGCTCGGTCGCCGAACTGATCGATGCCGTCGCCCGTGCCGGCTTCCAGGCTGTCGAGGTCGGCGAGGCGGCGCACGCGGCCGAAAAGGCCCGCCGCGAAGCCTGCTATCGCGCCGAACTGCGCCAGTTCTGGATCGCTGCCGTGCTGTCGCTGCCCTTGCTGGCGCAGATGCCGGCGATGGTCGGCTGGGGTGGTGCTGCGGCGGTGCACGACCTGATCCCGCGCTGGCTGCAGATGCTGTTCGCGACGCCGGTGCAGTTCTGGGTCGGCTGGCGCTTCTATCGGGGCGCCTGGCTGTCGTTGCGCGGTGGTTCGGCCAACATGGACGTGCTGGTGGCGCTCGGCACCAGCATCGCCTGGCTGTTCAGCGCCGTGGTGACGGTGTTCGGTCTCGATCGGCACGTCTATTTCGAGGCCTCGGCTTCGATCATCACGCTGGTCTTGCTCGGCAAGCTGCTGGAGGCCCGCGCCAAGGCCCGCACCGGCGAGGCGATCGAGGCCTTGCTGCGGCTGCAGCCGGCGACGGCCTTGATCGAGCGGGACGGGCAACTGGTCGAGGTGGCGGTGGAACGCTTGCGGCCCGGCGACGGCTTCGTCGTGCGACCGGGTGATTCGGTGCCGGTGGACGGCGAGATCGTCGACGGTGATTCGGGCCTCGACGAGTCGATGCTGACCGGCGAGAGCCTGCCGGTGCACAAGCGCGCCGGCGAGCCGGTGTTTGCCGCGACGATCAACGGCAGCGGCCTGCTGCGCTGCCGTGCCACCGGCGTCGGCAGCCACACCATGCTGGCCGGCATCGTCCGCATGGTCGAACAGGCGCAAGGCTCGAAGGCGCCGGTACAGCGGCTGGCCGATCGGGTCTCGGCCATCTTCGTGCCGAGCGTAGTCGGCGTGGCGCTGCTGACCTTCGCCGGCTGGCTGTGGGCCGGCGCCGAGCTGCAGCAGGCGCTGGTGAATGCGGTGGCGGTGCTGGTGATCGCCTGCCCGTGCGCGCTCGGCCTTGCCACGCCGACCGCGATCATGGTCGGCACCGGCCAGGGCGCGCGCCACGGCGTGCTGGTACGCAACGCCGAAGCGCTCGAACTGGCCGAGAAGCTGCGCGTGCTGGCGGTGGACAAGACCGGTACGCTGACCGAGGGTCGGCCGGCTGTGGTCGAGGTCCATGTGCTGCCCGGCTTCGATCACGCCCAGGTGATGGCATGGGCGGCTGCGGTCGAGCGCGGCAGTTCGCACCCGCTGGCCGACGCGATCGTCAAGGCCGCGCCGCCGTCGGCGCAGACGGCCGTCGATCTGCGGGTGGCGGCCGGGCAGGGCGTCGAGGGGCGGGTCGAAGGACGATCGCTGCGGATCGGCGCACCCGCCTTTGCGGGCTGGCGCGAGGCGGAATCGGCGGAGCGGATGGCGCGTGCCGGGCACAGCCTGGCGGCCGTCTCGATCGATGGCCGGCCGGCCGCCTTGATCGCGGTCGCCGACCGGCTGCGCAAGACGACGCCGGCTGCTCTGGCCAGGCTCGAGGCGCTCGGCGTCGGCGTCGTGATGCTGACCGGTGACAACGAGGGTACCGCCCGGGCGGTGGCGCAGAGCTGCGGCATCGGCGAGGTGCGTGCCGGCGTGCTGCCCGACGGCAAGGCGCAGGCGGTGCGCGAGCTGTCGGGTCGGGGCTTGGTCGGCATGGCCGGCGACGGCATCAACGATGCGCCGGCGCTGGCGGCGGCCGATGTGTCGTTTGCGATCGGCGCCGGCACCGACGTCGCGGTTGCCGCCGCGGACGTAACGCTGGTGCGCAGCGACCTGGGCGGCGTTGCCGATGCGGTGGAGCTGTCGCGGGCGACGCTGGGCAAGATCAGGCAGAATCTGTTCTTCGCCTTCATCTACAACGTACTGGGCATTCCGCTGGCGGCGCTGGGGATGCTCGATCCGGTGATCGCCGCGACGGCGATGGCCATGAGTTCGGTTTCGGTGGTCAGCAATTCGTTGCTGCTCAAGGGCTGGCGCCCACGTGGGCGGCCCGGCCCGGCGGAAGGAGCTTGAGATGGAAGACGTGGTGATCAAGGTCGGCGGCATGAGCTGCCAAGGCTGCGTGCGCAACGTGACCGGTGTGCTGCAGGCTCAGCCGGGCGTCGAGCAGGTCGAGGTCTCGCTCGACCGGGGCGAGGCCCGCGTGCGCTTCGACGGCACCAGGGTTGGCCTCGAGCAACTGCGCGGCGCGATCGAGGACGCCGGCTTCGACGCCGCCTAGCGCCGCCTCGCTGACGACGCGGCGCGAGCGCTGCCGGGGCGCTGCGTGGCGTCGGCGGGCCGTGCCGGCCGGCTCCGCTGCGGGAGCCGCGGCAAAGCGTGGAGGGCCGTCCCGGCCTGCCTGCGCTTGCGGCCTTCAACGGAGACCGGAATCGCCGCAGAGTTTGACCGGTGTCATAGGCTGAGCCGAAAGTGCCCGGATTCGGCCGCCGGTCGGCTATCATCGCGGCTTTATTCCTGCATCGAGTAGTCGTACGGAGTTGTCATCTCGCGGCGCGGTGCAGCAGCGCTGCGCCGACGATTCACCCTTGACCGGCCGACCCGGCCGGTGCCCGTTTGAAGAAGCCAAATAACCGGAGGAAAGTGTGAGTTCGATGATTTTCGTTCCGCCACTGCTGGGCGTTGTCGGCCTGATCGTGGCCTTTGCGATCTATCGACTGGTCATGAAGTACAAGACCGGCAACGAGAAGGTCACCAAGATCGCCAACCTGATCCATGAAGGCGCGCTGGTCTTCATGCGGCGCGAGTACAAGATGCTGGCCGTCTTCGCAGCCGTCCTGTTCGTGCTGTTGTTCGCGTTGCTCGGTGCCAAGACCGCGATCGCGTTCGCGGTCGGTGCGATCGCATCCGCGACGGCCGGCTACATCGGCATGTATTCTGCGACGCAGGCGAACGTGCGCACCACCACGGCGGCGCACGAAGACGGCGCCGCTTCGGCGCTGACGATCGCCTTCTACGGTGGTTCGATCATGGGCTTGTCGGTGGCCGCGCTGGGCCTGTTGGGTCTGGGTACGCTGTATCTGTTCTTCGGCGGAGATCCCGAGACCGCCCACTCGATTCACGGCTTCGGCATGGGCGCCTCGACGGTGGCGCTGTTCTCGCGGGTCGGAGGCGGCATCTTCACCAAGTCGGCCGACGTCGGCGCCGACCTGGTCGGCAAGGTCGAAGCCGGCATTCCGGAAGACGACCCGCGCAACCCGGGCGTGATCGCCGACAACGTCGGCGACAACGTCGGTGACGTGGCGGGCATGGGCTCGGACATCTTCGAGTCCTACTGCGGCGCGATGATCGCCACCATTGCAATGGCATCGACGATCGCCGGCGACATCCTCGACCCGCTCGGCCATCGCCCCGATCTGATGTTCCTGCCGCTCGGGCTGGCCTCGCTGGGCCTGGTGTGCTCGATCCTGGGAATCTGGTTCGTGCGCACCCAGTCCTCGAAGAAACCGGAAGTGGCGCTGCGCAGCGGCACCATCGGCGCGACCATCCTGTTCATAGTCACCTCGCTGGGTGTCATCAAGGCGCTCGGCGTCGCGACCGGGGTCTGGGGCGCGGTGCTGGTCGGCGCCGTGGGCGGCATCATCATCGGCCTGGTGACCGAGTACTACACCTCCAGCAAACCGGTGCACCGCATCGCCGAATCGGGCGAGACCGGGCCGGCAACGGTGATGATTGCCGGCCTCGCGGTCGGCATGGAGTCGGTGGTCATCCCGGTGCTGACGATCTGCGCGATCATCTTCGTCTCGAGCCACCTGGTCGGGCTGTACGGCGTCGGCATCGCCGCGGTCGGCATGCTGTCGACGGTCGGCATCACGATGGCCATCGACGCCTACGGCCCGGTCGCCGACAACGCCGGCGGCATCGCCGAGATGGGCGGCCTGGGTGCCGATACCCGCAAGATCACCGATTCGCTGGACGAACTCGGCAACACCACCGCTGCGATCGGCAAGGGCTTCGCGATCGGTGCGGCGGCGCTGGCGGCGCTGGCGATCATCACCGCCTACGTCGAAACCGTCAGCCTGCACCACGAAGGATTCGAGCTGCGGCTGGGCAATCCGCTGGTGCTGATCGGCATGTTCATCGGCGGCATGCTGCCGTTCCTGATCGCCGCCATCACGATGACCGCGGTCGGCAAGGCGGCGTTCGAGATGATCAAGGAGATCCGCCGCCAGTTCAAAGAGATCCCCGGCCTGATGGAAGGCAAGGCCGATCCGGACAGCGCGACCTGCGTCGACATCGCGACCACCGCGGCTCTGAACAAGATGATCGCGCCGGGCGTGCTGGCCGTGGCCTCGCCGATGGTCGTCGGCTTCATCCTAGGCCCCGAGGCGCTGGGCGGCCTGCTCGGCGGCGGCCTGCTGAGCTGCGTGCTGCTGGCCCTGATGATGGCGAACGCGGGCGGTGCCTGGGACAATGCCAAGAAGCACATCGAGAAAGGGCATTTCGGCGGCAAGGGCTCCGACGTGCACAAGGCGGCAGTTGTCGGCGATACGGTAGGCGACCCGTTCAAGGACACCTCCGGCCCGTCGATGAACATCCTGATCAACGTGATGGCGATCGTCAGTCTGGTCATCGCGCCCTTGCTCTGAGCAAGACCGCTTGCCGGGCATGCCCGGCAGCAACCGACAAAGGCCGCGGCAAGCGGCCTTTGTCGCGTCGGCGGCTCGAATCCGGCCGCAGGCCGGCCCGGCCTGCGCGCCAAAGTCCTACTCGGGCAGCGTGACCAGCCCCATGTTGTTCAAGCCGGCCGCGCGGGCGGACGCGAGCACCCGCGCGAGTTGCTCGTAGGGGGTCAGCCGATCGGCCTGCAGATGCAAGGTCGGTTGCGGCTTTTCGGCAGCCGCGGCGCGCATGCGGGCCGTGAGCTGCCCGTCGGGCAAGGGCGTGCCATCCCAGCGGATGTGGCCCTCGCGATCCAATTCGATCGAGATCGTGTGGCGTTCCGGTGCCGGTTCCACGGCTTCGGTCGTCGGCAGGTCGACGCCGATCGCTTGCGTCATCAGCGGCGCGGTGACCATGAAGATGATCAGCAGCACCAGCATCACGTCCACCAGCGGGGTGGTGTTGATCTCGCTCATCGGCTGGCCACCGTTCTGGTTGAAGTCGCCGAAGGCCATCAGGCGGCACCCCCCTGCGCGGCGTCGCGCTGAATCCGCGCTCCGGTCGTGAGGTAGGCGTGCAGGTCATGGGCGAAGGCGTCCAGGGCGGCCAGTTCCAGGCGGTTGGCGCGTACCGAGGTGTTGTAGGCGATGACCGCCGGGATCGCCACGAACAGGCCGGCGGCGGTCATGATCAAGGATTCCCCGACCGGTCCGGCAACCTTGTCGAGCGTCGCCGAGCCGGCCTCGGAGATCCGCAGCAAGGCGTGGTAGATGCCCCACACGGTGCCTAGCAGGCCTATGAAAGGCGCGGTCGAACCGATCGATGCGAGCACCGTCAGGCCGGATTCGATGCGCGCCGTGCTGCTCGCGATCGACTGGCGCATCGCGCGGGTCAGGAATTCGCCACGCTCCATGTGACTGGCCAGCGTGTCGGTGCGGTGCTGGTCGTAGTGCGCAGCCGCGCGCGTGGCACCGCTGGCGAGTTGGCCGAAGCTGCTGTCGCCGCTGGTGCGCAGCAGCCCCTCGAGCCCCTGGTCGAGACTTGCCGCGAACCAGAATGCCTCCACCGCATTGTGGTCGCGCCGTCTGAACAGCCAACGCAACGTGCGACCGATGATCAAATACCAACTGACGATCGACATGATCAGCAGCAACAGCGCGACACCGCGCGAGAGCACGTCGGCTTCGATCCAAAGGCCGGCGATCCCGGTGTGTACGGGTGACATCTCAATCCTCCAGTCTGAAGACGATTCGAATCGGCAAGCTTGACGCGACCGCAACGCTACCACGGCGTGCCGGCTGGAAGCGCCATTGCGCGACCGTCGACGCGGCGGCATGATCGAGACGGTCGGAGCCGCTCGAAGTCTCGATGTCGAGCTTGTCGACCGAACCCGCCGCACTCACGTCTACGCGCAGCACGACGGTGCCTTGCTCGCCCATGCGCCGGGAAGCGAGCGGGTAGCGCGGCCGCCGGTTGCCGGAATCCCCGTCATCGTAGCGGGCCGGCGTGAACGGTGCTTGTGCGGTCGCGGTGGCCGGTGTGTCCGCTGTCCGGTCGGACCCCGGCTCGGGCGGGGGTTCGGGTCGTGCCATCGTGTCCGGCGGTGTCGGCGAGGCAGGTACCGGCGGCGCAGGCATCGGCTCCGGCGCCGCGCTCGTCGGCGCAGCGGGCCGTGCCACCCGTCGGGCGGCGACGGCTTTGCCGGGCCGTGCCTGCTTTCGTGCTTCGCCGCGCCGGGTCGTTGCGCGGGGTGGCGATGCGAGCGGTGGCGATGTGCGTGGCGGCTGCGGGCTGGCAGCCGACGGTGGCGGCAAGGGGGGGGCGATCGACGGGCTCGATCGGGGTGGCTTCGGCTCGGGGGCCGCCAACAGCGCTACGACGATCGGCTGCGCGCGTGCAGCGATCGTTCCATGACCGCGGCCGGCGATCGCCGCCAATGCGGCCACGTGGCAGGCAGCCACCGCCAGCAGCAGCACGGCGCGCATCGGCAGCGCGCTGCGAGGAGATCGCGAAAAGGTGTCGGCAAGCAGCAATTCGAACGCCCGGTGACAGGTTCTTTGCGGGCAGGGTTGCGCGAGCCGGGGCCGCTGTCATCCGCCACCCGCGGTGCAGTCATGGATTGTCCAGGCCGGTCTCCGGACTTGCGCAATGCGCTTACCGTTGCGGGGGCAGCACAGGCCTTGTCGCGAGACGCACCTGTTTCCCGTTTCACCCGCCTGAGCCGGCGGGCACCTGGACGACTAGGAAGACAATTATAGCGCTGGCGGGCGGCCGACGTCGGTCGGCGAGCGCTTTGTGCACTGCCAGATCGGCAAAAAGCCTCTTATAATTGACACCTTTCCAACGGAGAAAACCATGAGTCTCGACCTCGTACGGGCCGGCAAAGACGTGCCGAACGATATCAACGTGATCATCGAGATCCCCGCCCAGGGCGATCCGATCAAATTCGAAGTCGACAAGGAAACGGGCGCGGTTTTCGTCGACCGCTTCATGGGCACCACGATGCGCTATCCGTGCAACTACGGCTACGTGCCGCAGACCATTGCCGGCGATGGCGATCCGGTCGACGTGCTGGTGGTGACTCCGTTCCCGCTGCAGCCCGGCGTGGTGATCCGCTGCCGTCCGGTGGGTCTGCTGAAGATGGAAGACGAAAGCGGCCAGGACGCCAAAGTGCTGGCGGTTCCGGTCAGCAAGCTCGCGCCGCTGTACGACAGCGTGCATAGCGCCGACGACCTGCCCGAACTGCTGCTCAAGCAGATCGTGCATTTCTTCGAGCACTACAAGGATCTGGAGCCGGGCAAGTGGGTCAAGGTGCTCGGCTGGAGCGGTATCGAGGATGCGCGCCAGGAAATCCTCGACGGCATCGAGAAAGCCAAGTAACAAGAGCGCCGGCGTCTCCGCAATCGGGCTCCCTCGGGAGCCCCTTTTCCTGCGGGCGTTGGGGGCGGACGTCTCCGCGGGCTGATGGTTTGACTGCCGGGCTGCCGTGCCGGTGAGCGGCGGAGAGCGGGCACGGTCCGGGCAGGGCGGCATCAGTGGCGCCCGCGGCAGAGCACTTGCGCGCCCTTTGGCGCGTGCTGCTGCGCGTTGCCGCCGCCGGCGCGATGGCCTCATGGCTCTGCCGGGCCGCGGCGAAACGGGCTGCGCGTGCGCAGGTTCTCGCGGTATTCGGTCATCTGGCTGGCCTCGAGGCTCAGGTGGCGATCGATGGCGTCGCGAAAGCGGGCGTCCGCGATCCAGTGTCCCGACCCGGTCGCAACGGGTTCCAGGCCGCGGGACAGCTTGTGCTCGCCTTGGGCGCCGCCTTCCAGCCGTGTCAATCCGCGCTTGATGCAGTAGTCGATCGGGCGGTAGTAGCAGAGTTCGAAGTGCAGGCCGGGCAAGGATTCGCGGCAGCCCCAGTAGCGGCCGTACAGCCTGCCGCGGGAGATCAGAAAGAACGCGCTGGCGACGGCCTTCCGGTCGCGCTCGGCAAGCAGCAGGCGCACCGCTTGCGGCATGCTGCGGGCGAGCTCGTCGAAGAAGGCGGCGTTGAGATAGGGCGTCGACAGGTGAGCGCGGTAGGTGTCTTCGTAGCATTGCACGAAGAACGCCCAGTCTCGCCCAGTGGCCTCGGCGCCGTCCAGCCAGCGGAAATCGAGGCCGTAGCCGGCGACCCGGCGGCGCTCCTGACGGATCTTCTTGCGCTTGTCGTGGTTGAGGCGGGCGAGGAAATCGTCGAAATCGGCCTCGCCCCTCGACTGCCAGTGGAACTGCACGCCTTCGCGAACCAGCATGCCTGCTTCGCGCATCCATTCGCACTCCTGCGCGCTGGCGAACAGGACATGCAGCGAGGACAGCCCGCTTTGCCGGGCGAGCTGTAGCAGCGCATGCAGTGCCGCGCGGCGCGTCCCGTCGTCGAGGCCGAGCAGGCGGGTGCCCGGCAGCGGGCTGAAGGGCGAGGCGACCAGCCATTTCGGATAGTAGTCGAGGCCATGGCGGTGGTAGGCGTCTGCCCAGGCCCAGTCGAAGACGTACTCGCCGTAGGAGTGCCCTTTCAGGTACAGCGGCGCGGCGGCGACCAACTCGCCGCCCCGGTATCCCAGCAGATAGTGTGGCCGCCAGCCGGTGTCGGCACCGACACAGCCGGCCTTCTCCAGGCTGGTCAGAAACGCGTGAGCGAGTGCCGGATGGCCGTCGTGAATAGCGTCCCACTGCGCCGCGGCCACCTGCAGCAGGCTGTCGGCGAGTTCGAAGCGGATGTCGGAGTCCATGGCTGCAATTCTGGCGCCAATCCGGTTGCTGCGAAATGAGTCGCCGCGAGCGGGCCGAGGCCGCCACCGGGCCCCGGCCCGCTATCCACCGCTTGTACACAGCCGTACCCACAGCAACTGTGGGTAATATTCGTCCTTTCTCACCGCGCCGGCTTGGCGCTGAAGCCGGTGCAGCGAGCAGGTATAGTAGGAACGCTATGGAAAGCAGCTTGAAATTCGCGGTCGCCCAGATCAATTGCACGGTCGGCGACCTGTCCGGCAATGCCCGGCGCATCCTGGAGGCGGCCGAGCGTGCACGTGCGGCCGGTGCGGACGTGGTGGTCACGCCGGAGCTGGCGCTGTGCGGCTACCCGCCGGAGGACCTGCTGCTGCGGCCCGATTTCTACCGCGCCTGTGCGCGCGAACTGGATGATCTGGCCGACCGCATCCACGGTATCGTGCTGGTGGTCGGCCATCCGCACGAAGAGCTGGGGCGCTTCTACAACGCCGCGTCGGCGCTGCGCGACGGCCTGGTGGCCGGCACCTACCGCAAGATGCGCCTGCCCAACTATCAGGTGTTCGACGAGAAGCGCTATTTCGACGCCGGCGAAGATCCCTTCGTGTTCAGCGTCAAGGGCGTCAGCTGCGGTATCAACATCTGTGCCGACGTGTGGGACAACTGGCCGGTGGAGGAGGTCCGCCGCGCCGGCGCGGACCTGATCCTGTCGCTCAACGCTTCGCCGTTCCATATCCGGAAGACCGTCGAGCGGCAGCGGATTCTGGCCGACCGGGTGTCCGAATCGGGGCTCTCGATACTGTACGTCAACATGGTCGGCGGGCAGGACGAGTTGGTCTTCGACGGCGCGTCGATGGCCCTCGACAACGACGGCCGCAGCAGCTACCGCGCCCCGCTGTTCGAAGAGTCGCTCGACGTGCTCGAGTGGCGGGCCGGGCGCTGGCTCGGCGGCCGCGTCGTGGCAGAGGTGTCGGAGGAGGCCGAGGTGTACGGCGCGCTCGTGCATGGCGTGCGCGACTACATCGACAAGAACGGCTTCCCGGGCGCGATCATCGGCCTGTCAGGCGGCATCGACTCGGCGCTGACGCTGTGCGTCGCCGCCGACGCGCTGGGGCCTGAGCGCGTGCGCGCGATCATGATGGCTTCGCCGTACACCGCGCAGATGAGCCTGGACGATTCCCGCGCGCTGGTGCACAACCTGGGCGTGCAATACGACGAAATCCCGATCGCGCCGGCGATGACGGTGTACGAGCAGATGCTGAAGCCCTATTTCGAGGGCCTGCCGGCGGACACGACCGAGGAGAACCTGCAGTCGCGCATTCGCGGCAACTTGCTGATGGCGTTCTCGAACAAGACCGGCCGGCTGGTGCTGACCACCGGCAACAAGAGCGAGATGGCGACCGGCTACGCCACGTTGTACGGCGACATGGCGGGCGGCTTCGGCGTGCTGCGGGATCTGTACAAGACCCTGGTCTACAAGGTGTCCCGCTGGCGCAACGGCATCTCGCCGGTGATTCCGGACAACATCATCGTCCGGCCGCCGTCGGCCGAGCTGAAACCCGACCAGGTCGACCAGGACTCGCTGCCGGCCTACGAGGTACTCGATGCGATCATCGAGGCCTACATGGAACAGGATCTCTCGCCGCGCGAGATCATCGCCCGGGGTTATCCGGAGGACGACGTCCGGCGCACCGTGGCGATGCTGCGCCGGAACGAATACAAGCGGCGCCAGGCCCCGATCGGAATCCGCGTGACGGAACGCGGGTTCGGCAAGGACTGGCGCTTTCCGATCACTTCCCGGTATCGCGACGAATATTGACGTGACGCCGGGCACCGATTCGACACAGAGGACCACGCAATGAAGAAAATCGAAGCGATCATCAAGCCGTTCAAGCTCGACGAAGTGCGCGAAGCGCTGTCGGAAGTGGGCATTACCGGCCTGACGGTGGCCGAGGTCAAGGGTTTCGGCCGGCAGAAGGGCCATACCGAGCTCTACCGGGGCGCCGAGTACGTGGTGGATTTCCTGCCCAAGGTGAAGGTCGAGGTGGTGGTCGGCGACGACGTCGTCGAACAGGCCATCGAAGCCATCATCAAGGCCGCCCGTACCGGCAAGATCGGCGACGGCAAGATCTTCGTCACCGCGGTCGAGCAGGTGGTGCGCATCCGCACCGGCGAAACCGACGAATCCGCTATCTGAGCTTCTCTAGGCGCGCGGCGGCGCCTGGCGGGCGCCGCTGTGCGCGTTGCCGGCGCGCAGCAGGATCAGCAGTGCGCCGCTGCCGCCCTCGTGCGGGCGGGCCTGGCAGAACGCCAGGATCTCTTCCCGCTGCGCCAGCCAGCCCCTGGACAACTGCTTCAGGATGCCGACGCCGCCGGGCGATCCCAGCCCCTTGCCGTGGATCAGCCGTACGCAGCGCTTGCCCTCCTTCAGGCAGGCGGCGAGGAATTGCGCCAGCGCCAAGCGTGCCTCGTCCCGCGTCATGCCGTGCAGATCGAGCTGATGCTGCACGACCCAGCGGCCGCGGCGCAGATCGCCCAGCACCCGCCGGGGCAGGCCGTTGCGCAGAAAGACCGCCTCGTCGCCGATGTCGAGGCGATCTTCGAAGCTCAGCGGCGTGTCGATCGACTCGCGCAGCACCGCTTCCTCGTCCAGCTCGCTCTGCCGCGGCAGCGGTGCCGGGCGCGGCCGCTCGAGTTCGGCCCTGCTGGCGTCCTTCAGCGGCGTGGCGCCGGCGTGAGCCCAGTCGAGCAGTTGCTCCGGCGTCGCGCCCGCGTCCGGCAGCGCCGCCTCGCGCTTCGGCGGGCCGGCCGCGATCGGCCGCGGCAACCCGCGCGGGCGCTGCAGGACGACCCGGTTGCCGTCCGCCAGCGGCTTGACCCCGTCCATCGCGGCGAGGAACAGCTCGTCGTCGGTCGCCGTCCCGCGCCGCGGCGGCGGGGCGGTTGTATCCTCGTCGGCCTCGTCGTCCGTGTCTTTTGGACGGGGCAGCGGCGCCGGGCGGGGCTTGTCCAGCAGCGCGCGATTGTCTTCGCGCAGCGGCCTCGCGCCCTGCACCTGCTTGCGGAACAAGGCCTGATCCGCTTCGTCCGGCAGCGGCCGCGTCGGTGCCGGCAGGTCTGCGGGCTTGGTCGTGCGTTCCCCGCTTCGTCGCGTGATTGCTGCCTTCAGCGATGCGAACGGGCGGTTCTCGGCAGCGCCGGGCGCGGGCTGCGCGACGCTGCGACGCCGCGCTTGCTTCTTCATCGACCCCGTCAGGCCTTGCCGAGCGCGTCCAGGTAGCGCTCGGCGTCCAGCGCCGCCATGCAGCCGGTGCCGGCGCTGGTGACGGCCTGGCGATAGACGTGGTCCTGCACGTCGCCGGCGGCAAACACGCCGGGCGCGCTGGTGGCAGTCGCATTGCCCTCGCGTCCGCCGCGGGTGACGATGTAGCCGCCTTCCATTTCGAGCTGGCCGGCGAAGAGCTCGGTGTTCGGCTTGTGGCCGATGGCGATGAACACGCCACGCAGTTCGATGTCCTTCGTCGCGCCGTCCCGGGTGCTCTTGACGCGAACGCCGGTGACGCCGCTGTCGTCGCCGAGCACCTCGTCCAGCGTCGCATCGGTCTCCAGCGCGATGCGGCCGGCGGCGACCTTCTCCATCAGCTTGTCCACCATGATCTTCTCGGCCCGGAAGCTGTCGCGCCGGTGCACCAGCGTCACCTTGGAGGCGATGTTGGCGAGGTACAGGGCCTCCTCCACCGCGGTGTTGCCGCCGCCCACCACGGCCACCTCCTGGTTGCGGTAGAAGAAGCCGTCGCAGGTCGCGCAGGCCGACACCCCCTTGCCCATGAAGGCCTCCTCGGAAGCCAGGCCGAGGTACTTGGCGGTGGCGCCGGTGGCGATGATCAGTGCATCGCAGGTGTATTCGCCGGCGTCGCCGACCAGGCGGATCGGCTTTTCGTCGAGCTTGGCGGTGTGGATGTGGTCGAACACGATCTCGGTATTGAAGCGCTCCGCGTGCTTCAGGAAACGCGCCATCAGGTCCGGCCCCATGACGCCGTCGGCGTCGGCGGGCCAGTTGTCCACCTCGGTGGTGGTCATCAGTTGGCCGCCCTGGGCGATGCCGGTGACCAGCACCGGGTTCAGGTTGGCGCGGGCGGCATAGACGGCGGCGGTGTAGCCGGCGGGGCCGGAGCCGAGGATCAGCAGGCGGACGTGGCGGGTTTCCATGGGGTCTTCCAGGCGTTGGTTCGCAAAGGGCGAATTATATCCGCCGCCGTCCGGCGGCCGCGATCGTCCTCCGTCGCGTGAGGCTTGGCACGCGTTCGAACGAGAGTGTGAAACTGGTCACGGCGCGTCTTTGGCATATACTCTAGAGCCACGCAGGTGGCCCGCTTGCGCCCAGGCAGTGCCATGCGGCCGAGGTGCCGCAGAACGAATGGAGTGAGCATGAACGTTTCGAATGCCGTCTCGACGATTGCACTGAAGACTTTCCCGCTGTTCAACGGCCTCGGCGACGACCGGCTCGCCGTCATCGCCCAGCACGCCATGATGCGGCGGGTGCCGCGCGGGCATGCGGTGGTCCATGCCGGCGACCGCGCCGACTACGTCTACTTCGTATTGACCGGCACGCTGAAGGTGTTGGTCAGCGACGAGGACGGCCGCGAGGTCATCCTGACGATGCTGGGGCAGGGCGAGCTGTTCGGCGAAATGGGCATGTTCGACGAGCAGCCGCGCTCGGCCTCGGTGGTGGCGGTGTCGCCGGTGGACGTGGTGATGATCGCCAAGACCGATTTCCGCCGCATGATGCAGGACAATTTCGAGATCGCCTGGCGCATCATGTGCAACCTGGCCGAGCGCCTGCGCAACGCCGACCGCAAGATCGAGAGCTTGGCGCTGATGGACGTCTACGGCCGCGTTGCCCGTCTGCTGCTGGAGATGGCCGAGGACGTGGACGGTGAGCAGATCGTCGTGCGCAAGATCTCCAAGCAGGACATCGCGAAGATGATCGGCGCCTCGCGCGAGATGGTCAGCCGGGTCATGAAGGACCTCGGTGTGCAGGGCCTGATCGAGGAATGCGAGCGCGGCATCGTGCTGCGCCAGCGCATCAACGAGCTGTAAGAGCGTGTATCGAATGCACGGGCCGGAATGAAGCGCCGGCCCGATCGCATATAATCCCAAGTCGGATTCACCACCGCGCTGGCGTTCGCCAATGCTGCCTTCCGCTTCATCAGCTTCCCAACCGCTGCCCGACAAGATCGCCGCCCGCCTGCAGGAGACGCGCTGGCTGCTGTTCGGCCTGCTCGGCGTCTACGTCGCGATGGTGCTGCTCGGCTACAACAAGTCGGATCCGGGCTGGTCCCACGCCGCCGCGGTCGAACGCGTCGCCAATCCCGGCGGCCGTCTCGGTGCCTGGCTGTCCGACCTGATGCTCTACCTGTTCGGCGTCTCGGCCTGGTGGTGGGTGCTGTTCCTGGGTCTCGGACTGGTATGGGGCTATCGGCGCCTGCGCAATCCGGGCCGCACCGACCGGCGCTCGATGTTCGTGGTCGGCGCCGGCTTCGTGCTCACCGTGGTGGCCAGCAGCGCGCTCGAGGCGCTGCGCTTCCACAGCCTGCAGGCGGACCTGCCGCTGTCGGCCGGCGGCTTGATCGGTGTCGAGATCGGGCGGGTCGTGATGCAGAACCTGGGCTTCACCGGCGGCACGCTGATCCTGCTGACGCTGATCGCGGCCGGCCTGAGCTTGTTCACCGGTATTTCGTGGGTCATCGCCGCCGAGCGTGTCGGCGCCTGGTTGGAAGGGCTGTGGTTGTCGGCGCTGGGTGCGGTCGCCGCCTGGAAGGATCGGCGCGCCGGTCGCGAACTGGCCGTCAAGCGCGAAGAGGTGGTCAAGACCAAGCGGCGCAAGATCGAGGCGCGCAAGCCCGAGCCGATGCGCATCGAGCCCGCCGTCGTCGAGGTGCCGAAGTCCGAGCGGATCGAGAAGGAAAGGCAGCAAGCCTTGTTTGCCGATCTCGCCGAGGGGGCCATCCCGCCGGTCGGGCTGCTGGACCCCGCATCGCGCGATGTGGAGCCGCCGACGCAGGAAGCGCTTGAATTCACGTCGCGCCTGATCGAGAACAAGCTGGCCGACTTCGGCGTCGAGGTCAAGGTGCTGGCGGCCTATCCGGGGCCGATCATCACGCGCTACGAGATCGAGCCGGCCACCGGCGTCAAGGGCAGCCAGGTGGTGAACCTGGCGAAGGACTTGGCGCGGGCGCTGTCGCTGATCTCGGTGCGGGTGGTCGAGACCGTGCCGGGCAAGTCCTGCATGGCGCTCGAGCTGCCGAACCCGCGCCGCCAGACCGTGCGGCTGTCCGAGATCGTCGCCTCGAAGGCCTATCAGGACACCCACTCGCCGCTGACCGTGGCGCTGGGCAAGGACATCGGCGGCCACCCGGTGGTGGCGGACCTGGCCAAGATGCCGCACCTGCTGGTGGCTGGCACCACCGGCTCGGGCAAGTCGGTCGGCGTCAACGCGATGATCCTGTCGCTGCTGTACAAGTCCGAACCGTCCCGCGTGAGGCTGATCCTGGTCGATCCGAAGATGCTGGAGCTGTCTGTGTACGAGGGCATTCCGCACCTGCTGGCGCCGGTGGTCACCGACATGAAGCATGCCGGCCACGCGCTGAACTGGTGCGTGGCCGAGATGGAGAAGCGCTACAAGCTGATGGCGGCGGTCGGCGTGCGCAACCTGGCCGGCTTCAACCGCCAGGTGGCCGAAGCGGAGAAAGCCGGTGCGCCGCTGAAGAACCCGTTCTCGATCACGCCGGACAACCCGGAGCCGCTGGAGCACCTGCCGCACATCGTGGTGGTGGTGGACGAATTCGCCGACCTGATGATGGTGGTCGGCAAGAAGGTCGAGGAACTGATCGCCCGCCTGGCCCAGAAGGCACGGGCGGCCGGCATCCACCTGATCCTGGCGACGCAGCGCCCGTCGGTGGACGTGATCACCGGCCTGATCAAGGCCAACATCCCGACGCGGATGGCGTTCCAGGTCTCGAGCAAGATCGACTCGCGCACCATTCTCGACCAGATGGGTGCCGAGACGCTGCTCGGCATGGGCGACATGCTCTACCTGCCGCCGGGCACCGGGCTGCCGATCCGCGTGCATGGCGCCTTCGTCGCCGACGAGGAAGTGCACAAGGTGGTCGATCATCTGAAGCAACATGGCGAGCCGGATTATGTGGAAGGCATCCTGTCGGCGCCGGAGGACGATGCCGGAGGTCTGCTGGGCGGCGGCGAGGATGGTGGCGGTGACGAATCCGACCCGCTCTACGACCAAGCCGTCGAGATCGTGCTGAAGACGCGGCGGCCGTCGATCTCGCTGGTGCAGCGCCACCTGCGCATCGGCTACAACCGGGCGGCACGGCTGATCGAGCAGATGGAGCGGGCCGGACTGGTGTCGCCGGCCGGCGGCAGCGGCAACCGAGAAGTGCTGGTGCCGGCACGGGAGGCCGACTGATGCTGCACGCATTGCTGCGTCACGGTCTGCTTGCGCTGGGCCTGCTGCTGGTCGCACGCTGCGGCTTCGCAGCGGAGGCGATCGAGCGGCTCGACCGCTTCCTGGCCGAGGTGCGAAGCGGGCAGGGCAGTTTCACCCAGGTCGTCACCTCGCGCTCCGGCCGCAAGCCGCAGCGTTCGAAAGGGGAATTCGCCTTCGAGCGGCCGGGACGCTTCCTGTGGTTCTACAGCGAGCCGTACCCGCAGAAGCTGGTCGGCGACGGCAAGCGCATGTGGTCCTACGACCAGGACCTGAACCAGGTGACCGTCAAGCCGCTGGGCGATGCGCTCGGCGCGACGCCGGCGGCGATCCTGGCCGGCGAGGGCGAACTGGAGAAGAACTTCGAGCTGGCCGAGGGCGGCAACAGCGACGGGCTGGACTGGGTGTTGGCTCGGCCGCGGGCCGCCGACAGTCCGTTCACCGACATGGAACTGGGCTTCGACGGTGCGCAATTGAAGGCCATGCTGATCCGCGACGGCTTCGGCCAGCTGACCGAGCTGCGCTTCCAGCGCTTCGAAACCAATCCCAAGCTGGATGCCGGCCTGTTCATGTTCACGCCACCGGCCGGGGCCGACGTGATCGGCGAATGAAGCGGCCGGCGGGGCGGAAATGAGCGACCTGTTCGCGAGCGGGCCAACGGCCCAGGCGCCGCTGGCCGAGCGGCTGCGGCCGTGCCACATCGACGAGGTGATCGGTCAGCGTCATCTGCTCGGTCCGGGCAAGCCGCTGCGGCTGGCCTTCGAATCCGGCAAGCTGCACTCGATGATCCTGTGGGGCCCGCCGGGGGTCGGCAAGACGACGCTGGCGCGGCTGATGGCGGGTGCCGTCGAGGCCGAGTTCCTGGCGCTGTCGGCGGTCTTCTCCGGCGTTAAGGAAATCCGCGAGGCGGTGCGCCAGGCCGAGCAGCAACGGGCCGTCGGCAGGCACACGGTGCTCTTCGTGGACGAGGTGCACCGCTTCAACAAGGCCCAGCAGGATGCCTTCCTGCCCTACGTCGAGCAGGGCCTGGTGACCTTCATTGGCGCCACCACCGAGAATCCTTCGTTCGAGGTCAATTCCGCGCTGCTGTCGCGGGCCTCCGTCTATGTGCTGCAGGCGCTCGAGGCGGACGAGCTCGGCGCCCTGTTCGAGCGTGCCTTGCGCGCTTCGGCCGGCGCGGTCGAGTTCGAGCAGGACGCCGTCGCTCGGATCTGCGGTTTCGCCGACGGCGACGGGCGCCGGCTGCTGAACCTGGTCGAGCAGTTGCTCGATGCGTCCGCGGCCTCGGGCCTCGATCGGGTCGTGCCGGATTTCGTGGACCAGGTGCTGTCGCGCAACCTGCGACGCTTCGACAAGGGCGGCGACGCCTTCTACGACCAGATCTCGGCGCTGCACAAGTCGATCCGGGGATCCGATCCGGACGCCGCGCTGTACTGGCTATGCCGGATGCTGGATGCCGGCGCCGATCCGCACTACCTCGGTCGCCGGCTGGTGCGCATGGCCAGCGAGGACATAGGCCTGGCCGATCCGCGTGCGCTCGAGATCAGCCTCAACGCCTGCGCGGCCTACGAGCGGCTGGGTTCGCCGGAAGGCGAACTGGCGCTGGCGCAGGCGGCGGTGTTCCTCGCCTGCGCGGCCAAGTCGAATGCCGTCTATGTGGCCTACAAGGCGGCCCGCAAGGCGGTAGCGGAAGGTGCCTCGATGCCGGTGCCGCTGCACCTGCGCAACGCGCCGACCCGGCTGATGAAGGGTCTGGGCTACGGCAAGGCCTACCGCTACGCGCACGACGAGCCCGAGGGCTACGCCGCCGGTGAGGTCTATCTGCCGGACGGCATGGCGCGGCCGGACTGGTACCGCCCGACCGAGCGCGGCATGGAAGCGAAGATCGGCGACAAGCTCCGCCGTCTTCGCCAACTCGACGCGAGTTGGCGGGCGCAGCGCAAGAGCGGGGGTTGAGCCCGCCAACCGAACCTAGTGCACCAGCGGATGATCCTGCTGGAAGCGGGCGCAGATCGTGCGGACCCGTTCGGCCTTTTCGCGGTCGCCACGGCGTTCGGCGCGGCTCAGCAGGTCGGCCATGTAGCGGGTCAGGATCAGCACGCCCTCAGGCGTCTGCACCAAGCCGCAGGCGATCTGTGCCGCGGCGGCGTCGGGTATGTCCTCGTGTTCGGCGATCAGTGCGACTTCGTCGTCGGTCAGGTCGCAATAATCGAGGCAATCCCTGATGGAAAGCATGGTTCTCCTCCGGTGTTTTCGGGCGCCATCTTTTCGCGGCTCCTCTGAAGACCCTTAATATGGCTCAAAAGAGTGCGGCAGGCGAAAAAAGTTTCTGCGTTCGAACGCATGCCTCGATTGAGTCACGCTATCGGCGCCGCATTGCGCTGCGCAAGGCGGGCCGCTGAGCGGTTAGAATCCCTGTCTTTCAGCACTGCGTTCGACCGCCTCCCTCATGCTCGATATCCAGCTTCTTCGCGGCCAGCTCGAAAACACGGCCGCCGCCCTCGCCACCCGTGGCATGAAACTCGACACTGCGGCTTTCGCCGCGCTGGAGGAAGCCCGCAAGGGCCTGCAGTCGCGTACCCAGGAACTGCAAGCGCGGCGCAACGCGCTGTCCAAGCAGATCGGCGTGCTGAAAGGCAAGGGCGAGGACGCCTCGGCCGTGATGGCCGAGGTGGGCGGGATCGGCGAGGAACTGAAGCAGAACGAGCAGCAACTGGCCGAGTTGCTGGCCCGCATCAACGATTTCGTCGCGGCGCTGCCGAACCTGCCGCACGATTCGGTGCCAGTCGGCACTTCGGAGGGCGACAATGTCGAAGTGCTGCGCTGGGGGACGCCGCGCAGCTTCGATTTCGAGGCGCGCGACCACGTGGACGTGGGCGCGGCGCTGGGTGGGCTCGATTTCGAGACCGCCGCCAAGATCTCGGGCAGCCGCTTCGCGTTGATGCGCGGCGGCGTCGCTCGACTGCACCGGGCGCTGGCCCAGTTCATGTTGGACGTCCACACCCGTGAGCACGGCTACACGGAGGTTTCGGTGCCCTACCTGGTCAATCCGGCCAGCATGTTCGGTACCGGTCAGCTGCCGAAGTTCGAGGAGGATCTGTTTCGCGTGCCGAAGGCCGACGGCGGGCATTTCTACCTGATTCCGACCGCCGAAGTGCCGGTCACTAATATCGCGCGGGACGTACTGCAGACGGCTGAATCAGTGCCGATGAAGTTCGTCTGCCACACGCCGTGCTTCCGTTCCGAGGCCGGCTCCTACGGCAAGGACACGCGTGGCATGATTCGCCAGCACCAGTTCGAGAAGGTCGAACTGGTGCGCATCGAAACGCCGGACACCTCGTGGGATGCGCTGGAGGAACTGACCGGCCATGCCGAGGCGATTCTGCAGAAGCTCGAACTGCCATACCGCAAGATCGTACTGTGCACCGGCGACATGGGCTTTTCGGCGGCCAAGACCTACGATCTGGAAGTCTGGCTGCCGGCGCAGAACACCTATCGTGAAATCTCGTCCTGCTCGAACACCGGCGCTTTCCAGGCGCGGCGCATGCAGGCGCGCTTTAAGAATGCACAGGGCAAGAACGAGTACGTGCACACCTTGAACGGCTCCGGCCTAGCGGTCGGTCGCACGCTGGTCGCGGTGCTGGAGAACTACCAGCAGGCCGACGGCTCGGTGGTCGTGCCGCCGGCGCTGGTGCCCTACATGGGCGGCGTCGAAGTGCTGGCGTCCTGAGGCGTCGGCACGCCCGCCGCAGAGGAGTCCTGCGGCGTCTCGGCCGGGTTTTCGGCCTCGTTGGGCTCGAAGCGCGCCAGGATGTCGTAGTAACTGCGCACCGACTCGGCCATGATTACCGCCTCGCCGCCTCGACCCAGGCCCGAGCGCAGCCTGGCGGCATAGGCCGGACGAGAGATCAGCGGCAAGACCTTCTTCATGTCCCTCCAACTGGTCTGGTCCTTGGCGAGACTGCGGGCCAGCGCGCCGGCACCGCGCAGATGACCCATGCCCACGTTGTAGGCCGCCACCGCCATCCAGCTGCGGTCGGGTTCCGCGATCTCCTCGGGCAGTTCGTCGCGCAGCATCGACAGGTAGCGGGCACCGCCCATGATGCTCTCGCGGGCATCCAGCCGGTTGTCGATACCGAGTCGTGCGGCGGTTTCGGAGGTCAGCATCATCATGCCGCGCACGCCGGTGTAGGAGGTGGCGAGCGGATCCCACTGGGACTCCTGGTAGGCCACCGCGGCGATCAGGCGCCAGTCCAGGCCATAGCTCCGGCCGGCGTCGATGAACATCTCGCGGTACTTCGGCAGCCGGCTCTGGATGCGGGCCAGGAAGGCGGCCACGCGCTGCCCGTCCAGCCGCTCCACGTGGCCGAAGTAGCGCTCGGCGATGCGGTCGAGCAGGCCGTTGTCGCGGGCCTCGGCGAGAAAGGCGTCCACCTTTTGCGACAACTCGTCGGCCGTATCGGGCGCCAGTGCCCAGCCCGTGTCCGCTCGCAGATTCAGCGCTAGCGCGACGCGCAGATCGGGGTGGTAGTTGGTCATCACCTGGTAGGCCAGCCGGTCGGCAGCGGCGAAGTCCAGTTCGCCGCCCGCGACTCGCTCCATCAACTCGGTCTCGCCACCGAAGCGGGCGAACGCGATGCGCAGGCCCGGCACCCGGCGCTGCATGTCCCGAATCTCGCGTGCCGGTACCGAACCGTCGCGCACGCCGATGCGATGCCCCACCAGCGAAGTCTCGTTGTCGACGGTCGGCCCCTCGTCGCGGCCCACCAGCACGTAATCGACCCGCCGCACCGGCGACGACCAGTGCAGCCGGCGCTCGTCGTTGCGGATCAGCCCGCCGGCGGCCAGATGGACGTTGCCGACCTCGGCCGCGTGCAATGCCGCGGCCGAGGTCGGCATCAGCTGGAAGCGGACCGGCACGCCCAGATATTCGCCGAACGCGAGCAGCAGGTCGTGCTCGAAGCCCTCGGGCGCGCCGCCCGGCCCGTCCCGATAGGAGACGGCATCCTTGCGCGTCGCGACGCGCAGCTCACCCAGCTCGCCGGCGCTCAGCAGTCGGGCGCGGGGCGCTCTTTCGCAGGCTGTCAGCAATGCCAGCGCGGGCAGTGCAGCCAGCGCGCGGAGCAGGGGGCGGCGGGAATCGGGATAAGGGCGTTCGTCCACGGTGGCCGTGCGAGTCGTGCGGATCGAATTGATACCGCAGGCAGCGGCAGAAGTCACCTAGATGTGATAAATTAGTAATTTCTAATTTAACTATGGAGTCGAGTCATGTCGGGCAAATCGTTCGTACAAATCACCTCGGATGTCTCTTCTGCCCTGGATGCGATGCGCGGCGAAGTGCCGGAGGCGATGAAGGGATTCGGCGATCTTGCGAAGGCGGCGATGAAGTCGGGCAGCCTGTCGGCGCTGCACAAGGAACTGATCGCGCTCGCGATCGGCGTCTCGTCGCGCTGCGACGCCTGCATCGGCTTCCACGTCAAGGCCTTGATCAGGCTTGGCGTCAGCCGCGAGCAACTGATGGAGACGCTGGCCGTCTGCACCTACATGGGGGGCGGCCCGACGCTGATGTACGCCGCCGAGGCGGTGCGCGCCTACGACGAACTGATGCCGCGGCTGCAGAAGAAGGACGCCGCCTGAAGCCATGCTTCGCTGCATCTGCTCGCAAGGGGTATACAAGGGCTGCAACGACTGTATAATGCGCGGCTTCGGTTTTCGGACCGAAGCGGAGAGGTGCCGGAGTGGTCGAACGGGCTTGACTCGAAATCAAGTGTACGGCTTGCCGTACCGTGGGTTCGAATCCCACCCTCTCCGCCAGCAGTACCCCCCATCTTCGCCGGCCAGGCATCCGGTCGGCGACCCCGCTGGCTAGCGGGAGCCTCGGTCCACGTCCGCCCAGCAATTCGGCGTCTCGAAGAGCCGCACGCGCTCGAGCGACAGCTGGTTGCCATACGCGTCGATGTAGAGCGGATCGAGGATCCGGAACGCTTCCAGCGCCAGGTTCTCGACCGTCGGGACGGCATCCAGCAGCACCGTCTTGTGGCCCGGAATGGCCGCCAGCAGCGTTACCAGTTGCGCGTCGCCAGCATAGGCCAGGAATGCGTGGTCCCAGGCGTCGACCAGATGTTTCTGCGCGATCGCCTTGATGTCGCCGAAATCCATCACCATGCCGTTGGCCGGATCGCCGGGCTTGCGGATCACCTGCCCGGTCAGGGTCAGTTCGAGGGCGTAGCGATGCCCGTGCAGGTGCCGGCACTGGCTGGCGTGGTCGGGAATGCGATGGCCTGCATCGAATTCCAGTCGTCGGGTAATCTGCATGCTTCGGCTAGGTGGCGCTCGGGCGCCGATTGTAGCATCGGCTGCCGAGCGGCCGGTCCAGTGGAATCGAACATGGCAGAAACGAACGGCGTGTTGCAGACCAGCGATCACAATCGCCAGGTGCTCGGCCTGACCTACGTCTATCCGGTGGTGTCGCGCCGCGCGGGCGGCGTATCGGTGGGCATCAATCTGAATCCGAACAACGCTTGCAACTGGCATTGCGTCTATTGCCAGGTCCCCGGCCTGGTGCGCGGGCGGGCGCCGGAAATCGACGTGGCCCTGCTGTGCCGGGAACTCGATGGGTTCCTGGGCGAGCTGAAGACGGGCGAATTCATGCAACGCCACGTGCCGGAAGGCCTGCGCTCGCTGCGCGACATCGCGTTTTCCGGCAATGGCGAGCCGACCAGCGCGGCGGGTTTCGCCGACATCGTCGAGCGGGTCGGGCGGACTCGCGAGGCCGTCGGCTACGGCAACGAAGTGCCGCTGAGGTTGATCACGAATGGATCGCTGGTCGGACGTTCGGGCGTGCTGGCAGGCATTGCCGGCCTGGCCCGCTACGGTGGCGAGGTATGGTTCAAAGTGGATGCCGCCGATGCGGCGGACGTGTTGCGCATCAACGGTGTCGCGCGTGCTCCGGCAAGCACCCTGCGGCAGCTCGCGCGCTGTGCCGCGGCGTGTCCGACCTGGATCCAGAGCTGTTTGTTCGCCTGGGACGGGGCGGAGCCATCGCCGGCGGCGCTGGATGCCTACCTGGCCTTGCTGCGCCAGGCCCGCGACGCGGGCGTGCGGGGCGTCTTGCTGTACGGCGTGGCGCGGCAGTCGATGCAGCCCGAAGCGGCGCGCATCTCCAAGCTGCCGGATTCCCGGCTCGAAGAGGTCGGGCGGCGGATCGCCAACGAAACGGGGCTGACGACCCGCGTCAGCCCCTGAGCCCGTTCACCGTCCGCGGCCTTACTTTTTGCGCGCGGCGCGAGCTTCCTTCTTGAGCGTCTTGAACAGCTCCGGGTTGGTGCTCTTCAGGTACTCCGCCACCTCGAAATCCTCGCGGCGGGCCTTGTTGATGTCGATCTGCTCGACGTGGACCAGTCGGAGCAAAGCCTGCACCGGGCGCGGAATGTTGCGGCCGCTCTCGTAGCGGGAGCCGCCACTCTGCGTGACGCCGATCTTCGACCAGAACTGCGACTGGTTCATGCCCAGCTTGCGGCGAATCTCGCGCACGTCTTTCGGATCGCTAGACTTCATTGCTGTATGTCCTCTCTAGAACGAATTGGAATGCCTGCTTCTCATGGGTGCCAGGACTGTTTCGGCCTACAACTTTAGTCATAGGGTGTTCGGAGTATATGCGAGTATTCGAAGTAGATACAACAATGATTCTGTGCCGATTTCGTATTGATGTTAAATTCATCACAACGCCCATGGCCAGCCCGTCCTGACCCTTAGTCACGCAGGTTCGGCCGCGGGTTCCGTGCGATGCGATCGGCGGGAGCCGCGGGGCGCCGTCGGCTGGCCGTGGTGGTGCTGCAATCCGCGTCTTCGTGGCGACGCCCGGCGAGCGGCAATGGATAAGCGTGCTCCAGCAGTACCGCAGCGCTTCGGTCGGGGATCCCGCGCGGATCCCGCACATCGGGCAGGCGCCGGCCGGTACAAGATCGGACTGCGTGTTCTACCGAGCGCCGAAGACGAGGGCGGGGGAACGCCGATTGCTGTCGAGGAAGGCGCAGACATCGAACAGCCGATCGTTTCCGGACTCGCATTCAAGTGCGACGAGGCGAAGCTGCACCGTGCAGGGCGTGCCCGACAAGCCTGCCATCACGCACCGGATCCTCGGGCCGGTGGCCGAGCAGAACATCGACGGCGTCATGTTTGTCCGGCACAAGGGGCGCGACGGGCTTCTCATTTGCGGTCCGGCGCGGAGACTGCCACAGGGCGACGTCCATGCTGGAACAGCTCAGTGCCCGCGGCGGTCTGCGAGATCGACGGACCGGAGCATGGCTGAGGTCTCCACCGCCGGCGTCGGCATGCGCTTACATCCGGGTGTCGCGTCGAGGATGTTCCGCACGCCGACGGAAGAGGGTCTCGACATCCGGATGATTTCGGCCTCCGAGATCAAGATCGGTTTGACCGGCGCGGGGGAAGTCATTAATATTCCGCCTCCGTCGCGCGGAGAGATGGCCGAGAGGTCGAAGGCACTCCCCTGCTAAGGGAGCATACGGGCAAAACCCGTATCGAGGGTTCGAATCCCTCTCTCTCCGCCAAAAAGATGTTTACAGGAGCGAGTAAGTCGGTATAATTCTTGCTTCTTTGCGCCCGTAGCTCAGTTGGATAGAGTACCTGGCTACGAACCAGGGGGTCGTGGGTTCGAATCCTGCCGGGCGCGCCAGAACAATTCGAGTGGTATCGCAGCACATTGAAGGGCCGGTCCGAGACCGGCCCTTTTTGTTTTTTCGCTTTCCCTTCGGGATGTCCCGCCGACCGGGGCAGGCGTTCAAGGACGCGGGCGTTCGGCCGTTATTTCTGAATCGCGACCGGGGGCGATGGCGCCCCGGCTGAATGCAGGCACCCGATGACCCGTTCGACCATTCGCTACAAGGCTCAACTCGCGCTTGCCGCACTGGTCGTGCTGGCGTTGTTGAACATGGCGCTCGGGCATCTGCTGCTGGCCAAGATCGATGCCGTGTCCACGGCGGTTGTCACGACCAGCGATCTGTATCGGCTGACCCGGCGCATCATCGCAACGCATCAGCATCCGCGTGCCGGCGATCCACGGGTGCGCGAGTACCTGTTCGCGCCGGTCGACGCCGAAGTCGCTGCCGCCCGGATCTCCGACCAGCCGACCAGCGGGCTGACCGAAGACGATACCCAGCTCGATGTATTGTGGGGCGACATGGCGCGGGACTGGCAACGCTTGCACGCCGCCTACGATGCCATGCGCAGCGTGCGCGCCGGTGGCGACGAAACCGCCGTCGTGCGTCTGGAAACGATGGCGCGGGAACTCGAGGCGTCGATCGGCGCAGTGCATTTCCTTGCCGCGAAGGAACTGGACCGGCTGCACGATCGGATGCGCTTTGCCGCCGTCACGATCGGTCTGCTCGACCTGGTGGTGGTGGCCCTGCTCCTGTTCGGACTTCACCGCAGAGTGCTGCAACCGCTGTCCAGGCTGGCCCTGGCGGCGAGGGACTTCTCCGCCGACGACTATCGGCAGCAGTTTGCCGCCGCCGAGGCGAACGAGATCGGCGACTTGGCGCGGGCTCTCGACCGGTCCGCAGCGCGGGTAAACAGCTTGGTGGCGTCGGTGCGCAGCAATGCCCAGCAGCGTGCCCAGGCGGAGGAGAAGTTTCGCGTCCTGGTCGAGCATGCCGGGGTCGGGGTGTTCCTGCTGCGCGGCGGACGTTTCACCTACGTTAACCGACGATTCGCCGGCATCGTCGGGCGGGCGGCTTGCGACGTCGTCGATCTGGCCTTCGAGGATACGGTCGATCCGCGTGACCGCGAGAGGATTGGCGCCCAGTTGAATGAATGCCTCGAAGGGGCCACGCCGAAGCTGCGCTTCGAGTGCCGCATCCTGCTGCCCGACGGGAGTGCGCGCGAATGCGAGGTGTTCGGCTCGCGCACCGAGTTCGACGAGAGGCCGGCCGTGATCGGTACGCTGGTCGACCACACCGAGCGGGCGGCCGCCCAGTCGGATCTACGCAAGCTGCAGCGTGCGATCGAACAGAGTCCGGCGACGGTCGTGATCACCGACCGCGACGGAGTCATCGAATACATCAACCCCCGTTTCTGCGAACTGACCGGATACGACATGGAGGAGGCGGTCGGGCGGAAGCCGTCGATCGTCAGTTCCGGTCTGATGTCGCGCGAGTTCTACCGCGAGTTCTGGACCAGCATCCTGGCCGGGCGCCAATGGGCGGGCGAGATCCTCAATCGCAAGAAGAACGGCGAACTGTTCTGGGAGCACATGATCGCCTCTGCGGTACGCGATGCCGAGGGCACGATTTCGCATTTCGTCGCGGTCAAGGAGGACATCACCGAACGCAAGCGGGCCGAACGCGAACTGGCCAGCCTCAACCGGACCCTGCGGGTGCTGTCCGAGGCGAACCAGAATCTGGTGCACGCGGAAGACGAGCCGAGTCTGCTGCACAAGACCTGCCGCAGCCTGATCGATCAGGGCGGCTATCGCTACGCCTCGGTCAGCCGGCCCGACGGGCAGGGGAACCGTTGGCGACTGCTCGCGGAACACGGCGACCGCGGGGCTGCGCAGGCCTACGTGTTGCGCAGCGAGGACGCGGCGCAGGCCGCGGAGCTTGCCGTGAAGGAGGCACGGACGGTGATCGAGCGCGATCCGACGGCCGTCGGCGCGGCCGTGGACGCGGCCGCAGGCCAAGACACGACGGTGCGCAGTTCGATCGCGCTGCCCCTGCGCAGTGGTGAAACCGTGCTCGGGGTGCTGGAAATCCATTCCGAGGCGGCGGAGGGATTCGCCGGCGACGAACAAGGACTGCTGCGCGAACTGGCGGACGACCTGGCCTACGGCATGTGGTCGCTCGCGACCAGAGACCGGCGCGAACTCGCCGAGCAGGCGCTGCGCGAAAGCGAACAGCGCTTTCGCAGCATCAGTGCCTCGGCGCACGATGCGATCGTGATGATCGAGGCCGACGGCAGGATCAGCTACTGGAACGCAGCGGCCGAACGCATCACCGGCTTTACGCAGCAGCAAGTACTGGGCAGGGATTGCCTGGAACGGCTGATCACGGCCGAAGGGCTGTCGCCCGTCACGTCCGCACTGGCGGAGATGGCCGCTGCCGGACAAGGGGGCTTCGTCGGCAAGACCGTGGAGTTCGACGTGCGGCGCAGCGACGGCAGCCTGGTCACGGTGGAGGCCTCCACCTCGGCCACCCAACTGGACGGGCGTTGGCAACTGGTACTGATGGGGCGGGACATCTCGGCCCGCAAGGCGGCCCAGGAGGAGCTCAAGATCCGCAATCGCGCGATCGAGTCGTCGAACAATGCCATTATCATAAGCCGCGTCAGCAAGGCCGACGACAACCCGATCATCTACGTCAATCCCGCGTTCGAACGGATCACCGGCTACCGGCAAACCGAGGTCGAGGGCAGGAATCCCCGCTTCCTGCTCGGCGAAGACTGGGAGCAGGCGGGTATCGAACGGCTGCGGGACGCGCTGCGCAGGGGGCACAGCGGACAAGTGCTGCTGCGCAACTACCGCAAGGAAGGGCAGGTCTTCTGGGCCGAGATCAGCGTTTCGCCGGTCCTCGACGATCAGGGCAATCGTACGCACTACATCAGCGT
Source organism: Rhodocyclaceae bacterium (assembly GCA_050305135.1). Classification (GTDB taxonomy): domain Bacteria; phylum Pseudomonadota; class Gammaproteobacteria; order Burkholderiales; family Rhodocyclaceae; genus Cognatazoarcus. The sequence continues at coordinate 58,905 of JBNLET010000002.1, read as the reverse complement.
CATCACGGACGTCACCGAGCGGATCGACTTCGAGGACGAATTGCGTCATAGCGCCACCCACGACGGACTGACCGGTCTGGCCAACCGGGTGCTGCTGACGGACCGCATCGATCAGGCCGTGGCGCATGCCAATCGCTCGGGGCGCCAGGCGGCGGTGCTGATGCTCGACCTCGACCGCTTCAAGTTCATCAACGACAGCCTCGGGCATGGCGCCGGCGACGCCGTCGTCAAGGCCGTCGGGCGGCGCTTGGAGTCCTGCGTCAGGCATGGCGACACGGTGGCCAGGATCGGAGGCGACGAGTTTGCCGTGGTGCTGGCGGAACTGCCGGCCGATCTGGGCGTCACCAAGGTGATCGGCAAGATCGAGCTGGCGCTGGCGGCGCCGGTGGACTTGCCCGGCCAGCAGCTCTACGTCACGGCCAGTGTCGGCGTCAGCCTGGCACCGGCCGACGGCTCGTCCGCCGAGGCGCTGCTGCGCAACGCGGATGCCGCCATGTATGCGGCCAAGGAACACGGCGGAAACTGCTTTCGCTACTACCAGCAGGGGATGAACGATCGGGCGATGAAGCTGCTGTCGCTCGAGGCGGATCTGCGCGGCGCGCTGGAGCGCGAGGAGTTCGTGCTGCACTACCAGCCCAAGCTCGACCTGATGACGGGATCGATAGCCGGCGTCGAGGCGCTGATTCGTTGGCGGCATCCGCAGCGCGGCATGATTTCGCCGCTCGATTTCATCCCGCTGGCCGAGGAGACCGGCCTGATCGTGCCGATCGGCGAATGGGCGCTCGATCGCGCCTGTGCCGATGCGGCCGAATGGCGGAGGCGCAGCGGCCTTCCGGTCGGCGTGGCGGTCAATATATCGGCGCGCCAGTTCCGCCACGGGCAGTTGCCGCAAAGCGTCGAGAGTGCGCTGCGGCATTCTGCGCTGCCGGCCGAGGCGCTCGAGCTGGAACTGACCGAGAGCATGATCATGCATCATGCGGGCTCGACGATCGGCGCGCTCGAGAAGCTGAAGTCGATCGGGATCAAACTGTCGATCGACGACTTCGGTACCGGCTACTCGAGCCTCAGCTATCTACGCCACTTCCCGGTCGATGTCCTGAAGATCGATCGTTCCTTCGTCAAGGATCTGGCCGACAACGAGGAGTGCAAGACGATTGCCGGCACGATCATGGTGCTGGCCCACGGCCTCGGCATGCGAGTCGTGGCCGAGGGTGTCGAGTCGATCGAGCAACTGAGTTTCCTGCAACGCGGCGAGTGCGACATGATCCAAGGCCATCTGTTCAGCAAACCTCTGCCGGCAAACGAGATCGAACGCTTGTTGGCCGACGTGCTCGACGGCGAGGTCCCGCCGCTGGCGCGGCTGCTGCATGCCGCGTCGGCGGCCGAGGCGGCGCCCCGGCTGGCCGAGCGGGGCTAGCCGCCTGTGCTAATATCCGCCGCTGCTTGCGGCACATTTCGAGCGGCCCGGCGAGTGGCAAACGCAGACCCTAGGCAAGACCCTGATGCGCATCTTGATCAGCAATGACGACGGCTATTTCGCGCCCGGCATCGGTGCGTTGTCGACCTGTTTGGGGGGGATCGCCGATGTCACGGTGGTGGCGCCGGAGAGGGATCGCAGCGGTGCCAGCAACTCGTTGACGCTCGACAGGCCTTTGTCGCTGAAGCGGCTGGCGAACGGCTTCCATTACGTCAATGGCACGCCGACCGACTGCGTGCACCTGGCCGTGACCGGCATGCTGGAAGAACTGCCCGACATGGTGGTATCGGGCATCAATCACGGCGCCAACATGGGCGACGACACGCTGTATTCCGGCACCGTTGCCGCTGCGACGGAAGGCTTCCTGCTCGGTGTGCCGTCGCTGGCGGTATCGCTGGCGGCCAAGTCGGCGACGGACTTTGGCGCTGCGGCGAAAGTCGCGCGCCAACTGGTCGAGCACCTGCAGCGCCGCCCTTTTCCCCAGCCGGTGCTGCTGAACGTCAATGTGCCGGACCGGCCGTTCGAGGACCTGAAGGGCATCCGGGTGACGCGGCTGGGCCGCCGCCACAAGGCCGAACCGGTGGTCCGCAGCGTGACGCCCCGCGGCGAGACCGTGTATTGGGTCGGCGCCGCCGGAGGCGCGCAGGATGCCGGCGAGGGCACGGATTTCCACGCGGTCGAGAACGGCTACGTGTCGGTGACGCCGCTGCAGATCGATCTGACGCACCGCGCGCTGTTCGAACCGGTCTCGGAATGGCTGGCGCAATGAACGCCCGCTTCGGTGGATACGGCGACCAGGCGGCGCGGGCGCGCAGCCGGATGGTCGAGCGGCTGCGGGCCCAGGGCGTCAAGGACGAAGCCGTGCTGAAAGCGATGCAGGCGGTGCCGCGGCACATCTTCGTGGACGAGGCTCTGGCAACCCGCGCCTACGAAGATACCGCGCTGCCGCTGCTGCGCCAGCAGACGATTTCGCAGCCCTACGTGGTGGCGCGCATGCTGGAATTGCTCCGGAGCGGAGGTCGGCCGCTGGGCAAGACGCTGGAGATCGGTGCCGGTTGCGGCTACCAGGCCGCGATCATGGCGCATCTGGCGAGCGAAGTATTCGCGCTGGAGCGCATCCGGCAATTGCTAGACCGCGCCAAGGAGAACGTGCGTACGCTGAGGCTGCCCAACCTGCGGCTGAAATACGCGGATGGCAGCATGGGGCTGGCCGAGGCCGCGCCGTTCGATTCGATCATTCTCGCGGCGGCCGCGGCAAGTGTGCCGCAGGCCTTGAAGGAACAACTCGCGGACGGAGGGCGGCTGGTCATGCCGGTCGGTGCGGTCGAGCAGCGCCTGCTGCTGGTCGAGCGCAACGGCAACGCCTTTCGCGAAACGCGAAGCGAGGCGGTGCGTTTCGTGCCGCTGCTGACTGGAACGGAATGAAAGTGCGTACTCGAATCTCGCCTGCAATCTCATTGTGCGCTGCGCTGAGCCTGGTGCTCGGCGCTTGCACGACCCGTATCGCGGCGCCGGTCAGCGACCATGGTCCGGCGGCAGCGGAGCCGGCCGTGGCGGTGGCCAGGCCGGGCTACTACATCATCAAGCAGGGCGACACCTTGCACCGCATTGCGCAGGAGCATGGCGTGACCTTCCACGATCTGGCGGCGTGGAACCAGCTCGACGACCCGAACCGGCTCGAAGTGGGGCGCGAGATCCGCGTGGTTCCGCCCGAAGGCGTGGTGGTGCAGCCGATCGCACCGGCGTCGCCGGTCGAGGTGAGTCCGATAGCCACGCCCGGGCAGGTGCCGTCGCCGGCGCCGCCGGAGGTCAAGTCGGCCCCGCTCGGTGGCGTCCAGCCCTACAGCGACGAGGCCTGGGCGGCACTGCAACGCGGCACTACCGCGCCGCCGGCTCCGGTCGCGATGCCGCAGCCGGCGCCGATGGTACCAGCGGTACCCGAGGCGGCGGTGTCGGCCGAGAGCCGCCGAGTCGACGGTATCAACTGGTCGTGGCCGGCCGCCGGCAAGATCATCGGCGGCTTCTCCGAGAGCAGTGCGCGCAAGGGCCTCGACATCTCGGGCAATACCGGCGAGCCTGTGTTCGCGGCCGCCCCCGGCAAGGTCGTGTACTCGGGAACCGGCTTGCGCGGCTACGGTAAACTGGTCATCATCAAGCACGACTCCAACTACCTTAGTGCATACGCCCACAACGACCAGTTGATGGTCAAAGAGGGCGAATCGGTCGACAAGGGACAGCAGATCGCCACGCTGGGAAGTTCCGACAGCGATCGGCCGAAGTTGCACTTCGAGATCCGCAGGCAGGGCAAGCCGGTGGATCCGACCAGGTACCTACCTGCCCGCTGAGAGGATGCGCATGTTCGATCCGGTCTCCAGTGAAGACGAAGAGAGCCGGGATCCGGATCTACCGCCTGAGCTGGAAGCCTTTCGACAGACGCCCGCGCCGTCTTTCGAGAGCGAGTTCCTGAGCGACGTCACGCAGCTCTACCTAAACGAGATCGGTGCCAATCCGCTGCTGACCGCCGACGAGGAAAAGGCTCTTACGCGCCGCGTGCGAGAGGGGGATTTCGGAGCCCGGCAGGTCATGATCGAACGCAATCTGCGCCTGGTCGTGAATATCGCCAAGCACTACCTCAATCGGGGCATTCCGCTGCTCGATCTGGTCGAGGAAGGCAATCTGGGCCTGATGCACGCGCTCGAGAAGTTCGATCCGGAACGGGGTTTCCGCTTTTCCACCTATGCGACCTGGTGGATTCGGCAGAACATCGAGCGCGCGATCATGAACCAGTCGCACACGATCCGCCTGCCGGTGCACGTGGTGAAGGAACTCAACCAGGTGTTGCGCGCCCAGCGCAGCGTCGAGGCGGAGGGCAGCGGGCAGTCCACGCTGGAGGAGGTGGCGAAGCGGCTCGACAAGCCGATCGAGGTGGTTCGCGGCATCCTGGCCCTGTCCGAACACACCGCCTCGCTCGATGCGCCGCTCGATATCGATCCGAGTCTGTCGATCGGCGAATCGCTGGCCGACGATCATCTGGAGACGCTCGACCAGCAGGTCCAGAGCAGCGAGGTCGAATCGCTGGTGTCCGAGTGGCTGGAATTGCTGTCCGACAAGCAGCGGTTCGTTATCCGCCACCGCTACGGCTTCGACGACACCGAGGTCAGGACGCTGGAGGAACTGGCCGAGCAGCTCGGCCTGACGCGGGAGCGGGTGCGCCAGATCCAGCTCGAAGCGCTCGGCCAGCTGCGGCGCATCCTGAAGCGCCACGGCATGTCGCGCGACGCTCTGCTCTGAACGACTGCGTCCGGATCGCTAGCGCGGGCCGCCGCCGCGCGCCACGCGACCGACGCTCAAGCGTGCCTCGCGCAGCGCCGCAGCGAGATGGAACACCGCCATGGCGTAGAAACTGCTGCGGTTGTAGCGGGTGAGCACGTAGAAGTTGCGGTAGCCGAGCCAGTACTCGGTGGGCCTGCCGGGCGTCTCGAGGTCCACCAGCGTTGCCCGCTCGATGCCTGCGGGCAGTTGCAGGCCGGCCTCGGCGAGCGTGCCACGATCCAGGGCGGGTTCGATGCCGGCAGCGAGCAGCGGCGACGGATCGGTGCCGGCGGCGAGGATCGCCGGCTCGGCGATGCGCTCGCCCGGCCGCCAGCCGTGCTCGGAAAGGTAGCGCGCCACCGAGCCGATCGCGTCGGCCGCGCTGCCTTCCAGGTCGACGCTGCCGTCGGCGTCGAAATCCACTGCGAAGCGGCGCACACTGCTGGGCAGGAACTGCGGATAGCCGATTGCGCCGGCGTAGGAGCCGGTGTAGCTGGCCGGATTTCTGCCGCTTTCCCGCGCGAGCAGGAACAACTGCTCCAGTTCGCGCCGAAACAAGGTCTCCCGCGGCGGGTAGTCGAAGGCCAGCGTGGCCAGCGCATCGAGCAGCGGGAACGCACCGGTGTTGCGGCCGAACACCGTCTCGACGCCGATGATGCCGAGGAGGATGTCGGCCGGCACGCCGTACTGCTGCTCGGCACGTTCCAGCGCGGCCCGGTTGGCCGACCAGAATTCGAGTCCGGCGCGGATCCGTACCGGCTCGATGAAGCGCGCCCGGTAGGCCTGCCACGATCTGGGGCCGGATTTCTTCGACGGTGTGACCAGGCGGATGGCCTTGCCCTGATAGGTGGTCCGGGCCAACTGCGCCAGCACCTGTTCGGAATCGAAGCCATGCTCGAGCGCCATGCGTTCGGCGAAGTCCCTCGCTTTCGGCAGACCGGCCAGATCGAGCGGAGCGGCGGCGGCCAGCGGCGACAGCAGCAGGCCGCAGGCGAACGCTGTCGCGATCCGGTTGGATTTCATCGTGCCCTCCGGCCGGATTGCCCTGGCGACGGTGGCGATAGCTTCGCGACGCACCGGTCGGGCACGCCCGTGATCTCGGCCGCCGGCGAACGCGGCGGGCGTGGGTGAAGATTCATTTCAGTCGCAGCCTTCTGATTCGTTGCCCCAGCTCGGTGACCGCCGCGCGGCCGGGTCTGTCCCGACCATAGCGCAGTTGCGCGTAGCGCTGTGCGATGAAATCGATCTCGCCGGCACGCGAAGGGTGTCTCCCGGCCGCGTAGGCGCCGAACTCGAGCGGTCCCTGCCAGGGTGCGCGGCGCGTGCCCGCGCGCGCCAGTCGCTTGCAGAAAAGCCGCCAGTGACGATCCAGGACATCACCGCCGACGTGCAGGCGCAGCGACCAGGCGAGGGCTGCCAGCATCATCGTGCCGACGATGATCAGCAGCGCGACGACAAGTTGCCGGTAGTCGGCGTTGCTCAGTCCGAGGATCTCGAGGAAGTTGCGCTGGCGCTCGTCGTTGTAGCCCAGGATCCACTGGTTCCAGCCGTTTTCGACGGCCTCCCAGCGCAGTTGCAGCGAGCGCAGCCAGGCCATGCGCGGCTGCATGAACAGCGGCAGAGCCGGGCTGTCCGGCAGGGCTTCGGCGATCCCGCTGTCGATGCGGCGCGGATTCGACGTGGCGGTGGGGTCGACGCGGCGCCAGCCAGCGCCGGCCAGCCATACCTCGACCCAGGCATGGGCGTCCGACTGGCGGACCACCAGACCGCCGTCGTGGGGATTGAGCTCGCCGCCCTGATAGCCGGTGACGACCCGGGCCGGAACGCCTGCGGCGCGGGCCGCGATCGCGAAGGCCGAGGCGAAGTGCTCGCAGAACCCCTGCCGCGTGTCGAACAGGAATTCGTCGGCCGTGTGCCGGCCGAGCAGCGGAGGCTTGAGCGTGTATTCGAGCCGCTGCTCCCGGAAGTAGCGGATCAACGCGTCGATCCGAGCAGCCGGCGCCGCGTGGCCATCGGCGACCTGGCGGCCCAGCTCGGCGGTGCGGGGGTTGGAGCCCGCAGGCAGTCTGAGGTCGTGCCGCAGCCGGTAGGGCGCCTCGTCGACGCCGGCGGTGGCCTGTGGATAGGCCCGCAGCGCGATGTGCATGCGTGTTCGCAAAGGGGTGATCGACATGTATTGCAGGTCGCTCGAATAGCGCGCGCCGGGCGGCGTTCCGTACGAGTAGTCCAGCGCTGGCAGCCATGGCTGATTGTGCGGCTCGAGCGTCAGCAGGTAGTCGTAGAACGGACCGGTATGGTCGAAGGACGGTTCGCGCGCAAGGGTCGAATAACCCGGCTTCCAGCTGTGTCCGTCGAACACGCTCAACACCGGACCGCGCCAGTAGCGCTCGCGCGGCGGCGGTATGGGCCCTTCGAAGTCGGCGCGAAACGCGATCCTGCCGGACTGGACCAGCTTGCTGATGCTGCCGGGACTCATGCTGTCCGACAGGCCGCTCAGCGCCGAGAAGGCATCGGTCGGCAGGCCCCACAGCGGCCCCGGGATGCGCGGGAACAACACGAAGAGCACAAGGGTCAGCGGCGCCGCCAGCAGCAGCAGCCGGCCGGCCGCAGCAAGGGCCGCCGCGGGCGCGAGCCGGCGCTGCAGCGCCGACATCGATGCCAGCGTCAGCGCCGTGCCGGCCAGCGTGACGGCGGCCACCCAGATTTCCTGGCCGTTGAGAAACTGGCCCACTTGCAGGAAGAAGCTCAGCAGCACCAGTGCACGGCCGTCCCGCACGCTGCGCGCCTCGAGCAGCTTTAGGCATGCGAAGGCGGCCAGCAGGGCCAGCCCGGGGTCCTTGCCGAAGAGGTGGCCGTACTCGATTCCGACGGCGCCGGCCGCAGCCAGCGCGGCCGGCAGCAGCAGGACGGAGTGCGGCAGTCGTCCGGAACCGCTGTCGACGGCCGTGCGCCAGAGCAGCAGCATGGCACACAGCGCGCTGAGCCAATGGGGCAGATACTTGACGTGCGGCAACAGCGTGACCGCGATGACGGCCGTCAGCCAGTGGCCGTGGGAGCGGAGCAGTGGCGGCGCCGGCCTAGCGCTGCCCATCGCCGATTCCATGCAGTGCAAGCGCCCGCAGGCAGCGGTCGATATGATCTTGTCCGCTGCCGCGCGGGAATTCCCCGTCGGGCAGCTTGAGCGCAAACGGCAGGCCTTCCTCGGCGGCCTGGATGACCCAGCGCGTCAGCCTGGAGAGGCGCGCTTCCTCGTCGAGTTCCGGCGGCAGGTGCGCCCAGTCGAAGACCAGCTCGACGTCGCCGCCGCCATCGAAGAGCTTGGTATGGAGTTGGTCGGGATTGCGCGCGGCGAGCTTCCAGGCCACGTGTCGCGGCGCGTCGCCGCCGCGGTATTCGCGCAGGCCTGCGAAGTCGTCCTGCCCCTTGCCGCCCGCCTGGCCGCTGCCGATCAGGCAGCCGTTCGCCGGAAAGGCCGTGGCCGGGGTCTCGGCGCGCGGGTACACCAGGCCGCGCGCGGCCGGCGTCAGAATGGCCCAGCCGCGGATCAGGCCGAGCGGGAAGCGCGTCTCGAGTCGCAGGCGTTCGCATTCCAGCCAGCCGCGGCGGCTGGTCGGAAACGCCAACACGACGGACTGTTCAGTGCCGCCATCGAGATCGAAGCGCACCGGCGCGACGCCGGCTGCGTCCAGTTCCAGGGCCATCCGCGGCCTCGCCGACGGGTTGCGGAAGCGCAGCCGCAGCGGTGCCGCCTGGCCGCAGTGGGTGGGGCTGAAGGTGGCGCCCAGCAGTTCCAGGTGGACCAGGTTGCGGAAGGTCTGATGCAGGCTGACCAGGCCGGTCGCAGCAAGCAGGAAGGTGAGCCCGTAGCCCAGGCTGAGGGCATAGTTCATCGAGGCCAGCAGCATGGTCAGCAGCGTCACGCCGAAAGCCAGGCCGAAGGCCGTCGGCAGCACGAAGATGCGTCGGTGGTGCAGGCGCAGCGGCAGGGCCTCGTGCCGCCGGACCAGGAACAGTCGCCGGTCGAGGAAGCCGCTCAGGCGCGCGCGCAGCGGATTCGGCCACGCCATCATCCGACCGCGACCGAGCGCAGGATGCCTTCGACCAGCGACGCGGAGTTCTCCTGCCCGCCGCCGGCGCTGCGCAGGCGGTGTCCCGCGATGCCTGGGAAGACGGCCTGCACGTCCTCCGGCAGCACCATTTCGCGCCCTTCCATCAGGGCCCAGGCGCGGGCGGCGTTCAACAGGCCGAGTCCGGCGCGCGGGCTGAGTCCGTGGGCGTCGCCGCCGTGGCTTCGGCTGGCCGCCAGCAGGGCCTGCACGTAGTCGGCCAGCGTGTCCGAGACATGGATCGCGTCAACGCGCGATTGCAGTGCGACGAAGTCCTTGTCCTCCATCGCCCCGGCCTGGTTTGCCAGCATCGCCCGGCGATCCTCGCCGAGCAGCAGCGCGCGTTCTGCCGCGCGGTCCGGATATCCCAGCGACACCCGCATCAGGAACCGGTCGAGCTGGCTTTCGGGCAGCGGGAAGGTGCCGATCTGGTTCTGCGGGTTCTGCGTCGCGATGACGAAGAACGGCTCGGGCAGCGGCAGCGTTTCGCCGTCGGCGGTGATCTGGTCCTCTTCCATGGCTTCGAGCAGGGCACTCTGGGTCTTCGGCGTCGCCCGGTTGATCTCGTCGGCCAGAATCAGCTGCGCGAACACCGGGCCGGGATGGAAGTGGAAGCGGTTGGCTTCCCGGTCGAAGATCGAGACGCCGAGGATGTCCGACGGCAGCAGGTCGCTGGTGAACTGGATGCGCTGGAACCTGAGACCCAGCAGCTTCGCGATGGCGTGGGCCAGCGTGGTCTTGCCGACGCCGGGCACGTCTTCGATCAGCAGATGGCCGCGCGCCAGCAGGCAGGCGACCGCCAGCCGGATCTGCCGCTCCTTGCCGAGGATGATCTGATTGGCTGCAGCGATCAGTCGTTCGAGGCCGTCGTTTCGCATGGCTCTGTTTGTTGTTGGCTGGTGTTGAGTGGATAATGAGACGACAACAAACGGCCGTTCGTTTCAACGCCGCGTCGTCGGTGTGAGTACGATCCGAGCAAGAGGTTTCGCTTCCGAAGGGAAGGGGGGATATGACGTCCACCGCGTTCATTACGCACCGGGACTGCTGGCTGCACAACATGGGTGAGTATCACCCCGAGTGCCCCGACCGGCTGTCCGCCATCAATGATCGGCTGATTGCGGCCGGACTTGATCTGTACCTCGGTTTTCACGATGCGCCGCTTGCCGAGATCGAGCAGATCGCTCGAGCCCATCCGCGAGACTACGTCGAGGAAGTGGTGGCAAGCGTGCCGGAACACGGCATCCGCCACCTCGATCCCGATACGGCCATGTGTCCGCATACGATGAAGGCCGCGCTGCGGGCGGCCGGTGCCGGCATTCTGGCCACCGATCTGGTCGTCCGCGGCGAGGCCGAGAACGCTTTCTGCGCGGTGCGGCCGCCGGGACACCACGCCGAGCGGACCAAGGCGATGGGATTCTGCTTCTTCAACAACGTGGCGATCGCGGCGCGCCATGCGCTGGAGGCGCACGGCCTGGAACGGGTTGCGATCGTCGACTTCGACGTCCATCACGGCAACGGCACCGAGGACATCTTCCGCGATGATCCGCGCGTGCTGATGGCGAGCATCTTCCAGCACCCGTTCTACCCGTACAGCGGCACCGACAATCCGGCGCCGAACATGGTCAACGTGCCGATGTCGGCCGGTAGCCGCGGCGATGCGTTCCGCCAGGTGGTGTCGGAGGTGTGGCTGCCGGCACTCAGGAACCACTACCCGCAGATGCTGTTCGTGTCGGCGGGCTTCGACGCCCACTACGAGGACGACATGGGCTCGCTGGGGCTGGTCGAGGCCGACTACGTGTGGGCCACGGAACAGCTCAAGGCGGTGGCCGACGAATGCTGCGGCAAGCGCATCGTGTCGATGCTGGAGGGCGGCTACGCCTTGTCCGCCCTAGGCCGTAGCGCGGTCGCGCACGTCAAGTGCCTGGCTGACCTGTAGCCGGCGTCTCGCGCCGCCCTCCGGTGCGAGCCGCCGCTCCGCGAGCGCTCGCAGCAGTGCGCGCACTCGCCTGAAAGCGGGGATTGCATCGGGTACAATCGCCGTCTTTCCCTCCCCGTTGTGGAATTCCCATGATTACCGGTTCGATAGTCGCAATCGTGACACCGATGAACGCCGACGGCAGCCTCGATTTCGAGCGCCTGAAGGCGCTGATCGACTTTCACGTTGCGGAAGGCACCGACGGCATCGTCATCGTCGGGACCACCGGCGAGTCGCCGACCGTCAACGTGGACGAGCATTGCGAACTGATCCGCGCCACCGTGGACCACGCCGCCGGCCGCGTTCCGGTCATCGCCGGTACCGGCGCCAATTCGACCGCCGAGGCGATCGAATTGACGCGCTTCGCGGCCGAAGCCGGCGCCGATGCCGGCCTGTCGGTGGTGCCCTACTCCAACAAGCCGACCCAGGAGGGCTTGTACCGCCATTTCCGGGCCGTCGCCGAGGCGGTCGAACTGCCGATGTATCTGTACAACGTGCCGGGCCGCACGGTGGCGGACCTGGCCAACGATACGGCGCTGCGCCTGGCCGAGATCCCGAACATCGTCGGCATCAAGGACGCGACCGGCGACCTCGAGCGTGCCTGCGAGCTCGTCGCGCGGGCGCCCGAGGGATTCGCGCTGTACAGCGGCGACGACATGACGGCAATGATGTTCATCCTGCTCGGCGGCCACGGCACCATCTCGGTGACCGCCAACGTGGCTCCGAGGCTGATGCACGAGATGTGCGTCGCCGCGTTGGCAGGCGACGCGATCGAGGCGCGCGCACTCAACGCCAGGCTGCTCGGCCTGCACAAGGATCTGTTCTGTGAAGCGAACCCGATCCCGGTCAAATGGGCGGTGGCGCGCATGGGGCTGATCGGGGCCGGCATCCGGTTGCCGCTGACGGAGTTGTCGGCGGCCATGCACGAACGCGTCGAGGACGCGATGAAACAAGCGGGTATCGCACTGTGAAAGGACTGTTGCGGATGAATGTGAGGCTGTCGTCCTGCGTACTGCTGGCCGCTCTGGGTCTGAGCGGCTGCACGATTACCGGTTCCTCCAGCGATTCGATCGACTACCGCAGCGCGCGCGAGGCGCCGACGCTGGAACTGCCGCCCGATCTGACGGCGCCGCAAAAAGGCGACCGGTATGCGGTGCCGGACGTGGATCCCCGCGGTGTGGCGACCTATTCGGCCTACAGTTCGGAGCGCAGCGAGCAGCCACAGCGTGCGGCGGCGCCCGAGGCCGGCAGCTCGGTACTCGGTGCGGCGGCAGACGCTGAGATGCACGTCGAGCGGGCCGGCAGCCAGCGTTGGCTGGTGGTGGACCAGTCGCCCGAAGCCCTGTGGCCGAAGTTGCGCGAATTCTGGATAGAACTGGGCTTCGTGCTGGATCGGGACGAGCCGGGTATCGGCATCATGGAGACCGACTGGGCCGAGGACCGCGCCAGGATCCCGCAGGATTTCCTGCGCCGTACCCTGGGCCGCGTCATCGACAACATCTATTCGACGCCGGAGCGGGACAAGTTCCGCACCCGTCTGGAAGCGGGACCGCGCGCCGGCGTGACCGAGATCTACGTCAGTCACCGCGGCATGATCGAGATCTATCCCGACGAAGCCAAGGACCGGACCATCTGGCAGCCGAGGAAGCCCGATCCCGAACTCGAGGCCGAGATGCTGCGGCGCCTGATGGTCAAGCTGGGGGCCAGCCAGGAGCGGGCCGAGGTCGCCATGGCCGTGCCGCAGGCGCCGGAACGGGCGCGCATCGAGAGCTCGGACGGCGGCGGCCGGCTGATCGTCGACGAGGCCTTCGACCGGGCCTGGCGCCGGGTCGGACTGGCGCTCGACCGCAGCGGCTTCACGGTGGAGGACCGGGATCGCTCGCAGGGGGTCTATTTCGTCAAGTACGTCGATCCGGAAGCCGAGGTCGCCAAGGAGAAGAGCTTCCTGTCGAAACTCCTGTTCTGGCGCTCCGACGAGGACAAGCCTGCCGCCGGCGACCGCTTCCGCATCCGGATTGCGGCCGAGGGCGACAAGAGCGCCGTCACGGTGCTGTCGAAGGACGGTGCCGAGAGCTCGGGCGAGACCGGCAAGCGGATCCTGACGGTGCTGCACGAGCAATTGCGCTGAGACGTCTCGGGCGCGGGTTGTCGAGAAGCCGGCCGCTGGCCGGCTTCGTCGTTTCGGCAGCGACCGGGCCGGGCCGATCAGATGTCGAGTGCCGCCAGGCCGCTGGCCGGCACGGCGCCGTCGAGCAGCGCTTCGAAGCGCTGTTCGAACGCCGCGCTTTCCGCAGCCTCGTGCAGGCACAGCTTGCCGCGCGGCTGGTCGGCGTGGAAGCGCGTGATCAGGTGCCTGCCGTCGGCGATCGCAAACGGCTGTGTCTGGCCGCGGTGTTCCTCGGCGGTGACGAGAATGCGGAACTGGTGGCCGCGCTGCCGAAACAGGTTCAGCAGCCGCGCGCAGCGGGCGGCAAGATGCGCGGTGTCGTGCAGCAGCACCACCACTTCGGCCTTCGGGTCGGCGTGCAGCATGGCTTCCAGCCGGCTGACGCCCTGCAGACTGGCGATCGGCCCGGTCTTCAGGTCCGGATCGAAGATGCCGAGGCGCTTCGCTGCGCGGCCGAGCAGCGTCAACATGGCGCGATCGTAGTCCGAGTAGCGGTCGAACGGCTCGGTGCTCATCGGCGGTCTCCTGGCAGTGGCGGCGACTTCGAGCCTACGCGCGCGAGCGCCTTCGGTAAAATGCCGCCTTTTCGCGAGCGAGCCTGAGGCCATGCCCGAAGCGCTGATCGAATCCCTCGACCACGAAGGCCGGGGCGTCTGCCACGTGGACGGCAAGGCGGTCTTCATCGACGGCGCCCTGCCGGGCGAGCGGGTCGAATACCAGGTCTATCGCAGCAAGCCCCGCTACGAGCGGGGCCAGGCCAGCCGCATCCTGCAAGCCAGCGCGCAGCGCGTCGAGCCGCGCTGCGCTTATTTCGGCAGCTGCGGCGGCTGCTCGATGCAGCATCTGGACCCGGCGGCCCAGGTGGCCGCCAAGCAGAGAGTGCTGGAGGACGCGCTGGCACACCTCGCCGGCCTGCGCCCGGGCATCGTCTATCCACCGATCCACGGGGTGCCCTGGCACTACCGCGAGCGTGCGCGCGTCGGCGTACGGCTGGTGCCGAGCAGGGGCGGCATCCTGCTCGGATTCCACGAGCGCCGCAGCAGCTACATTGCCGACATCCGCAGCTGCCAGGTCCTGCCGGCACGGGTATCGGAGCTGCTGCCCGAACTGCACGAACTGCTCGCCTCGCTGTCGATCGCGGATCGTCTGCCGCAGATCGAGATCGCGGTGGCGGAAGGGCAGACCGTGCTGGTGCTGCGCCATCTGCTGCCGCTGCCGGAGCAGGACACCGCTTCGCTGAAGCGCTTTGCCGCGGCCAGCGGGGTCGAGATCTGGCTGCAGCCGCAGCGGCCGGAATCGGCCCACCGGCTACATCCCGAGCAGGCGCCGGAGCCGAGTTTCGCGCTGCCCGAGTTCGAGCTGCGCATGGCCTACCGGCCGACCGATTTCACCCAGGTCAATGCCGCCATGAACCGGCTGCTGATCCGCCGCGCGATGCAGTTGCTGGCGCCCGCGAAGGGCGAACGCATCGCCGACCTGTTCTGCGGGCTGGGCAACTTCAGCCTGCCGATTGCCCGTCACGGCGCCCATGTGGTCGGCGTTGAAGGCAGTGCCTCGCTGGTCGAGCGGGCGCGTGCCAATGCGGCTGCCAACGGCCTCTCGGCGCTGGCCGAGTTCCATCTGGCCGATCTGTTCGAGAGCACCGCGGACAGCCTGGCGGCGCTTGGTCCGCTCGACAAGCTGCTGATCGATCCGCCGCGCGAGGGCGCGATCGCGGTGGTCAAGGCGATCGGCCGCTGCGCGCCGCGGCGCATCGTCTACGTCTCGTGCAATCCGGCCACGCTGGCGCGCGACGCGGCAGTGCTGGTGCACGAGAAGGGCTACCGCCTGCTCGGGGCGGGTATCGCCAACATGTTCCCGCAGACGTCGCACGTCGAATCGTTGGCACTGTTCGAGCGCGCCTGAGACATTCGAAGCGCTGGCCGGCGGAGTTAGCGGGACTGGGCGCCGGCCGCGATCAGCCGGATGGCGTCGCGGTTGGTCCACGACCAGGCTAGACGCAGTGCCTGCTCGCGCTCGACCCAGCACGCTTCGTCGTGCTCGCCCGGCGCGCAACGGGCCGGAGTCGGCTCGCTCAGCGCGGCGCTGAACAGGTGCTCGACATTGTGAGTGACGCCGGCCGCGTAGCGCGCTCGCCAGCGCGGCGGGATGACGAAGCGGTTGCTGAGCCGGTGGTCGATGACGGCGGCCGGATCGAGTTCGATCCCGGTTTCTTCGCGCACTTCGCGGAGCGCTGCTGCGAGCGGCGTTTCGTCCCGTTCGAGGCTGCCGGTCACCGACTGCCAGAAGCCGTCGGCACCGGCCCGGCGCAGCAGCAGGAAGTCGCCGCCGGCGACGTGCAGCACGATCAGCACCGACTCCGGCCGCTTGCTCATAGCCGGATCGAACGGATCGTCACGGCGCGCCACGGTGTGCCTTCGGCAGCGCGCGACTCGGCCACCTCCTGCAGGATCTCGCACAGCATCCGCCAAGCGGCCGGATCCGAGCTGCGCAGCGCTTCAGTGGACAGGAGTTCCACCAGGTAACCGGGCGCCGGCAGCCAGGACAGGTCGCCGAGTGCGTCGGCCAGCGCGTCCCAGTTGTGGCCGAACCAGGCCGGGAAGCGGAAGGCCTCGGCGGCGCACGTCAGCAGGGCGGCCTTGTCGCGGCAGTCGCCCAGGTCGAGCCTGACGATCGCGTGCCCCGCTTGCCGGGCGCCGTGCTCGAGCTCGGCCAAGGCGTTGCGACTCATCGATTCGGGGGCTGTGCCGTGCAATGCCTGCTCCTCGTTCATGGTGCCGCGTCGATGCGCTGGAAGCTGCGGTAGTGATCCGCCGTGTAGTAGAACACTTGCGGCGGCTGGCCGCCGGCGATGATACGGCGCGCGCCGCGGTCTCTCGCGGCGGGGGTCGGGACCGTGTATTCCCGGTAGTATCCGCGCGGACGCTGCGGCAGCAGGCGCTCCCGGTTCTGGAACACGCTGCCGTCCTTGTGGTACGGGAAGGGTCCGCCGCGCCGGATCAGGGCCAGCGTGTCGAGGGCCTCCGGCGGCAGCGCCGGCAGGCCGCGCGCTGCCTCGGCCGGGGCGCGGGCGATCGGTGCACGCGGCGCCTCGGTGGCCGCGCCGCAGGCGGCGAGCGCCAGCGCCCAGCACAGCATCAGGATGCGTCGCATCGGAGTCGAGCGGGCCTCCGCCTGGAACCGGAAGCCTGGAGTTTATCAGCCCTCTCCGGGCCGCACGCCGTACTTGCGGAACAGCCCGTGCATGAACTCGGCCAGCGCCGGCAGCTTGGGATTGGACGGATCCTGTACGCGCACCCGCTCGATCAGCTGGCGTGCCTGTTCGGCAAAGCGCTCGTTGTAGCCGCAATGCTCGATGTGCTTGAGCAGCGCGAGCGCTGCGTTGAACAGTACGTGCGGGTTGCCGGGCATCTTGCGCACGGCGATCATCATCTCGCTGACGGCGCCGTCGTAGTCGCCGGCCTGGGCCTTGGCGGCGCCGACACTGACCAGGTCGCGCACCTCCTCCCTGACCCGCGTTTCGAGCTTTTCGGCCAGTTCGGCCCGGCCGCTTTGCTCGAGCATCTTGCGAGTCGCCTGCAGCGAACGATCGTCGCCGGTAGTGCGCATGATGTCGAGCACGACCTCGGAGGCGGCATCCTCCATGTCGTGGGCGAAGCAGGTCTCGGCCAGTTGCCGCTTGATGTTATGCGAGAAGTCGCCGAGGTCGGGCCGCTCGGCCAGCAGACCGTCGAGCGCCGCCCGCGCCTTCGCGGAGTCGCCGCTGTGGGTATGCATCATGGCGCTGGAAAGGGCCGTGCACAACCGGGTCTTGGGCAGTCCCGCCATGGTCCGTTCCAGGTCCCTCAGGCTGGCTTCGGCCTCGCCGGCCGCGCCTCGGCCAAGCTGGGCCGAGATCAGCTGGACGTGGTCTTCCGGATCGCGAAAGTCGGAGTACTTGCCCTTGCGTACCACCTCCGCGAAATGCGCCTCGGCGGCTTCCACGTCGCCGAGCTCCATCGCCAGCTGGCCGAGCCGGCGCGTGCGACTCAACCGGTTCGGCGACACCGAGGAGGCGGACGCCAGGATGGCCCGCGCCTGCTCCAGCTTGCCGGACGCCTCGCGCGTCCTGGCCAGCCAGTCGTAGGCGTCGATGAACATCTCGCTCTCGGCCACCAGCGATTCGAGCTGGTCTTCCGCCTGGTCGAATTTCTTCATCATGAACAGGGTCTTGGCCAGCCCGAGGCGGGCCCATGGCACCGCCCGCATCGACAATACCTGCTCGTAGATGTGCTGCGCCTCTTCGGCCTGGCCGACCGCTACGTGCAGTTCGGCCTGCAGCCGCAGGAAGTCGATGCGCCACTGGGCGTGGTGGCGGGCGCCTTCGCGGCACTGGACGATCGCGGCCGGCACGTCGCCCATCTCCATCAGCCGGTAGGCCGGCAGGAAGGCGTCGCGCTTGGCGAGCGCACGTTCGATGCGCTCGTACAGCGTGTCGGCGGCGAAGGGCTTGAGGATGTAGTCGTTCGGCGCGAGTTCCGCGGCGCCGACGACGCGCTCGTACTGGCGCTCGCCGGTGACCATGATGAACAGCGTGGACAGCGGAATGATCGCGTGGTGGCGCAGGTCCTCGAGCAGATGCTGCCCGTCCTGGCCGTCGCCCAGGTGGTATTCGCACAGGATCAGGTCGAAGCGCGCCTCCTTCAGCTTGCGCACTGCGGCACCGGCGGTGACTGCGAACTGCACCTTGCTCATGCCCGACAGCGCCAGCATGTTGCGCAGTTGCGATCGCATGCTGGGTTGGGATTCGACGATCAGTGTCGAGATCTGGTCGGGGCTGGTGGGCATTCGGACTGGATGCGGGTGAACGAAAAATGGTCGCGCTGCCGAGATCATCGGCTTGGCGCGACCTTTCTTGAGCCGGCCGGTCGGGCCGGCAGGGGGTTTGCTCAGGCCTCGTCGACCTGGACCTCGGTGCTGGTCTTCTGGCGCAGGCGGACATGAAGATCGCGCAACTGGCGCTCGTCCACACCGGACGGGGCATCGGTCAGCAGGCACTGGGCGCGCTGGGTCTTCGGAAACGCAATGACGTCGCGAATCGATTCCGCGCCGGTCATCAAGGTGACGATGCGGTCGAGGCCGAAGGCCAGGCCGCCGTGCGGCGGCGCGCCGAAGCGCAGCGCGTCGAGCAGGAAGCCGAACTTGGCGCGGGCTTCCTCCTCGCCGATGCCGAGTGCCGCGAAGACCTGCTCCTGCACGTCGGCGCGGTGGATACGGACCGAACCGCCGCCGATCTCCCAGCCGTTCAATGCCAGGTCGTAGGCCTTGGCGAGACAGCGGCCCGGGTCCTCGGTCAGCAGGCCGAGGTGTTCGTCCTTCGGGCTGGTGAAGGGGTGGTGGCAGGCCACCCAGCGCTGGTCCTCGTCGTCGTACTCGAACATCGGGAAGTCCTCCACCCATATCGGCGCCCAGGTCTCGCCGGTCAGGAAGCCCTTCTCGTGGCCGATCTTGGCACGCAGCGCGCCGAGGGCGTCATTGACCACCTTGGCCTTGTCGGCACCGAAGAAGATCAGGTCGCCGCTTTCCGCGCCGGTGCGCGCGATGATCTCGCCCAGCGCCTTCTCGTGCAGGTTCTTGACGATCGGCGACTGCAGGCCTTCCTCGTTCAGCTTCGAGGCGTCGTTGACCTTAATGTAGGCCAGCCCCCGCGCGCCGTAGATGCCCACGAAGCGGGTGTATTCGTCGATCTCGCCGCGCGTCAGGCCGGCACCGCCCGGGATGCGCAGCGCTGCGACGCGGCCGTTGGGCTGGTTGGCCGGGCCGGAAAAGACCTTGAAGGCCACGTCGCGCACGACGTCGGTGACCTCGGTGAGCTCCAGCGTGACGCGCAGATCCGGCTTGTCGGAACCGAAGCGGCTCATCGCCTCGGCGAACGAAATGCGCTGGAAAGGTTTCGGCAGCGCCACGTCGAGCACCTCGGCGAACACCGTGCGCACCATCTCCTCGACCAGACCCGTGATCTCGGACTCGTTCAAGAAGGAGGTCTCGAGGTCGATCTGGGTGAATTCGGGCTGGCGGTCGGCGCGCAGGTCCTCGTCGCGGAAGCACTTGGTGATCTGGTAGTAGCGGTCGTAGCCGGCCACCATCAGCAATTGCTTGAACAACTGCGGCGACTGGGGCAGGGCGAAGAAGTGGCCCGGATGGACGCGGGACGGTACCAGGTAGTCGCGCGCGCCCTCGGGCGTGCTCTTGGTCAGCATCGGCGTCTCGATGTCGATGAAGCCCTGCGCGTCGAGGAAGCGACGGAACGCCATCGAGGTGCGGTAGCGCAGCATCAGGTTGTGCTGCATCTGCGGGCGGCGCAAGTCGATCACCCGGTGCGTCAGGCGCGTGGTTTCGGACAGGTTCTCGTCGTCGAGCTGGAATGGCGGGGTGGCCGAGGCGTTCAGTATCTCAATCTGATGGCACAGGACTTCGATCGCGCCGGAGGTCAGCGTCGTATTCTCGGTACCTTCCGGACGACGGCGCACGCGGCCTTCGATGCGCAGTACGAACTCGTTGCGGATCGATTCGGCAATGGCGAACATCTCGGGCCGGTCCGGGTCGCAAACCACCTGGACCAGTCCCGCGCGGTCGCGCAGGTCGATGAAGATCACGCCGCCATGGTCCCGTCGGCGGTGTACCCAGCCGCACAGGATGATGGTCTGGTCTAGGTATTGGGCGTCGATCAGCCCGCAGTAGTTGGTTCGCATTGCTGTGGAATCCGGTGCGCCGGCGAGGAATCGGGCGCGGTTGGTTTATTGGGGCAGCGTCGATTCGGCCGCCAGCCGCTCCGTACGCTTCGTTCCGGGCGCGACCACGCCCATCGAGATGATGTATTTCAGCGCCTCGTCTACACTCATGTCGAGTTCGATCACGTCGCGGCGCGGCAGCATCAGGAAGAAGCCCGACGTCGGGTTCGGCGTGGTCGGAACGTAGACGCTGACGTAGTCGCCCTCCAGGTGGCGGGCGGGATCCCCGCCCGGCGTGCCGGTCAGAAAGGCGATCGTCCAGGCACCCTGGCGGGGGTATTGCACCAGCAGGGCCTTGCGGAACGCCTGGCCACTGCTGGAAAAGAGCGTGTCCGAGACCTGCTTGACGCTGTAGTAGATGGATTTCACTACCGGGATCCGCGACAGCAGCAGTTCCCAGCCCTCGACGATCTTCTGGCCCAGCACGTTGGCACCGACCAGGCCCGTCACCAGCAGGATCGTGAGGGCCAGGACGACGCCCAGGCCGGGCACGTGGAAGCCGAGCACGGTGTCCGGGCGATAGCGCTCCGGCACCAGCAGCAGCAACTGGTCGAGGGTGCCGACGATCCAGGCCATGACCATCACCGTGATGATCAGCGGGATCCAGATCAGCAGCCCGGTGATGAAGTATTTCTTCATTCAGCGCTCAATGGCAGGCGCAGCTACCACCGCAGGGGGTGGCCGCAGGCGCTTCGGCCGACTTGGATTCGGTCGGCTTGGCGGGGCAACCCTTGAAGTCCGTCGCATACCAGCCGCTTCCCTTGAGCTGGAAGCCGGCGGCACTGAGCTGGCGCTTGTAGGCATCGGAACCGCAGTCCGGGCAGGTGACGAGATGGGCGTCACTCATCTTCTGCAGGTGCTCCTTCTGAAAGCCGCAAGCATCACAGCGATATTCGTAGATCGGCATGATTACCTCCGCAAAATCAAGCGCGTGAGTCTAGCGCATCGCAACATAGTCTGAAAGCGCGAAACGCGCTCCGCGATCCATATGGGGGCGGAAACGTTCGACTCAAGCGCTGCGGCCGAGCCGCGGACCCTTCAGAGCGTGCCCAGGTAGGCTGCCGTGATCCGCTCACCGAAAAACAGGGCCAGCAGGCCGGCGGCGGCAAGATAGGGGCCGAACGGGATGGGCACGTTGCGGCCGTGCCGGGCGAAGACGATCAGCGCGATGCCGACCAACGCGCCGACCGCCGACGACAGGATGATCGTCAGCGGCAGCATCTGCCAGCCGAACCAGGCGCCGATCGCCGCCAACAGCTTGAAATCGCCGTAGCCCATGCCCTCCTTGCCGGTCAGCAGCTTGAACAGCCAATACACCGACCACAGCAGCAGATAGCCGACTGCTGCGCCGATGACCGCGGATTCCAGGCTGGCGAAGGTGCCGTTCAGATTGACCAGCAGGCCGAGCCACAGCAGAGACAGCGTGATGCTGTCGGGCAGGAGCTGCGTGTCGAAGTCGATGAAGGCCAGCGCAATCATCATCCAGATGAACGGCAGCGCGGCCAGCAACTGGGGGCCGGCCCCGAAGTGAATCGCTGCGCCTACGCAGAGCACGGCCGACAGGGCTTCCACCAGCGGATAGCGCAGGCCGATACCGGCGCCGCAATGGCGGCAGCGTCCGCGCTGCAAGACGAAACTCAGCAGCGGGATGTTCTCCAGCGTCGAGATCTGGTGCCCGCAGTGTGGGCAGCGCGAGCGCGGCGTCGCGAGATTGAAGCGCTCTTGCGCGGGCGGGGGCTCGCCCCGCAATTCTGCCGCCTGCTCGTTCCACTCGCGCTCCATCATGCGCGGCAGCCGATGGATGACGACGTTCAGGAAGCTGCCGACGAAGAGGCCGAGCAAGGCGACTGAAACGGACAGCAGGGGGCCGTCCGGGATCGGATATGGCACGAGCGGCTCGCTTGCGGGTTGCGGCTCAGACGACCTGGCCGAGCTTGAAGATCGGCAGGTACATCGCGACCACCAGGCCGCCGATGATGGTACCGAGGAAGACCATGATCATCGGCTCGAGCAGTTGCGACAGACCCGCGACCGCATCGTCCACGTCGGCCTCGAAGAAGTCGGCCACCTTGGCGAGCATCGAGTCGAGCTGGCCGGATTCTTCGCCGATCGACACCATCTGCACGCACATGGTCGGAAACACCTTGGCGTTCTGCATCGCGACGGTCAGGCTGGTGCCGGTGCTGACCTCGGTCTGGATCTGCTTGGTTGCGGTCAGATAGACGTAGTTGCCGGACGCGCCGCCGACCGAATCCAGCGCCTCGACCAGCGGTACGCCGGCGGCGAACATCGTCGACAGCGTTCGGGTCCAGCGGGCGATCGTCGCCTTGCGAATGATCTCGCCGACGACCGGGATCTGCAGCACCATGCGATCGACCGCGATCTGCATCGCCGGCGAGCGCTTGTAGCTATAGCTGATGCCGAAGACTATGGCGGCCAGCGCGCCGAAGATCAGGTACCAGTTCGCGACGAAGGCGTCGGAAATAGCGATCACCATCAGCGTCGGTGCCGGCAGGTCGGCGCCGAACGATTTGAAGACCTTCTTGAACTCCGGTACGACGAACAGCATGATCACCGTCACGACGATCGCCGCCACGACGATGACCGAGATCGGATAGAACATCGCCGACTTGATCTTGCTCTTGATGGCGAGGATCTTCTCCTTGTAGACAGCCAAGCGATCCAGCAGCGAATCCAGGATGCCGGCCTGTTCGCCGGCGGCGATCAGGTTGCAGTACAAGGCGTCGAAATGGACGGGGTGCTTGCGGAAGGCCTGCGACAGGCTGGCACCGGTTTCGACGTCGTTGCGGATCTCGTTCAGCATCCTGCCCAGCGAGGGGTTGCCGCAGCCCTTGATGCCGATGTCGAAGGCCTGCAGCAGCGGCACGCCGGATTTCATCATCGTCGCCAACTGGCGCGTGAACAGCGCGATGTCCTTGTCGGTGATCTTGCGTCCGCGCGACAGCTTCTGTTTGCGCACCTTGGTCACGAGAATGCCCTGCCGGCGCAGCGTGGCCTGCACAACCTTCTCGCCGGCGGCGCGAAGTTCGCCGCGGATCATCTTGCCGGACTTGTCTTTGCCTTCCCAGACGTAGAGCTGTTCGGAAGGGGTTCCCGGCCGCTTTACGGCGCGACTACTGGTTGCCATCGCTTAAATCCCCTATTGCTTCAATCGTTCGTTGTGGCCAGAACCTCGGCCAGCGAAGTCACGCCCTGCCTGACCTTCAGCAGTCCCGACTGGCGAAGGTCCTTGACCCCGTCCTTCTGTGCCTGCTCGGCGAGGTCGAGGGAGTTCCCGTTGTTCATGATGATGGTCGTCATCTCTTCGGAGATCGGCATTACCTGGTAGATGCCGACGCGCCCCTTGTAGCCGCTGCCCTTGCAGCGGTCGCAACCGACCGGACCGTAGGGCTGCCAGGAACCGTCCAGGTCCTCCTGTTGGAAGCCGGCGTCCAGCAGCGCCTGCTCCGGAATTTCCATCGGCTTCTTGCACGAGCACAGCCGGCGCGCCAGTCGCTGGGCAGTGATCAGGATCACAGAGGACGCGATGTTGAACGGCGCGACGCCCATGTTGCGCAAGCGTTCCAGCGTCGTCGGCGCGTCGTTGGTGTGCAGCGTCGACAGCACCAGGTGGCCGGTCTGGGCTGCCTTGATGGCGATCTCGGAGGTTTCCAGGTCGCGGATCTCGCCCACCATGATGATGTCCGGGTCCTGCCGCAGGAAGGATTTCAGCGCGGCGGCGAAGGTCAGGCCGGCCTTGTCATTGACGTTGACCTGATTGATGCCCGGCAGGTTGATCTCGGCCGGATCCTCGGCCGTCGAAATATTGACGCCCGCCTTGTTCAACAGGTTGAGGCAGGTGTAGAGCGACACGGTCTTGCCGCTGCCGGTCGGGCCGGTCACCAGGATCATGCCGTAGGGGCGCTCGATGGCATGGAGCAGCGCCGCCCTCTGCGCCGGCTCGTAGCCCAGCGCGTCGATGCCGAGCATCGCCGAGGAGGGGTCCAGGATACGCATCACGATCTTTTCGCCGTGCAGCGTCGGCAGCGTCGAGACGCGGAAATCGATGGCCTTGTTCTTGGACAGGACCAGCTTCATGCGGCCGTCCTGCGGCACCCGCTTTTCCGAGATGTCGAGCCTCGAGATGACCTTGATCCTGGCTGCGATTTTTTCCCGCAGGATCAGCGGCGGCTGGGCGATCTCGCGCAGGATGCCGTCGGTACGGAAGCGGATGCGGTAGTACTTCTCGTAGGGCTCGAAGTGGATGTCCGAGGCGCCTTCATTGATCGCATCCACGAGCATCTTCTGGATGAAGCGGACGACCGGCGCGTCGTCGACGTCGGCGGCGCCGACGTCCTCCTCGGCCTGCTCGCCGGGCGCTTCCTGACTGAGAAGATCCATGTCGAAATCTTCACCGGTCAGCTCCTTCAGCGAATCCGACGCACTCTCGCTCTGGATGTGAATCAGGTCGAGCAACTTGGGCAGTTCGACGACCACCGGGTCCACCGATTGGCCGGTCTGGAAGCGGATCTCGTCCAGCGCTCGGATGTTGGTCGGATCGGCCATCGCCACGGTCAGCCGGTTGCCGCGCTTGCCCAGCGCCAGCACCTCGTGCTTAGTGATCAGCTTCTTGTCGATCGCATCGCGCGGGACGTTCGACGGGTCGAAGGCAGCAACGTCGAACAGTGGGTAGCCGAAGGTCTCGGCCGAAAAGCGGGCGATGTCGAGGGCGCCCATGAGCTTTTTCTCGATCAGCGCGGACAGGAAGGGGTTGACCGTCCCCGGTGCCGGCTGGCTGCAGGCCAGGGCGTCGTCCTCGCTCAGCTTGCCCTGCTGGACAAGCGCGCGTGCGAGACCACTCATCGCGATCTGCGGTTTTGCTGCCATTTCGTCCCTTGTCGATAGACCGCGCGCATGTTGCATGCCGGCTTCGTTGCTGTAAAGCCATCCGACACGTCAGTCGCGATCAACTCTCCTTGCTGCTGGCTTTCGGCATGAAGATCCGAACCGTCCTGACCATCCGGTCCTGAGTCTGGATGACTTCGATCGGCACGTCGCCGAATTTCACCGAAAGGCCGGTCTCCGGAATCTCCTGCAGGTATTCGATAAGCAACCCGTTGATAGTTTTCGGCCCGTCCACCGGAAGGTTGAGCCCCAATTTCCGATTGAGATCCCGAATGCCCTGACCGCCGTCCACCAGGACCGTGCCGTCGGCGTCCCATGCAATGCGTTCACCGGCGTCGGGCGTCGAAGTCGTGAACTTGCCGATCAGTTCTTCGATGATGTCTTCGAGCGTCACCAGTCCGAGCAACTCGCCGTATTCGTCCACCACCAGACCCAGTCGCTGCCGGTTCTCCTGGAAGAACCTGAGCTGGGAGAAGACCGGCGTGTTCGACGGGATGAAATAGGGCTCCTGCAGCAGGGACTTGATGTCGTCCTTTTCGAAACCGGCATCCACGGCTTTGCCCAGCACCCGGCGCAAGTGGAGAACGCCGACGATGTCGTCCATTTCCTCCGAGAAGACCGGCAGGCGGGTGTGATAGCTGGTGGCGAGCTGATGCTTGATGGCATCGATCGATTCGGCCAGGTCGATGGCCTCGATGGCGCTGCGCGGCGTCATTACGTCCTCCACCGCGATGTCCTCCAACTCGAACAGGTTGACCAGGATCGAGCGGTGCTTCTGCGGTATGTACTGGCCGGACTCGATCACCAGCGCCCGCAGTTCCTCGGGTGCGAGCCGGTGGCGTTCCTCGCCGCCGGCGGGATTGAGGCCGAGGACCTTCAGCAGGCCGAAGACGAAGATGTTCACGAAGCTGACGACGAAGCTCGAGGCCCGCAGCAGCACGTTCAGCACGTAGGAAGCGTAGATCGCCAGGCGGTCGGCGTGGTTCGCCCCGACGACCTTCGGCGTGATCTCGGAGAACACCAGGATCAGGAAGGTCACCAGCACGGTGGCCAGGCCGAGGGCCCATTCCTCGTTGCCGAACATGTCGATCGTGATCACGCTGACCAGCATTGCCGCAGCCGCGTTGATCAGATTGTTGAACAGCAGGATTACGCCGAGCAGCCGGTCGGTCTTGCCGAGCAGTTCGAGCGCCAGCGCCGCGCCCCGCTGGCCGCCCGCCGCCAGCGAACGCAGCCGGTACCGGTTGGCGGCCATCATGGCCGTCTCCGCCATCGAAAACGCGCCGGACAGAACCAGCAGGACCGCGAGTGCGGCGAACTTGACCGCGAGCGGCGCGTCCGTCACGTCAGTGGTCCGATGCCGTTTGCGCCGCGGCGCCACCAGCCGCCGGAGGTCGCGGCACGGTCAGCCGACCCGATGCAGCACGACTTCGAGCACGAATCGGCTGCCCACGTAGGCGAACATCAACGCGACGAATCCGGCCAGCGTCCAGCGCAGCGCCACGCGACCGCGCCAGCCCCAGACGTGGCGTCCAATCAACAGGCTGCCGAACAGCAGCCACGAAATGACCGCGAACACCGTCTTGTGATCGAAGCGAAAGGCCTTGCCGAACAGCGATTCGGAGAACACCACGCCGGACACCAGGGTCAGCGTCAGCAGCACGAAGGCGATTCCGATCAGGCGGAACAACAAGGCTTCCATCGTCAACAGCGGTGGAAGACGCGCGAATGCGCGGGTCAGCCGCGCGCTGTGCAAGCGTCGTTCGGCGAACGCCATCAACAACGCATGCAGTGCCGCCAGGGTAAACAGGCTGTAGGCGAGCATCGCAACGACGAAATGCGCCCGGAAAGCCATCGATCCCGCATTGGTGATCTCGTGCTGGCTCGGGAACAGCAACGGCAGCAAAGCGCCGATCGTGGCCGCGGGCATCGCCAGCGTCTGCAGGCCTTCGAGACGCGTGTAGAGCGTTTCGATCCAGTAGAACAGCACGGCCAGCCAGACCATCATCGAAACCGCGACACTGAAGCCGAAGCGCATCCGATCGTCCGGAAACAGTTCCTGGCGCAGCGCGACGCCATGGACGATCAGGGCGATGGCCAGCATCAGCCTTTCGCCGAGCGGGTGGGCCGGCTCTCCGCGAGGTCCGGGCGGCGCATTGCGGTTGCGCCAGAAATGCACACCGAGGGCCGCGTACAGCGAGGCCGGAAGCAGATGAAGTAGAATGCCGGGCATTCTGCGAGTCTACACCCACGCCCCAATCCTGCGGATTCGAACATGCTGGACAACCTCTCACAGCGCCTAGCGGGCGTCGTCAAGAAGCTGCGCGGTCAGGCGCGCCTGACCGAGGACAACATCCAGGAGGCGCTGCGCGAAGTGCGCATGGCGCTGCTGGAGGCCGACGTGGCGCTGCCTGTCGTGAAGGAGTTCATCGCCAAGGTCAGGGAGAAGGCGGTCGGTGAAGAAGTGATCGGTTCGCTGACCCCGGGCCAGACCCTGGTCGGCGTCGTTCATCGCGAACTGACGCAGCTCATGGGCGGCTTCCATGCCGGGCTCGATCTGGCGACCCAGCCGCCGGCCGTCGTGCTGATGGCCGGTTTGCAGGGCGCGGGCAAGACGACGACCACCGGCAAGCTCGGCAAGCTCCTGCATGAGCGGATGAAGAAGAAGGTGCTGACCGTATCGACCGACGTCTATCGGCCGGCCGCCATCGAACAGCTGAAGACCGTCGCGGGGCAGGCCGGCATCGACTTCTTTCCATCCTCCACCGGTCAGAAGCCGGTCGATATCGCCAACGCCGCCGTCGATTTCGCCCGCAAGCACCACTACGAGGTGCTGCTGGTCGATACGGCCGGCCGGCTGGCGATCGATCAGGCGATGATGGACGAAATCCGGGCCCTGCATGCCGCGGTGAAGCCCATCGAGACATTGTTCGTGGTCGATGCGATGCTCGGTCAGGATGCCGTCAACACCGCGCGCGCGTTCAACGATGCACTGCCGCTGACCGGCGTCGTGCTGACCAAGCTGGACGGTGACGCCCGAGGCGGTGCCGCGCTGTCGGTCAGGCACGTCACCGGCAAGCCGCTCAAGTTCGCGGGCGTCGGCGAAAAGCTGTCCGGCCTGGAGGAGTTCCATCCGGAGCGCATGGCCTCGCGCATCCTCGGCATGGGCGACATTCTCGGACTGGTGGAGGAGGCGAAGCGCGGCGTCGACGAGGAAAAGGCCCGCCAGTTCGCCCAGAAACTGAAGTCCGGCAAGGGTTTCGATCTGAACGACTTCCGCGAGCAGATCGTCCAGATGCGCAAGATGGGCGGCATCGGTTCCTTGATCGAGAAGCTGCCGGCCCAGTTCGCCCAGGCCGCCGGGCAACTGCAGGGCGGTGTCGAGGAAAAGGCGATCGGTCGCATCGAGGGCATCATCAATTCGATGACGCCGCTCGAGCGCGCCAAGCCCGAACTGCTGAAGGCGTCGCGCAAGCGCAGGATCGCCGCAGGCGCCGGCGTTTCGGTTCAGGAAGTGAATCGCCTGCTGAACCAGTTCGAGCAGACCCAGAAGGTCATGAAGCAGTTCTCGAAAGGGGGTATGCAGAAGATGATGCGCGGCATGAAGGGCATGATGCCGGGCATCTGGCGTTAGCCGGCCTCGGTCGAGGCCGCTCGCCTGCCGATCGGGTTTCAGGCTAGGGGTTTTCCCCTATGGCGCAGCGGGTCTTTCGGTATGGTCTTGTCCCCTCGTCGGTTGCAATATCCGGAGTGGGGGAAATGCGGCAAGAGGCAACCGCAGATGCATACAAGTACAAGACTCGGGGAGATGCTCGTCATTCGTCACACTGGCGATCTCTCGTTTCGCGATGCGCTGATGCTCGGGCAGCGCGCCAACGGCGCGTTGGCCCGCCACCGCAAGGTAGTCATCGACGTCTCGGCCTGTGCCACGCCTGATCAGACCGCATACCGGTTTCTCGATGCGTTGGCCCTGGGCGACGTGGGCCGGCTCGAAATCCGGCATCAGGGCAGGAAGGACTAACCGGACCGGTTCGCTACGGCGATCAAAAAGAGCTCTCGCAATGAAAAGGGCGCCTCGTCGAGGCGCCCTTCGTACGACTGCTTCCTGCCTGCTTACTTGATCTGCGAGCGCAGGCCGGCGGCGTAATCGGCAACCGCGGCGATTTCCGCGTCCGTCATCCTGAGAGCGATGCTGCGCATCATCTGGTTCGGATCGTTGGCGCGGTCGCCGGCCCGGAAGGCCTTGAGCTGGGTTTCGATGTAGTCGGCGAACTGCCCGGACAGCGCCGGATATTGGGCGGGCAGGCCCGCGCCGGCCGGCCCGTGGCAGCCTGCACAGGCCGGAATGCCCTTGTCGAGGCTGCCGGCGCGCCACATCTTCTGGCCCGAGGCCAGCGTATCGGTGCTGCGTGCCGACTCGGGCTTGAGGGTCTGCGACGAGAAATGCTTGGCCAGGCCCTTCATGTCGTCTTCGTTGAGCGTCGCGACCATGGCGCCCATGACCGGACTGACGCGACTGCCGCTCTTGAAGTCGGTCAATTGCTTGTAAAGATACGCCTCGATCTGTCCGGCCAGTTTCGGGTTGGCAGCCAACATGCTGTTTCCGTCGGCCATGTGGCAGCCCGCGCAGATGGTTTCGGCGGTTTGCTTCGCCTTGGCAAGGTCAGGCGCTGCACCTTCTTGTTGGGCGATCGCTCCGCCCGCGGTCAGCAGCATGGAAAGCAGCAATGAACGCTTGATCATGGTGTCCTCGAAAGCCGTGATTGAAATTTTCAAACCAGTTATTGTATACCACGCCACAACATTTTTCCCGCCCTACTCGGAACTCGATGTCGTTCCAGGCAGGACGTGTCCGCCCCGATGTCATTGTTCCAGAACGCCCAATTCGAAATTTCGGTCGCCAATCCGGCGGCCTTGCCGGCTCCGGTGGGCTTGGAGATCGCATTCGCTGGCCGTTCGAATGCGGGAAAATCGAGCGCCATCAATACCTTGGCAGGCCACACCCGGCTGGCCTTCGTGTCCAAGACGCCGGGAAGAACGCAGTTGATCAACTTCTTCCGGCTGCGCGGCGGGGGTGCTCTGGTGGATCTGCCCGGCTACGGCTATGCCGACGTGCCCGAGAAGGTGCGTCTGCAGTGGCAGGGCCTGCTGGAGCGCTACCTGCGCGATCGTACGAATTTGGTCGGCCTGGTAATGATCATGGATGCGCGCCACCCGCTGAAGCCGCTCGATCGGCAGATGCTGGACTGGTTCGCGCCGAGCGGGCGGCCCGTTCATGTATTGCTGACCAAGGCGGACAAGCTGACGCGCAGCGAGGCCGCGAAGACGCTGTCGCAGGTCGGGGCGGCCTTGGCGCCGTGGGGGCCTCGCGTCAGTTGCCAGTTGTTTTCCAGCCTGAAGAAGAGCGGCCGAGAGGACGTCGAACGGGTGGTCGCCGCATGGCTCGGGGAGGCTCCGGCGACCGAATAAAGAGACCCCCGACAAAAGGGGAGATTGCCGGGGGTCGAAATGCCCCGATCGTGGATCAGGGCACCCGCTCAGGGAGGTGAAGCGGGAGACGGCTCAGCACCATCTTGGAGATCAGAGGCCGCCGCGCCGCCGGAAGTTCCATCGTTTTCATTTGGATGCAAAGAGGACAGCAATGAGACCAACGCCCGCGTTTCCTTTGGCCCGCATGCGCCGCATGCGCCGGGACGCTTTTTCGCGCCGGCTGATGCAGGAAAACCAGCTCAGCAGCAATGACCTGATCTATCCGGTCTTCGTCCTCGATGGCCAAGGAGCGAGCGAAGCCGTGCCGTCCATGCCGGGCGTGTCGAGGGTGTCGATCGACGGCCTGCTGGGCGTGGCCGAGCAGGCGCTGTCGCTGGGCGTGCCGGCCTTGGCGCTGTTTCCGGTGATCGAAAGCGGACTCAAGAGCGAAGGTGCCGAGGAGGCCTGGAATCCGGATGGGCTGGTTCAGCGCACCGTGCGGGCCCTCAAGCAGCGCTTTCCGGAACTCGGCGTGATCACCGACGTCGCGTTGGATCCCTACACCAGCCACGGGCAGGACGGATTGATCGATCCGGACGATCCGGCTCGCTACGTATTGAACGACGAGACCCTCGAGGCGTTGGCCAAGCAGGCGCTGAGCCATGCCGAAGCCGGTGCCGACGTGGTCGCGCCGTCGGACATGATGGATGGCCGCATCGGGCGGATCCGGGCCGAACTGGATGGCCGCGGCCACATCTATACCCGCATCCTGGCCTATTCGGCCAAGTACGCGTCGAGCTACTACGGCCCGTTCCGCGATGCGGTGGGCTCGGCCGGAAACCTGGCCGGCGGCAACAAGTATACCTACCAGATGGATCCGGCGAACTCGGACGAGGCGCTGCGCGAGGTGGCGCTCGACATCGCCGAGGGTGCGGACATGTTCATGGTCAAGCCCGGCATGCCGTACCTGGACATCGTGCGGCGGGTGAAGACCGAACTGCAAGTGCCGACCTATGCCTACCAGGTCAGCGGCGAATACGCAATGCTGAAGGCCGCCGCCGCCAATGGCTGGCTGTCGGAGGAAGCCTGCATGCTGGAAGGCCTGCTGTGCTTCAAGCGGGCCGGCGCCGACGGCATTCTGACCTATTTCGCCCTCGACGCGGCCCGCGCCCTGAAATCCACCTGATCCGGCGGGCGAAACAAGGGCCCCTGCGCTGCCCGCGATCTGCGGGCCAGCGCGCCGACGCTCGCCAGGCGCAGATCGACGTGGGGCGGCTTGCGCAGGCTGCGGCTGATCCAGACGGTACGCATGCCGAGGCGCTTGGCCGGGCGCAGGTTGGCTTGGCTGTCCTCGACCAGGATGCAGTGGCGTGGATTCGCCCGCAGACGGCCGAGCAGCCGCCGGAAAGCTGCCGAACCGGGCTTCGGCTGGTAGCCCATGTCCTCGATGGCGAACACCAGGTCGAAGGAATCGAGCAGCCGCATCGCCGCCAGCACCTGCAGAGCG
The DNA here is from genome assembly GCA_050305135.1 of Rhodocyclaceae bacterium. Classification (GTDB taxonomy): domain Bacteria; phylum Pseudomonadota; class Gammaproteobacteria; order Burkholderiales; family Rhodocyclaceae; genus Cognatazoarcus. Next base: position 27,217 of record JBNLET010000002.1, on the reverse strand, counting down.
TAGCGGCGCGGCCCGTTCGAGAAGACGACCCGACGCCCGGGTAGCCTGCGCAGCAGCCTGGCCAGTTGCGGCTCGTAGCGCAACATCCGCTCGAGCCCTTCCAACTGGTGCGTCTCGCGCAGGAACGTGGCCGGTGCCACGCCGTGATGCAGGGCCAGCCCCGTCATCGTTGCACCGTAGTGCCGCCAGTAGCGCTCGCGCAGCGCATGGGCTTCGGTGCTGCCGATCGATAGATGTCGTTCGATGAAGGCCGTCATCTGCCGGTTGATGGCGGGGAAGATCGCGTGGCTGGCGTTGTGCAGCGTGTTGTCCAGGTCGAACAGCCACACCGGCGAGGCCGTCATCGCTCTCCGCCGGACTGGAAGCGGACGATGGCGCGGCCCTGATCGTCGCTGCGCGGCGGTACTTTCCAGGCATGGCCGAAGACCAGCTCCAGCGTCACCGGCAGCCGACCGTCGCGGCGGGTCTGTTCCAGGCGCGCCAAGTCGGCCTGCCAGCGCGTGCGTCCGCTGAGGCCGCGGGGGCGATCCGCCCGGGCGTTGGCATGGCCGCCCAGGCGCAGATCCTCGAACAGTCGTTTCTGTTCCCGATAGGTGACGGTCAGCATCTGCATGTCCATCACCGGATCGCCGAAGCCGGCCCGCAGCAGTGCGTCGCCGATGTCGTGCATGTCGATGAAGCGGTGCACGCTGTGCTCTGGAAATGCCGAGCGCAGCTCCTTCAGCGAATCGGGCCCCAGCGTCGAGAACATCAGCATGCCGTCCACCTCCAGTACCCGGTGGATTTCGGCCAGCGCCGGGGCCGGATCGTCCAGCCACTGCAGCATCAGGTTCGACCACACCATGCCGAAGCTGGCGCGTGGAAAGGGCAGGCCCCGTGCGTCGGCAGCCACCACTTGCGGCGAGCTGCGGCCGAGGATGCGCTTCAGCAGGCCGCCGGTGGTAGCCGCCGGCCGCAACAGCTCTTCGCAGGCGTCGGCGCCGACGATCCTGGCGTCGGCGAAGCGTGCCTGCAGCTCGGCACGGTCGGCGCCGAGTCCGCAACCCAAGTCGAGGATTCGCCGCGGCGACAGCCTGATGTATTCGAGACGCTCGGCCATGCGGCCGGCGACCTCTCTGGCAATGCCGTCGCCGGCCGCCGCGGCACGCGCATGCCGCGCGTAGTTGCGGCGCACCGCACGCGGGTCGACGCGGTAGTCGTCCTGCGCCGGCATCAGACGCCGTGCAGGCCGAGACGGGCGAACAGCGATTCGTCCCGGTCGGCGTCGGGATTGTCGGTGGTCAGCAGCCGGTCGCCGTAGAAGATCGAGTTGGCGCCGGCCAGGAAGCACAGTGCCTGCAATTCGTCGCTCATCTCGGCGCGGCCGGCCGACAGCCGCACGTAGCTGGTCGGCATCGTGATGCGGGCGGCGGCGATCGTGCGCACGAAGTCGAAACCGTCCACCTGGTCGGCCCCCTCCAGCGGCGTTCCCTCGATCTGCACCAGGCTGTTGATCGGCACCGACTCCGGCGGCGTTTCCATGTTCGCCAGTTCGGCGATCATCGCCGCCCGGCCGCGCCGGCCTTCGCCCATGCCGACGATGCCGCCGCTGCACACCTTGATGCCGGCCGAGCGCACCTTTTCCAGCGTCTGCAGGCGGTCGAGCAGGGTGTGGGTGGTGATGACCTTGGCGTAGTTCTCCGGCGAGGTGTCGATGTTGTGGTTGTAGTAGTCGAGCCCGGCCTCCCTCAGCTTCTCGGCCTGGCCCTCCTTCAGCATGCCCAGCGTGACGCAGGTCTCGAGCCCGAGCTTCTTGACTTCGCGCACCATGTCGAGCACCGGATCCAGGTCCTTGTCCTTCGGTCCGCGCCAGGCGGCGCCCATGCAGAAGCGGGAGGCGCCCTTCTCCTTCGCGGCGCGGGCGTTGGCGACCACTTCGTCGAGCGGCATCACGTTTTCGCTCTCCACGCCGGTGTCGCGCCGTGCCGACTGCGAGCAATAGCCGCAGTCCTCCGAGCAGCCGCCGGTCTTGATCGAGAGCAGGGTGGATCGCTGGATCGCATTGGCGTCAAAATGGCTGCGATGCACCTGCTGCGCCTGGTACAGCAGGTCGTTGAAAGGCAGGGCGAAAAGCGCTTCCACTTGATCGATGCTCCAGCGTTGCGGCGCGGACGCAGTTCGGGTCGAGGGAGGCATGGCAATGGTGGACTGATTGGAAGTCATACGCGGTTTGCCTTCAAAAAGAGTCTGTAATTCAAAATTACGAATATTCCCGGATCGGGCAAGTCTTTGTCAAACATGATTTTCGATGCGCTTGCTCGAATGCGCTGCCTGCTCGATGCGGCGCTGCCCGCGCGCTGTTTCCTGTGCGGCGACGAAGGCGGCGGCGCGGCGGTGTGCTCCGCGTGCGGCGACGCGCTGCCGGCATGGCCGGCGCGGACGGCCTGCCCGATATGTGCCTTGCCTGACACCGGCGGCCAGGTTTGTGGCCGCTGCAGCCGCCGTCCTCCGGCCTTCGACAGCACGACGGCAGCCTACCTCTACGCCTTTCCGGTCGAACAGATGGTACAGGCACTCAAGTACGGCGATGCGCTCGAGCTGGCTGCCTGGCTCGGTGGGCGACTGGTGCCGCCGGACGGCGATTGGGACCTGGTGCTGCCGGTGCCGCTGCACGCCGATCGTCTGGCCGAGCGCGGCTTCAACCAGGCGGTCGAACTCGCCCGCCCGCTGGCGCGTCGAGGTCTCGTGCTGCGCCACGACGTGCTGCGACGGGCGCGTGCCACGAAGGCCCAGGCGGGCCTCGACGCCCGCGGCCGGCGGCGCAATCTGCGCAATGCGTTCGTGGCCGGCGGCAACTTGCACGGCCAGAGGATCCTGCTGGTGGACGACGTGATGACGACCGGTGCCACGCTCGACGCCGCCGCCGCCGCATTGCGACGGGCCGGGGCCGCGCACGTCGCCAACCTGGTGCTGGCACGCACTCCGACCCATCGCTGAAATCGGCCTCGACACGGATTCGTCAATGTTCCACATCGTGCTTCACCAACCCGAGATTCCGCCGAACACCGGCAACGTGATCCGGCTCGTCGCCAACACCGGCGCCCATCTTCACCTCATCCGTCCGCTCGGCTTCTCGCTCGACGACCGCTCGCTGGCGCGCGCCGGCCTCGACTACCACGACCTGGCGCGGGTCAGTGTCCACGAAAGCCTGCAGGCCGGCCTGGACGAGTTGCCGGAGGGGCGTCGGTTCGCGTTCTCGACCCGCGGTTCGAAGAGATACGATCAAGTGGACTACCGGCGCGGCGATGTGTTCGTGTTCGGCTCGGAAACCGCCGGCCTGCCGCAGGCGGTGCTGGACGGTTTTCCTGCCGCCAGCCGGCTGCACGTGCCGATGGTGCCGGGCAACCGGAGTCTGAACCTGTCGAACGCGGTGGCGGTGGTGGTCTTCGAAGCCTGGCGGCAGCTCGGCTACGCAGGCAGCGGCGATTGAGCGCCGCTACTCGGTCTTCGGATCCCGCGCCAGCAGCTCGGCCACCGCGCTGCGGGCGTCCGAGCCGTGGTGGAGGACCGCATTGACCGCCTCGCAGATCGGCATTTCGACGCCGTGGCTGGCAGCCAGCCGGCCGACCACGCGGGCGGTGCCGACACCTTCGGCGACGTGACCCAGGTCCGCCAGGATCTGTTCGAGCGTCTTGCCTTCGGCCAGCGCCAGGCCGACGCGGCGATTGCGCGACAGGTCGCCGGTGCAGGTCAGGATCAGGTCGCCCATGCCGGCCAAGCCCATGAAGGTTTCCTGCCGGCCGCCGAGCGCGACGCCGAGCCGTGACATCTCGGCCAGGCCGCGGGTGATCAGTGCGGCCCGCGCGTTGAGGCCGAAGCCCATGCCGTCGGAGATGCCGGCGGCGATCGCCATGACGTTCTTGACGGCACCACCGACTTCGGCGCCGACGACGTCGTTGTTGGCGTACAGCCGCAGCGTCGTCTGATGCAGGCGCTGGATCCAGTCCTCGGCAAAGCCCTCGCGATTCGAGGCGAGCGTTATCGCAGTCGGCATCTGACGCGCCACCTCGGCCGCGAAGCTCGGACCCGTCAGGGCTCCGCAGTGCGCGTCCTCGCCCAGTTCCTCATGCACGATCTCGTGTGGCAGCCGTGCCGTCTCGGCCTCGAAACCCTTGCACGCCCACAGCGTCGGCGTGCCCGGCGCGATGCGCTTGAGGGTCCGTACGGTGTCGCGCAGTCCGGCCAGCGGCGTGACGATCAGGTGCAGGTCGGCACCGTTCGCCACGGCTTCGATATCGCTCGAGATCTCGAGCGAGTCGGGCAGCGGCACGCCCGGCAGGTAGCGCCGGTTCTCCCGCTCTTCCAGCAGCGGGCGGGCTTCCTCTCCTTTCCAGGACCACAGGCCGACCCTGTGCTCACGACAATAGGCCAGGGCCAGGGCCGTGCCCCAGGCGCCAGCGCCGAAAACCGCTATGTGCATGCCCGTCCTAAAGGCCCCACACCTCGACGGCGCGGGCGTAGCCGGTGTCGCCGTCCTGGTGCCTGACCTTGATCCAGCCGAAGCGCGGGCCCTCGACCAGTTCGAGTACCACGTTGCGATTCGCCTGGAAGCTGAGCGGGGCGGTCGCGGAGGCTTCGGTGCGGACCGACAGCGTGTCGACGTTGACCAGCACGGTGCGCTTGTCCGACAGCAGCCGGCGCTCGATCCAGTTGATGCTGCCGCCCACGTCGCGCACCTTGAGCCATCGGTCGAGGCCCACGATGATCTCGACCGGCGTGCCGGGCAACACGATGGAAACCTTGCGGCCGCGCTCGGACGGCGAATCGTAGGTCACCGCCGGCGCGAGCGCCGACTTGAACTCGGCGGCGCCGGCCGGCGCGGCAGCCAGGAGGAGGCAGCCCAGGGCCGCCGTTGCGAACCGCTGCCTCACTGGACCGGCGTCTCCTGCGTCGCCGGCTGGTCCGCGCCCTGGTTCTGCGCGGCGGCCTGCTGCTGGCGTGCCTGGTAGAGGGCCTCGAAGTTGACCGGCGTCAGCAGCACCGGTTGGAAGCCGGCACGCGTGACCGCGTCGGAGACCGTTTCGCGGGCGTAGGGGAACAGGATGTTGGCGCAGCCGATCATCATGATCGGCTCCAGGTCGGCCTCCGGCACGTTGCGGATCTGGAACAGCGCGCCCTGTGCCACCTCGACCAGGAATACGGTCTTGTCCTCGGGCAGCTTGGCCGCCACCGTCACGGTCAGGACGACCTCGTAGATGCCTTCGCCGACCTGCTTGCCGTCGGTGCGCAACTGCACGTTGATCTGGGGCGTCTCGCGCTCCAGATAGACCTGCGGAGCGTTGGGCACCTCGACGGAGAGGTCCTTGACGTACAGCTTTTCGATCGTGAATACGGGTTGGTTGTTTTCAGCCATGAGTCCTACCTGTCTGCTACTGCGTTGCGTTGAAATCGGGGTCATTCGGCCCCGGCTAGGAGCGGATCGAGTCCGCCTGCGTGATCGAGTTCGAACAGGTCGTCGCAGCCTCCGACGTGCCTCTCTCCGATGAATATCTGCGGTACCGTGCGGCGGCCGGTCAGGCTCATCATCTCGTGACGTTTCGCTGGATCGAGATCGACCCTGACCTTTTCGATCTCGGCGCCCTTTCGTCGCAAGAGATCTTCGGCTCGCATGCAGAACGGGCAGGTGGCGGTCGCGTACATGCGAATCCGGGTGCTCATTTCTTCTTCTTGCCCTTGGCGAGCGGCTGTCCGGCCCGTTCCCAGGCCTGCAAGCCACCGGACAGGTTGAAGACCGACTGTCCGCCGGCCTGGCGCAGCGTTGCTATCGCAGCGGCCGAGCGCGCACCGGTGGCGCAGCATACGATCAGCGGTTGTCCGGTGCGCACCAGTTCATCGGCACGCTTTTCCAGGTCCGCCTGCGGGACGTGGCGGGCGTTCGGAATATGGCCCTTGACGTACTCGTCCGAGCTGCGCACGTCCACGACCAGGGCGTCCGCCCGATTGATCTTGAGGGTGGCCTCGACCGGGTTGAGTCCGTCCGGACTCCGGCCCTTGACCACTTCGAACAGCAGCATGCCGCCGCTGACCACGGCCAAGGCGGCCCAAGGCCAGTTTTGCTGAAGAAATTCCAATCGGTACTCCGTTGTTTGCTAGCGCTTTTCGGGGGGCACGCCGCAGAAGACTTCGCGCATCAGGACGATCAACTGCAGCGTGCGTTGATCGCCGACGCGGTAGTAGACGCGATTCGCGTCCTTGCGGGTCAGCAGAACGCCCTTGTCCCTCAGGATCGCGAGGTGCTGGGAAATATTGCTTTGAGACGTGCCGACCGCTTCGACGATCTCCTGCACGCAGGCTTCCGCGTCGCCGACCACGCACAGGATCTTCAGCCGGAGCGGATGCGAGATCGCCTTGAGCGCTCTTGCAGCGGTCTCGATGTGCTCCTTCTTGTCGATCAGATCGATGATGGCTTTGTTCACGGTTTGCCTAGCCGCGGCGTCGGGGTCGAGTACTATAAAATATCACTTTTCAGCCCCCTACGCGTTGGCACGAGGGCGCCTCGCGAAGCGACGGATACGGGCGATTTCCTCAGGCTTGAACTACAGTTTCTCATGCTCAACTTCGTTCAGCGTCGCGGCGGCGGGCCCGGTGGCAGCGGGGCCCGCCGCATGGCCGGCCGGGCCGCTCCTGCGGTTTCGAACTCCTGTGGTGCCGCCCACGAGGCGCGCGCCGGCGTGATGCGTGTCGACCGGCTCTGCCGTCGGACTGGCGGCCACGCGGAAGGCGAAGTGCCGCGTCCGATGACGCCGCAGGGCAGGGTGCGCTGATCCAGGTGGTGAAGACGGCAATCCTCCGCAGTGCTGCGATGTCGACGAGACGCGAGCACGCTTCGGCTGCGGGTCTTCCCGCGCGCTGCGCCGGCCACGCAGCGCGCGTGCTGGCGGCCCTCCTCGTCACTTTGCTGTGCACCTTCGGCGGGGCTTCGGCGGCGGTCGATCAGACGCAGGAACTCGAGCGCTCGCGCGAAGATCTGCAGGCCCTGCAGGGGCGCATCGACGCGCTGCAGCGATCGCTCGCCAGCGACGAGAAGCGGCATGGCGAGTCCGTCGCCGCATTGCGGAAAGCCGGTCGTGCGCTTTCGCGGCTCGGATCGAGGCTGCGCGAGACGCGCAAGCAGCGTGCGTCGGTGGAGTCGGAACTGGCACGTTTCGAGGCCGAGCGCGACGCCCTGCAGCAGCGCATCGAGGCCAGGCGGCGGCGCCTGGGGGAATGGGTGCGCCATTACTACCTCAGCGGCGGCGAGGCCCGCCTGGCAGACTTCCTCGCCAGCCGGAGCCCCAGCCAGGTCGCCCGCGACGGTTATTACCTGCAGCAGATCGGGACCGCCAACCTGGCGCTGATTTCCGGCCAGCGGGACGACATCGAGGCGCTCGGCGAGGTTGCGCAGCGGATCGCCGAGCGCCGCGATGCGCTGCGGACCATCGAAGCGCGCCAGCACGACGAGCAGCGCGCCTTGAGCGGGGCGCGCCAGACCTACCGCAAGCAGGTGGCGGAACTGGAGCGGCGGGTGCGCGAGCAGAAACTCGAGGTCTCGAGCCTCAAGCTCGACGAAGGCCGACTCGGCAAGCTCATCGCCGGTCTGGAAAGCATGGCCCGCGATCGCCAGGCGGAAGCCCGGCGACGGCTCGCGAGGCCGGAACCTGCGCCGGTCGGCGACGGTCAATCGTCGCGGGAACCGGTGGTGGCACAGCTTCGGCACCAGGTGGCACGCAGTCCCGACGACGTGCCGTTCGCGCGCCTGAAGGGAAGGCTGGACGCGCCGCTGAAGGGCGAGACGATCGGCCGCTTCGGCGAAGCCCGGGCCGACGGCGGCGCGATTTGGAAGGGGGTGTTCATCCGTGCAGACGAAGGCGAGGAGGTCCGCGCCGTGGCGCCCGGCGAAGTGGTGTTCGCCGATTGGCTGCGGGGTTTCGGCAACCTCGTGATCATCGACCACGGCGACGCCTACATGACGATCTACGGCAACAACGACATCCTCGTCGCGACGCTCGGACAAAAGGTGCTGGGTGGTCAGGCGATTGCCAGCGTCGGTGTGGACGGGGGCACACGAGAATCGGGTTTATACTTTGAAATCCGTCACCGCGGTGAGCCCGTGGATCCGATTAAATGGGTCCGCAGATAAAGGAATGCCGCGGCAGGGTGAGCGGCGGGTCGGAACTCGCAAACGAGAGACTGGAGCGTACATGGGTAGCAGGCTGCAAAAATTCGGACTGGTGATGACGGGCGTTTGTGCTGGCGTCCTGATCAGTCTCAACCTGTCGGCACAGGCGGAGAGGGTGACATCGCTGCCGTTGCCGGTGGAAGAGCTTCGCGCCTTCGCCGATGTCTTCAATGCGGTCAAGCAGGGCTACGTCGAGCCCGTCGAGGACAAGGCGCTGATCACGCAGGCGATCAGCGGCATGCTGTCCGGCCTCGATCCGCACTCGGCCTATCTCGACGCCGACGCCTTCAAGGATCTGCAGGTCGGCACGCAGGGCGAGTTCGGCGGTCTGGGGATCGAAGTCGGCATGGAAGACGGCTTCGTCAAGGTGATTTCCCCGATCGAGGATACGCCGGCCTTCCGAGCGGGCGTCAAGGCCGGCGACCTGATCGTCAAGCTCGACGACACGCCGGTCAAGGGCATGACGCTGTCGGACGCGGTGAAGCGCATGCGCGGCAAGCCGAAGACCGAGATCACGCTGACCATCGCGCGCAAGGGCGAGACCAAACCGGTCATCGTGCGCATCGTGCGCGAAGTGATCAAGGTCCAGAGCGTCAAGTCGAAAGTGATCGAGCCCGGCTACGGCTACGTGCGGGTGGTCCAGTTCCAGGAGAACACCGGCCGCTACCTGGTCGATCACCTGAATCGGGTGTACAAGGACGAGCCGTTGAAGGGCCTGGTGCTCGACCTGCGCAACGACCCGGGCGGGCTGCTGCACGGAGCGGTCGGCGTGTCCGCGGCGTTTCTCAAGCCCGGTGCGCTGGTGGTGTCGACCGACGGCCGCACCGAGGACGCCAAGCGACGCTACAGCGCCACGCCGGACGACTATCTGCGCGGCAGCTCGAGCGACTTCCTGAGCGGTCTGCCGAAAGGCGTCAAGGATGTGCCGATGGTCGTGCTGGTCAATGGCGGTTCGGCCTCGGCGTCGGAAATCGTCGCCGGCGCGCTGCAGGATCACCACCGGGCGGTCGTCATGGGGACGCAGACCTTCGGCAAGGGATCGGTGCAGACCATTTTGCCGCTGAACAACAATTCGGCCATCAAGCTGACGACGGCCCGCTACTACACGCCGAGCGGCCGCTCGATCCAAGCCAAGGGGATCGAACCCGACATCGTCGTCGAGGAGTCACCCGACGGCCCGGCCGCGCAGCGGGTGCGCGAGGCGGATCTGGTGGGGCACCTCGAGAACGATCGCGACGCGAAGGCGGGCCCCAAATCCGGCAAGGCCGAGGAGGGCGCCAAGGACAACGGCGACCAGCAGGAGCACGGAAACGATGCTCCGGTCAGGTTCGAGATGGCCGGCAAGGACGACCGCCAGCTGACGGAGGCCGTGAATCTTCTCAAGGGTCTGCAGATCATCCAGAATAGAACCCTGTGATCCGAACCTAATCCGACGAGGCGGCAATGCGGCGCGAAACGGCCTACAAGCTTGCTGGCAGGCGGCATGGCGAACACCACGGTGCCGCCGTGTCGGGGCTTACCAAGCAGCGGGAAATCCGTTTCCGGCCGTTGCCGCCGAATCAGGTGGAGCAGGCCTGTTCGGCCTTGCGCGCGTTGCGGGGTCTGACGGCCACACCGGCAGACAAGCCGGACGCGATCTGCGTCGTGTATTCGATCCTCGAGTACTCGTTGGAATCGCTCGAAAATGCCTTGTCGGACGCCGGCTTCCACCTCGACAATTCATTGATGACGAAGCTCGTGCGGGCCTTCGTGTATTTCGCCGAGGATACTCAGATCCACAACCTGCGCTCGCCCGAGCGACTGATCAAGCAATCCAACGAGGTCTACGTCAAGGTCTATGATCACCACCCGCATGGTGATCGCGACGAGACCCCGCTCGATCTGCGCGAGTACAAGTAGGTCCGTCGTCCGGCCGGTTTCCGTCAGCCCGTCTCGTGCGGGCGCAGAATCACCCTCAGGTCGTCGCCGAAGCGGCGCAGATCCCTCACGGTCCACCTGCGCGCCTGGTCCAGTTGGGTCAGGCCGTCGATCTCGAACGAGGCGCGTGCCTGGTGGCCGAGGATCGTCGGCGCCACATAGAGCAGCAGCTCATCGACGCAGCCGGCGTCGAGCAAGGCGCCGTTGAGCCGCGGCCCGCCCTCGCTGAGCAGTTCATTGACACCCAGGCTCGCGAGCGCGCGCATCAGCGCCCACAGATCGACGCGGCCGTTCTGGCCGGGCAGGTGCAGGATTTCCGCGCCGCGTGCCTGCAGCGCGGCCACCCGCCCGGGATCCTGCTCGGCGCAGGCCAGCAGCGTGCGCCCGGCGCCCAGCAGGCGGGCGCCGGGCGGCGTGCGCAGACGCGAATCGATGATCACCTTGATCGGCTGGCGGCTGGTTTCGACGGCACGCACGTTGAGCAGCGGATCGTCGCCGAGGACCGTGCCCACACCGGTCAGGATCGCGCAACTGCGGGCCCGCCAGCGATGGCCGTCGGCGCGCGCCGATTCGCCGGTGATCCACTGGCTGAGTCCGTTGGCGAGCGCCATGCGGCCGTCCAGGCTGCCGGCCGACTTGACGCGGAGCCAGGGCCGGCCACGGCGCATGCGCGAAACGAAACCGCAATTGAGTTCCTGTGCCTCCTCGGCAAGCAATCCGCAAGCGGTGTCGATGCCGGCCTCGTCCAATTGCGCCAGTCCGCGGCCGGAGACGGCGGGATTGGGATCCTGCATCGCCGCCACGACCCGCGTCACGCCGGCCGCGATCAGCGCCTCGGAGCAGGGCGGCGTGCGGCCGTGGTGGGCGCAGGGCTCCAGCGTGACGTAGGCGGTCGCGCCGCGGGCCAGTCCGCCTGCCGCCAGCAGGGCATGGACTTCGGCATGGGCTTCGCCGGCGCGCTCGTGCCAACCCTGTCCGACCAGCCGGCCGTCGCGCACCAGGACGCAACCGACGCGTGGATTCGGACTGGTGCTGTTGAGGCCGCGCTCCGCCTGGCGCAGTGCGGCGGTCATCCAGGCATGATCGTCGGCGCTGAATTCGCCCATCGCCGGCTCAGTTGCGGGCGTTGCGCGAGCGGCCGCGGGTCACTTCCCGGATCGCTTCGGAAAAACCGTCCACGTCCTCGAAGTTGCGATACACCGATGCGAAGCGGACATAAGCGACCTTGTCGAGCTTGCGCAACTCGCGCATCACCAGTTCGCCGACCGTTTCGCTCGGCACCTCGCGCTCGCCGAGCGACAGCAGGCGCTCTTCGATGCGCGCGATGGCCGCGTCGACGCTTTCGGCCATCACCGGCCGCTTGCGCAGCGCGAGTTTCATGCTGGACAGCAGCTTGGCACGATCGAACTCGGTGCGGCTGCCGTTGCGCTTGATCACCACCGGCATCTTCAGATCGATGCGCTCGTAGGTGGTGAAGCGCTTGTCGCAGGCCAGGCAGCGCCGGCGGCGGCGCACGATGTCGGCGTCCTCGTTCTCCCGGGTGTCGGTCACCTGGGTCGAGTGCTCGCCGCAGAACGGGCATTTCATCGCATGCCTCCGGTCGTCGCCGGCGTGCTCAAGCCGGGCTGCCCGCTAGCGCCTCAGTCGCCGTACACCGGGAAGCGGGCGCACAGTGCGGCCGCCTTCTCGCGCACCCGGGCCGACACGGCTTCGTCGTGCGGCGCGTCGAGCACGTCGGCGATCAGGTGGGCCACCTGCTCGGCTTCGATCTCGGTGAAGCCGCGGGTCGTCATGGCGGGCGTGCCGATGCGGATGCCGGACGTCACGAAAGGCTTTTCCGGATCCTTCGGAATGGCGTTCTTGTTGACGGTGATATGGGCCTGGCCGAGGACCGCTTCGGCCTCCTTGCCGGTGATGTGCTTGGCCCTCAGGTCGACCAGGAAGAGGTGGCTCTCGGTCCTGCCCGAAACGATCCTCAGCCCGCGCTCCTCGCCCAGCACGCGTGTCATCACGCGCGCATTGGCGATCACCTGCTCCTGGTAGCGCTTGAAGTCCGGCGCCATGGCCTCCTTGAAGGCCACCGCCTTGGCCGCGATCACGTGCATCAGCGGGCCGCCCTGCAGGCCGGGGAAGATGGCCGAGTTGATGGCCTTCTCGTGCTCGCCCTTCATCAGGATGATGCCGCCGCGCGGTCCGCGCAGCGTCTTGTGGGTAGTGGACGTGACGACGTCGGCGTGGGGCACCGGGTTGGGATAGTAGCCGGCGGCGATCAGGCCCGCGTAGTGAGCCATGTCGACCCAGAAGATGGCACCGACGTCCTTCGCCACCTTGGCGAAGCGCTCGAAGTCGATGCGCAGCGAATAGGCCGAGGCACCGGCGATGATGATGCGCGGCTTGTGCTCGTGGGCCAGCCGCTCCATCACCTCGTAGTCGATCTCTTCCTTCTCGTCGAGGCCGTAGGCGACGACGTTGAACCACTTGCCGGACATGTTGAGCGGCATGCCGTGCGTCAGATGGCCGCCTTCGGCCAGGCTCATGCCCATGATCGTGTCGCCCGGCTTGGCGAAGGCCATCAGCACCGCCTGATTGGCCTGCGAGCCGGAATTCGGCTGCACGTTGGCCGCCTCCGCGGCAAAGATCTTCTTGATGCGCTCGATGGCGACCGACTCGGCTACGTCCACGTTTTCGCAGCCGCCGTAGTAGCGCTTGCCCGGATAGCCCTCGGCATACTTGTTGGTCAGTTGCGAGCCCTGCGCCTGCATGACCGGCCAACTGACGTAGTTTTCCGATGCAATCAGCTCGATGTGGTCTTCCTGGCGCCGGTTCTCGGCCTGGATGGCGGCCCAGATCTCGGCGTCGGTGGCGGCGATGGTTTGCTTCTTCGAAAACATGCTTGTCCTGGCGGAGGCTTAAAGGCGGATTTTATCATGGGCCGAAGCACAGTTTGCTGCGCCTCGCGCCGCTCGCTCAGCTGTGCGGCAGTTCGTCGCGGGCGCCCGTCAGGTGCGTCTGTTGTGCCCAGGCTTCGATCTGCCAACGGCCCCCTTCGTGCGAGATCCAGTTCAGCGCCGCGTTCGGTATCACGAAGTCGCGCGCGGGCTGTAGCGGCAGGCCGCGCACCATGCGGTTGACGGTGTCGAGCACGCCGCCGTGGGCGACGACCAGGATCCGCTGGCCGGCATGGCGTGCCGCCAGTTCGGCGACGGCGGTGCGGATGCGCTCGGCGAAGGCCTCCAGGCTCTCGCCGGTTTCGAAGTCCTGCTGCGGCGCTCGTGCTTCGAACTGCTCGTAGGCCGCAGGAAAGCGCTCGCGCGCCTGCTCGTAGGTCAGGCCCTGGAACCGGCCGAAGTGGCGCTCGCGCAGCGCCGGCAGGTAGACTGGCTCGAGCCCGAGCCGCCTCGCGCTGGCTTCGGCGGTCTGGCGCGCGCGCTCGAGGTCGCTGCTGTAGATGGCATCGAAGCGGTGGGCGGCGAGCCGGGCGGCCGTCGCTTCGGCTTGGGCGAGGCCGACTTCGTTCAGCGGCACGTCTGTGTGTCCCTGCAGCCGTCGTTCTGCGTTCCAGGCGGTTTCGCCGTGGCGCACCAGGCAGAGGTGGGTCTTCATGAGGGGTTTCCGGTATCAGCGCGGCGCAAAAGGATGGCGGCTCGGCCCTGCGATGTCCAGCCTTAAGCGTTTCCCCTGATTTCGCGAATCCGTCACGCCGCCATAATGCACGCCCAAGGTCGAGGCGGGCGCGGAGGTCCGCGCCAGCAGCCTTGCGGCACCGAAATGCAACGGGAGAGCCATGCGGTGACTTCTCTATTGAAACTGTCCCAGTTGATCGACTGGGTCAACGACAAGATCGGTCGCGCCACGATCTGGCTGGTGCTCGTCGCCTCGCTGATCAGTGCCGGCAACGCGTTCAGCCGCTACGGCTTCAATCTCAGCTCGAACGCGATGCTGGAAGTGCAGTGGTATCTGTTTTCGGCGGTATTCCTGCTGTGTTCCGGCTACACCTTCCTGCGCAACGAGCATGTGCGTATCGACCTGGTGTCGAATCGGCTGTCGGCCAAGGGGCGCAACTGGGTGGACATCGTCGGCATCGCGCTCTTCCTGCTGCCGGTGTGCTACATGATCGTGAGCATGTCGTGGCCGTCCTTCGTCGAGTCCTACGTCCACAACGAGCAATCCTCGAATGCCGGCGGCCTGGTGCGCTGGCCGGTGCGACTGCTGATTCCGATCGGCTTCATGCTGCTGGGACTGCAGGCGTTTTCGGAATTGATCAAGCGCCTCGCCTTCGTCACCGGCCGAGGTCCTGATCCCCTGCTCAAGGGCGGGCATGGCAGCGAGCACCACGCCGAGGAGGGTGCCCAGTGACGGCCTTTCTGATCGAAAACATGGCGCCGCTGATGTTCGGTACGCTGATGCTGTTCCTGCTCAGCGGCTTCCCGGTGGCTTTCGCACTGATGGCCAACGGCCTGTTCTTCGGCTTCCTCGGCATCGAACTGGGTCTGCTGACGCCGGCGTTGCTGCAGGCCCTGCCGGAGCGCGTACTGGGCATCATGGCCAACGACACGCTGCTGGCGATCCCGTTCTTCACCTTCATGGGGATCATCCTCGAGCGCAGCGGCATGGCCGAGGATCTGCTCGAATCGGCCGGCCAGTTGTTCGGCCCGGTCCGCGGAGGGATCGCCTACGCGGTGATCTTCGTCGGCGCGCTGCTGGCGGCTACGACCGGTGTGGTGGCGGCCTCGGTGATCTCGATGGGGCTCATTTCACTGCCGGTGATGATGCGCTACGGCTATTCGCGAGAGGTGTCGGCCGGCGTGATCTGCGCCTCCGGCACGCTGGCCCAGATCATCCCGCCTTCGCTGGTGTTGATCGTGCTGGCCGACGTGCTCGGCGTTTCGGTCGGCGATGCCTATGCCGGCGCGATCATTCCCTCGCTGATGCTGGTGACGCTGCTGGCGCTGTACGTCCTGTTCCTGTCGATCTTCAGGCCGGATGCCGTGCCGGCGCTGCCGCCGGAGGCGCGCACGCTGAAGGGCGTCGCGCTGCTGAACAAGGTGCTGGTCGCGATGGTGCCGCCGGTGGTGCTGATCTTCCTGGTGCTGGGGACGATCTTCATCGGCCTGGCGACGCCGACCGAGGGGGGCGCGATGGGGGCCGTCGGTGCGCTGGCGCTGGCGGCTATCCGGCGCCGGCTGCAGTTCCAGGTGGTGCGCAGCGCGCTGGAGACGACCGCCAAGCTGTCCACCTTCGTGCTCTTCATCCTGATCGGTTCGACGGTCTTTGCGCTGACCTTCCGCGCGGTGGACGGCGACCTGTGGGTCGAGCATTTGTTCAGCCTGGTGCCGGGCGGTGAGATCGGCTTCCTGATGGTGGTCAGCCTGCTGGTCTTCGTGCTCGGCTTCTTCATCGATTTCTTCGAGATCGCGTTCATCCTGCTGCCGCTGTTCGCGCCGGTGGCGCACAAGCTCGGCATCGACATGGTGTGGTTCCTGGTGCTGATCGGCATGAACATGCAGACCTCCTTCCTGACGCCGCCGTTCGGCTTCGCGCTGTTCTACCTGCGCAGCGTGGCGCCGGTTAAGGCCTATGACGACGCGGTCAACGGCAGGCGTATCGAGGGCGTCAAGACGCTGCAGATCTACCGTGGCGTGATTCCGTTCATCGTGCTGCAGGTGATCGGCCTGGCCATGGTGTTCATGTTCCCGCAACTGGTGTCGGGCAATCTGGAAGCGAAGAAGAAGGTGGATCTCGACAAGATCGAGATCAACGTCGAGACCTTCGACGCTGGGGGCGGCTACGGCGCCAACCCGTTCGATTCCGGCTACGGCGAACCGATCCAGATCCCGGGTCAGGAGGGCGGCGGCGAGCAGACGCCGGGCGAGGGCACGCCGCCTGACGATTCCTCCTCGGCCGCGCCGGGCCTGGAGAACCAGGTCGATCCGAACCAGGCGATCATGGACGCCCTGAAGCAGGAAGCGGAAAAGCAAAGATAGTCGGCAAGGTCATCGAGCATTCCCCCCCGCGACGGCCACCCAGGGTGGCCGTCGCCGCATGTGGCCGGCGGAACGAAGGGCATCGAGGAACCATCGGCGAAGCGTCCGATCAGTGCCAAGAACGGAGAGCGCTTCGCAGATGCCCGAATTCCACGCCGTTTCGTCCTTGCTTCTCGCCGGCGCGCTGGCCATCGGGGTCGGTGCCGCCGACTTGATGCCGACACCGCAGGACGTCGAGGGTCCGTTCTATCCCGACCGCCTGCCGCTCGACACGGACAGCGATCTGGCGCGCATCGATGGTCACGACGCGCTGGCCAAGGGCCGCATGATTCGCCTGGAGGGCAGGGTGACCGATGCCCAGGGTCGGCCGCTCGGCGGCGTGCGGATCGAACTCTGGCAGGCCGATGCCGGCGGCCGCTACCTGCATTCGGCCGATCCGCTGCCCGAGCGCAGGGATCAGGACTTCCAGGGCTTCGGTATCGCGACCACCGACGCGATGGGGCAATACCGCTTCCGCACCGTGGTGCCGGCCGGATACGGGTCGCGGCCGCCTCATTTCCATGTCCGTCTGCTGCGCCACGGCCGGGAACTGCTGGTGACCCAGCTCTACCTGCCCGGCCGGACCGGCGAGCCCGGCCTGGCGCAACGACGGCAGGCGATTCGAGACGCTGCCCAGACGATTCGTCTCGAGCCGGGCAGCCGGTCGATTCCGCTCGGACGTTTCGACTTCATCGTCGACGGCGCCGGGCGCTAGAAACGAAAACGCCCCGCAGTGCGGGGCGTCGTGCGGACGGGCAGTCACCCGTGGGCAGGCTTGCTTCAGCGCTTGCGGCTCTGCATGAAGCGGTCGAAGTTGCCTTCGGTCACGCTCATCCACAGCGTCTCGTCCTTTTGGAACGCCGTCATGTGGTCGTGGATCTTCTTGAAGGTGGGGTTTTCCTTGCCCACCTCTGCATACACTTCCTGTGCCGCGTTGTAGCAGGCTTCCAGCACCGGCAACGGGAACGGGCGCAGTTGTGCGCCGCCGGCCACCAGCTTCTTCAGTGCGTTCGGGTTCAGGGCGTCGTACTTGGACATCATGTCGATGTCCGCCTCCGCCGCGGCGGCGATGACTATCGCCTGGTATTCCGGCGGCAGCGCTGCCCACTTGTCCTTGCCGATGTAGAGCGACAGGTTCGGGCCGCCTTCCCACCAGCCCGGATAATAGTAGTACTTGGCGACCTTGTTGAAGCCGAGCTTCTCGTCGTCATACGGACCGACCCATTCGGCGGCGTCGATGGTGCCCTTTTCCAGCGACGGATAGACGTCGCCGCCGGGGATCTGCTGCGGCACGACGCCGAGCTTCGACAACA
This sequence comes from Rhodocyclaceae bacterium, assembly GCA_050305135.1. GTDB lineage: Bacteria > Pseudomonadota > Gammaproteobacteria > Burkholderiales > Rhodocyclaceae > Cognatazoarcus. The sequence continues at coordinate 9,767 of JBNLET010000002.1, read as the reverse complement.
CCTTGCCGGCAAAGCCCCCGACGCGGAACTTGAGGCCTTCCAGATCCTTGACCGTCTTGATCTCCTTGCGGAACCAGCCGCCCATCTGGGCACCGGTATTGCCCATCGGGAAGTTCAGGATGTTGTAGCCGGCGAAGAATTCGCGCAGCAATTCCAGGCCGCCGGCGTGGCGCGTCCAGGCCACGAACTGGCGGTAGTTCAGGCCGAACGGCACCGCGGTGTCGAGTGCGAAGGTGGGATCCTTGCCGAAGAAATAGTAGGAGGCGGTGTGGCCGCATTCGACCGTGCCGTCCTTGACCGCGTCCATCACCGAGAAGGCCGGTACCAGCTCGCCGCCCGGGAAGACCCGGATTTCGAACTTGCCGCCGGTGGCCTCGGACACGCGCTTGGCGAACACCTCGGCGGCGCCGAAGATGGTGTCCAGGCTTTTCGGGAAGCTGGAGGCCAGGCGCCACTTGATGGTGGGCAGTTCGGCCGCGCGCGCCGGGCTGATCAGTGCGGCACCGGCTGCGACGCCGGCGCCCGCCGACTTCAGAAAGGAACGACGTTCCATGTGTCTCTCTCCTCGATTGGACGTGTTGTGAAACGGGGTGGACGTTCTGTGAAGCGGGGCAAAGATAATGGACGCCGTGCGGCCCAGCTATTGGGGTTTTCCCAGTCGCCGGAGGGCCGCGGCCGGCCCCCTCGGCACGCACCGCTGGGGTGGGGCAACGCTACGGCATTGGCATGGCGGCCGGTTCAACTGCCGGCGACCGTCATGCGCTCGAGTAGGATCGAACCGGTGTGCTTGGCGCCCCGGTCCCAGACGTCGTTGCCGATCTCGACGATGCCGCTGAACATCTGCGCCAGATTGCCGGCAATCGTGATTTCCTCGACCGGATACTGAACTTCGCCGTTTTCGACCCAGAAACCGGCCGCGCCGCGGGAATAGTCGCCATTGACATAGTTGACGCCCTGGCCGAGCAGCTCGGTGACCAGCAGGCCGGTGCCCATCAGTTTCAGCATCCCGTCGAAGTTGCGCTCGCCGTGGCTGATGCGCAGGTTGTGCGATCCGCCCGCGTTGGCGGTGGTCTGCATGCCGAGCTTGCGGGCCGAATAGCAGCTCAGGAAGTAGCCCTCGAGCACGCCCGCGGACACCACCTTGCGGTCGCGGGTCGCCACCCCGTCGCCGTCGAACGAGGCGCTGCCGAAGGCCCTCGGCAGATGGGGCCGTTCATCGATGTCGATGTGGGGCGCGAACAGCGGCTTGCCGAGGGCATCGACCAGGAAGGACGCCTTGCGGTACAGCGCGCCGCCGCTGGCCGCATAGACGAAATTGCCGAGCAGCGAAGTCGCCAGCGGTGCTTCGAACAGTACCGGCACCTCGCAGGTCGGGATGCGGCGCGCGCCCAGGCGCGCCTCCGCCCGCCGGGCCGCCATCGCGCCGATCCGTTCCGCCGCTTCGAGCTCGGCCGCATCGCGGCGACTGTCGTACCAGTCGTCGCGCTGCATGCCGTCGCCCTGGCCGGCGATCACCGAGCACGACACCGAATGGCGGGTGGTGGCGTAGCCGGCACAGAAGCCCAGGCTGTTGGCGGAGATGAAATGCGACTGCTGGCTCGATACGCTGGCGCCTTCGGAATTGCTGATCCGGCTGCTGGTATCGAAGGCCGACTGTTCGCAGCGCCGGGCCAGGTCTACGGCTTCCTCGACGCTCGGCGCCCAGGGGTGGAACAGATCCAGATCGAGGAACTCGGTGGCCAGCAGTTCGGGCTCCGCCAGCCCGGCGCAGTCGTCGTCGGCCGTGAAGCGGGCGATCTGGACGGCGGCGTTGACGGCTGATTCAAGCGCCTCGTCGGAGAAGTCCGAGGTCGATGCATGACCCCGCTTCTGCCCCATGTAGACGGTGACGCCGACGCCCTTGTCGCGGTTGTATTCGATCGTGTCGGTCTCGCCCTTGCGCACCGTGACGCCCTGGCCGAAGCCCTCCGAGACGTCTGTTTCGCAGGCGCTTGCGCCCAGCCTGCGGGCATGGTCGAGAATGCGCGCGGCGATGCTGGCGAGTTGTTCGTCCGGATAGTGGAAGCGGTTGCTGGGCATGGCTCGGGAGCATCTCGATGGCGGGTCTATAATCTTAACCCTTTCATCGGGAGCGCCGCCCAATGCGGGAGTCGGAGCAGGAATTCGAGCAGGACGGGCTGCCGCCGAGCAAGTCCCAGAGGAAGCGGGAGATGCACGCGCTGCAGGCGCTCGGCGAGGCCCTGGTGGCGCTCTCGCCGGACCGCCTGGCTCGGGTGCCGATGCCGGAAGGCTTGCGCGACGCGGTATTGGAGGCGCAGCGGATCCGGCAGCACGGTGCGCGCCGCAGGCAACTGCAGTACATCGGGCGCTTGATGCGCGACGTCGAGGCCGAGCCGATCCAGCAGGCGCTGGATCTGCTGGGAGGCCATTCGCGCGAGGCGGTCGCACGCCAGCACCGGGTCGAAAAGCTGCGCGATCAACTGCTCGAGGACGAGGGGCTGCTGCACGAGCTGGCAGCCCGGTGGCCCGCGGCAGACCTGCAGCAGCTACGCGTGCTGCGCCGCAACGCATTGAAGGAGCGGGAAGCCGACAAGCCGCCGCGTGCCTACCGGGAACTGTACCGGGTATTGCGCGAACTCGACGAGGACGGCGGCTTGCCCGAGTGGCAGAAATGACTGGAGCGAAGAACAGATGAAGGACGAGACCCTCAAGATCGGCCTGGTTTCGATCAGCGATCGGGCTTCCGGCGGCGTGTACGAGGACCAGGGCGTGCCGGCCCTGCGCGAGTGGTTCGGCGCGGCGCTGGCGAGTCCATGGGAGATGGAGGCGCGATTGATACCGGACGAGCAGCCGGTCATCGAACGCACCTTGATCGAACTGTGCGATACGGCCGGCTGTGATCTGGTGCTGACCACCGGCGGCACCGGTCCCTCGCCGCGCGACGTCACGCCCGAGGCCACGATGGCTGTCGCCGACCGCCTGATGCCGGGCTTCGGCGAACAGATGCGGCAGATCTCGCTCCATTTCGTGCCGACCGCGATCCTGTCGCGGCAGATCGGCGCGATCCGCGGCTGCACGCTGATCCTGAATCTGCCCGGGCAGCCGAAGTCGATCCGCGAAACCCTCGAGGGCCTGCGCGGCGAAGACGGCTCGGTGCGGGTGCCGGGCATCTTCGCGGCGGTGCCGTATTGCATCGATCTGATCGGCGGGCCCTACGTCGAGACCAACGAGTCGGTCGTCAAGGCCTTCCGTCCGAAGAGCGCGATCCGCCCGAAAGCCTGACGCCGATCCTGCCCCGCCGCCGGCTGGCGGTGGGGCAGGAACCAACGGCCGTGGGCCGGGGTCGTCTCAGGGGGGGAGTCCCGACGAAGGGAGGCGGCCGATGGAAGGCCTCGGATTCCTGATCCTGCTGATGTTCTGCGTTCCAATCTGGATCGTGCGGCGCGAATTGGCGTTCCGGCGCAGTCCGGAGTACTGGCGACGATGGGGCGCGGTCGTGATGCGGCCGACCGCACTGCAGGCGACGCGACATCCGATCGGTGCCTACATGGGCGTGCCGATCTTCGAGGAGGTCCGCTTCGAGGGCCACGAGTACGTCTTCGACCGCGTCCAGTCGAGGGCGCGGAGAAGCAAGATCCAGGGCGGTGAGTTATTCCTCGAACCGGGCCTGGTGTACCGGATGCGGGATCAGCTCACTTGGACACCACCCGGATGACCCGGCGACCGCCGGGACCGATCGGCGGCGCGCTCAGCTGGCGCTGCCGTTCCTGGTTGCGCCAATGGGCCCGGAGCCCCAGCAGCACGCCGAGCACCAGCGCGTAGAGCAGCGGCTGCGACAGATCGGCCTTGACCAGCCACCAGAAGTGGACCACGCCGAGGATCGCGATCCCATATACCGAGCGGTGCAGCGACTGCCAGCGGCGGCCGCCGAGGCGCCGGATCATGTATCCGTTGGAGGTCAGCGCCAGCGGCGTCATCAGCAGCAGGGCCGAGAAGCCGATCGTGATGTAGGGCCGTTTCAGGATGTCTTCGGCGATCCCCGGCCAGTAGAAGAACTGGTCCAGCACCACGTAGGTGGCGAAGTGCAGGCAGCCGTAGAAGTACGCGTACAGTCCCAGCATGCGGCGCAGTCGCAGCAGCCAGTGCATGCCGGTCAGGCGCCTGAGCGGCGTGACCGCCAGCGTGATCAGCAGGAAGCGCAGCGTCCAGTCGCCGGTGGCGTGGGTGACGGCTTCGATCGGATTGGCGCCCAGCGAGTCCTCGATGCCGCCGGCGACCAGCAGCGCGAGCGGTATCAGCGCGGCGACGAAAAGGGCGGCCTTGAGCGCCGCCAACTGGGCCGGGGAGGGTGTCCATTGGATGCGCGCGGCGGGCATCTCAGGTCCTCCGCGCATGGCGCGGGCGAGGGGGTCGGTCCATCTCAGTAGTTCCGCGTGAGGTCCATGCCCTGGTACAGGCCGGCCACCTGATCGGCGTAGCCGTTGAACATCTGCGTCGGCCGTTTCAGGAAGTCTCCGATGCGCCGTTCGCGCGCCTGGCTCCAGCGCGGGTGGTCCACCGTCGGATTGACGTTCGAATAGAAACCGTACTCCTCCGGCGCCACCGCATTCCATGCGGTGGCGGGCTGGGAATCGGTCAGGCGGATCGCGACGATCGACTTGGCGCTCTTGAAGCCGTACTTCCATGGCACGACGATGCGCACCGGCGCGCCGTTCTGGTTCGGCAGCATTTCGCCGTACACGCCCAGCGTCAGCAGCGTCAGCGGATGCATCGCCTCGTCGAGCCGCAGACCTTCGCGGTAGGGCCAGTCCAGCACCGGGCGGGTCAGCATGATCTTCGGGTCGTAGTGCGAGACGAATTCCACGTAGCGCGCGCTGCCGAGCGGTTCGACCTGCTTCAGCAGTTCGGCCAGCGAATAGCCGATCCACGGTACGACCATCGACCAGGCCTCGACGCAGCGCAGCCGATAGATGCGTTCCTGCAGCGGCGCCAGCTTGAGCAGTTCCTCGATGCCGAAGCTGCGCGGCTTGCCCACCAGGCCCTCCACCCGGATCTCCCACGGGCGGGTCTTCATCGCGCCGGCGTTCTTCGCGGGGTCGGACTTGTCGATGCCGAATTCGTAGAAGTTGTTGTAGCTCAGCACCGCGTCGCGTGCCGTCGTCTTCTCGTCGGTGGACAGCGCGCTCGGCCCGGCCGGCAGCACCTGGGCGGCGCGCACCGAGGGCAGCACCCCCGCCAGCGCGCCACCGGCGATCATGCCCGCGGCGCCGCGGATGAATTCGCGCCGGCGCCGAAACAGCTCCGGCGGGGTGATCTCGGAGGATCGGACGTCCTGGGGTTTCCTGAGCAGCATGGCGGGCTCCGGTCGATACGTTTCGTTAATGGACCGAGACGACCGGGTAGACCTTACGCGACTCAGGGGTTCAACTGCTTGTAGACGACGTTTGCGATCTGCAGCAGGCGCTGCCGCGGCAATTCAGCAGACAGCGCATAGCCCGTGCCGCCGTCCACCCAGTAGAAGACACCGATGCCGCCCTCGTCGGCGAAGCGGAACGCGGTGTCCTGCTTGCGATCGCTGCTGTGGTTGAGGTACAGCGTCAGGCGCCGGCCGTCGCCGTCCTGGTACATGAACTGGGCGCCCGGCCCGGCGTCGCTGGGCAGCAGGCGCCCGCCCATCAGCTTGTAGCCTGCGGCCTCCAGCTGCGGCGCCTCGACCCGCATACCGAGTCGCTTGCTGAGCCAGCCGACCAGGTGTGCCTGCTGGGCCGCATCCACCTCGACCGGATGCCGCACTTCCGGCACATAGACCGCGTGTGCGATCGCCGCCTGCCGTGGCAATGCGGCGAGGATGCCGGTCGCCTTCACGTCAGCGTCCTGCTGGTAGTCGCGCAAGCCGTAGCCGAGCAGTCCGCCCAGCGCCAGCCAGGCCACGGCGGCTGCCCAGCGTAGCGGAGGCGCCCGCCGCCGGACCGGACGGACCTTGCCGCTCGCCGCGTCGAGGAGTCGCTGCGGTACCGCTTCGTCCAGCACCGGATCGAACAATGCGCGCAAGCCTTCCTTCTGGCGGCGCCAGTCGGCGAGCCGGGTGGCGAGCGCCGGCTCCTCGGCCAGCCTGGCCGCGAGGCGCTCGGCCTCGGCCCCGGCCAGGCGGCCGTCGGCGTAGGCGCACAGCTGTTCTTCGCTCACGACGTCCTTGTTCATTTGACCAGTTTCAACCGTCCATTCTGCTGCTGTGCCGCCAGCAGCTTGCGCAGTCGATCGCGCGCCCGCGCCAGCCTCGACATCACGGTCCCGATCGGAATCCCGACCACCTTCGCGCATTCCTCGTAGCTCAACTCCTCGAGGCCGACCAGCAGCAACAACTCGCGATGCTCCGTCGTCAATTGCGACAGCGAACGTTCCAGGTCCCGCAGGTCGAGGCCGTCCTGCTGTCCGCCGCGCACGGCCGTCTCGGGCAGCGCCTCGTCGGCGCGATACTCGATCCGCTGAGCCTGCTTCCACTGATTGACGAAAATGTGATGCATCAGCGTGAACAACCAGGCCCGCAGACTGCCGCCCTGCCACAGGCGGCGTTTCAGCAGTGCGCGCTCGAGAGTGTCCTGCACCAGATCGTCGGCCCGCACCGGGTCGTGGCACAGCGCCCTGGCGTAGCGCCGCAGCCGCGGTATCTCATCGAGCAACTGGTCTTGTTCGAGCATCTGCTGTAGCGGTTGCGGCGTTCATTGTCGGCCGCCCGTCGAGCGCCCGTTCATCCAAGGAACAGCCCGGATGCGGCGCTTATTCCATCGCCGGCGGCTGCCTTGGCGCGGCCGTCCGGCGCGCCCCACGGCCAGCATCGGATAGAATCCCCCGATTGAGATCGGGATTCAAGAAGCAGGCAATCATGAGCGCATCGGTAAAGATCCACATCGACGACGTCCGTATCCAGGAAATCAAGGAACTCATCCCGCCGGCCCACGTGCTGCGCGAGTTCCCGGCCACGCCGGAGGCGGCGACCACCGCCTTTGAGGCGCGCGCCGCGATCCACCGCATCCTGTACGGCGCCGACGACCGCCTGCTGGTCGTGATCGGGCCGTGCTCGATCCATGACCCGGAGGCCGCGCTGGAGTACGCACGCAGGCTCAAGACCGAGGCCGACCGCTTGAAGGATGACCTGCAGGTCGTGATGCGGGTCTATTTCGAGAAGCCGCGCACCACGGTCGGCTGGAAGGGGCTGATCAACGATCCGCGCCTCGACAACAGCTTCCAGATCAACGAGGGGGTGCGGCTGGCGCGCCGGCTGTTGTGGGAAATCAACGAACTCGGCCTGCCGGCCGGCACCGAGTTCCTCGACATGATCACGCCGCAATACATCGCCGACCTGATCAGCTGGGGCGCGATCGGTGCCCGCACGACCGAGAGCCAGGTGCATCGGGAACTGGCCTCCGGCCTGTCCTGCCCGGTGGGATTCAAGAACGGCACCGACGGCAACGTCAGGATCGCGGTCGATGCGATCAAGGCCGCCCAGTCGCCGCACCACTTCCTGTCGGTCACCAAGGCCGGCCATTCGGCCATCGTGTCGACCCGCGGCAATGAGGACTGCCACGTCATCCTGCGCGGCGGCAAGAGCACCAACTACGATGCCGCCAGCGTCGATGTGGCATGCAAGGAATTGGCCAATTCCGGCGTGCCGGGCAAGGTGATGATCGACTTCTCGCACGCCAATTCGCGCAAGCAGCACCGGCTGCAGATCGAGGTGGCGGACGACGTGGCCGGCCAGCTCGCGAAAGGCGAGGACCGGGTGATCGGTGTGATGATCGAATCCCATCTGCAGGAGGGGCGCCAGGATCTGGTGCCCGGTCAGGATCTGGAGTACGGCAAGAGCATCACCGACGCCTGCATCGGCTGGGAGGACAGCGTCGGCGTGCTCGATACGCTCGCCGAGGCGGTGCGCAAGCGGCGCGTCGCGCGCGCCGCCCAGGTCGAGTGATGATCGGCTGAGTCCGTCCGCCGTCGTGCGGACGATGACGCGTGGCGCGGCGGCCCGAGCCGTGAGCCGGAAGATCATTCACTGCGATTGCGACTGCTTCTACGCGGCCATCGAAGTGCGGGACGATCCGTCGCTGGCGGGCCGCCCGGTCGCCGTCGGCGGCCGGCCCGAGACGCGCGGGGTGGTCGCCACCTGCAACTACGAAGCGCGTGCGTTCGGCGTGCGCTCCGCGATGTCGAGTGGGCGCGCGCTGCGGCTGTGCCCCGAGCTGATTCTGTTGCGGCCCCGCTTCGACGCCTACCGGGCCGCGTCGCGCCGCATCCTGGCGATCTACCGCGAATACACCGAACTGGTGGAGCCCCTGTCGCTTGACGAGGCCTATCTCGACGTCAGCGGCGTCGAGCGATGCCGGGGCAGTGCGACGCTGATGGCCGAGGAGATCCGTGCCCGCATCCGCAGCGAGGTCGGCATCACAGCGTCGGCCGGCATCGCCCCGAACAAGTTCCTGGCCAAGGTGGCGAGCGACTGGAACAAGCCCGACGGCCAGTTCGTCGTGCGCCCGGAAGAGGTGGACGCCTTCGTCTCGGCATTGCCGGTCAAGCGCATCTTCGGCGTCGGCCGGGTCACCGCCGACAAGCTGAACCGGCTCGGCGTAGAGACCTGCGGCGACCTGCGATCCTGGTCGCTGGCCGAGCTGACGAGGCGCTTCGGCAGCTTCGGTGCCAAACTGCACCGGCTGTGCCGCGGCGAGGATGCGCGCCCGGTCGCGCCGCGCTCGGTGCGCAAATCGCTCTCGGTCGAGACGACTTATGTGCAGGATCTCGCCGCGCTGGCCGATTGCCGCGAGGCGCTCGGCCCGTTGATCGCGGAACTGCAACAACGACTCGAGCGAGCCGGGACCCTGCCGCCGATCGAAAAGCTGTTCGTCAAGATCCGCTTCGACGATTTTCGCCATACCACCGCCGAGTGCGGCGGCAGGGCGCCCGACGTGGCCGTCTGGGGGCGGCTGCTGGAGGAAGGCTGGCGGCGCCGCGCGCGGCCGGTGCGCCTGCTCGGCGTTGGCCTGCGTTTCGGGCCGGAGGACGAAAAGGCCGGGCAACTGGCGTTGTTCGAGTGACGACGCCAATTGCCCGGCAAAGGGACGATCTGAAAATCAGTTGGTGATGATCTCGGGGCCCATCATCAGGGTCGGCAGCCAGGTCGAGACGATCGGCACGTAGGTGACGATGATCAGGAACAGGAACATGATCGCGACCCACGGCATGGCCGCCTTGACCACGTTTATTACCGACATCTGCGCGACCCCGGCGGTGACGAACAGGTTCAAGCCCACCGGTGGCGTGATCATTCCGATCTCCATGTTCACCACCATGATGATGCCGAGGTGGATGGGGTCGATGCCGAGCTGGATCGCGATCGGGAACACCAGCGGCGCGACGATGATCAGCAGGCCCGAGGGCTCCATGAACTGACCGCCGATCAGCAGCAGCAGGTTCACCACGATCAGGAAGGTGATCGGGCCGAAGCCGGCGGAGAGCATGGCCTCGGTGATCGCCTGCGGGATCCGCTCCTCGGTCAGCACGTGCTTGAGGATGATCGCGTTGGCGATCACCAGCATCAGCATGATGGTCAGCTTGCCGGCCTCGAACAGGGTGTGCTTGGTGTCGCGGTGCCAGAACACCGAGATCGCCTTCCAGGCCACGTTGCTGCGATTGTCGGGATCCGCGAAGGGGCCCATGTCGCGATACACGTAGTTGGCGATCAGGAAGGCGTAGACCGCCGCCACCGCCGCCGCTTC
>JBNLET010000001.1:0-3819 GCA_050305135.1 Rhodocyclaceae bacterium | reverse complement strand
GACGCCCAGGCGCGGCGCCAGCCGGCGGCCCGCCTGCCGATCTTCGGCGCCGACATCGTCGCCGACCAGATCACCCGCAGCCGGCAGAACCTGGATGCGGCCGGGCTGGGCGACTGCGTCGAGCTGACGCGCAGCGACGTGCTGGACCTGACGGCCCCGGCCGCCAGCGGCGTGATGGTCACCAACCCGCCCTACGGCGTGCGCCTGGGCGAGGCCGAAGCGCTGGCCGAGTTCTACCCGAAGCTCGCCGACGCGCTGAAGAGGCATTGGGCCGGCTGGCGCTGCTACATCCTGTCCGGCGATATGAACCTGCCGAAGGCGATGCGGCTGAAGGCCAGCAAGCGCACGCCGCTGTTCAATGGCGCGCTCGAATGCCGGCTGTTCGAATACGTCATCGTCGCAGGGAGCATGAGGGACAAGCCGAAGGCAGATGCGTAGCGTGAGTCGGGCAACGTAGGGCGGGCTTCAGCCCGCCACCCTGGATGAGCCGATCACCCGCGCTGCTGGCCGGCTGAAGCCGGCCCTACGATTGTCGCGTCCAGCGCATTTCACCACCTGCTGAATTCGTTCAGATGGCGTAGCGAGCGACCCGAGCTCGGGCCGAGAAGCGCAGCCGTACTTGCGGTACGGCGAGCATCGCAGGCGCGAGATCGGGTCGCGCAGTAGCCAGCTGGACGAATTCAAACGATGTCGAGGTGTTGGATGCCTGAGAGCAGGTCCGCCTCGCCCTTCTTGCTGTTGAGCTTGATCTGCAGGCGCAGGTCGTTCACCGAGTCGGCGTTGCGGAGCGCGTCCTCGTAGCTGATCTGGTCGCTCTCGTAGAGATCGAACAGCGCCTGGTCGAAGGTCTGCATGCCGAGTTCGCGCGAGCGGCGCATGACGTCCTTCACTTCCGGGATCTCGCCCTTGAAGATCAGGTCGGCAATCAGCGGCGAGTTCAGCAGCACTTCCACCGCCGGCACGCGGCCCTTGCGGCCGACCTTGGGCAGCAGGCGCTGCGAGATCATCGCGCGCAGGTTCAGCGACAGATCCATCAGCAGCTGCTGGCGCCGATCCTCCGGGAAGAAGTTGATGATCCGGTCGATCGCCTGGTTGGCGCTGTTGGCGTGCAGCGTGGCCAGGCACAGGTGGCCGGTTTCGGCGAACGCGATGGCGTAGTCCATGGTCTCGCGGTCGCGGATCTCGCCCATCAGGATCACGTCGGGCGCCTGGCGCAGCGTGTTCTTCAGCGCCACTTCCCAGCCGTCGGTGTCGATGCCGATCTCGCGCTGCGTGACGATGCAGTTCTTGTGTTTATGGACGAATTCGACCGGGTCCTCGACCGTGATGATGTGGCCGTAGCTGTGCTCGTTGCGGAAATCCACCATCGCCGCCAGCGAGGTGCTCTTGCCGGTGCCGGTACCGCCGACGAAGATCACCAGGCCGCGCTTGGACATCGACACGTCGCGCAGCACGACCGGCATGCCGAGTTCGTCGAGCGTCGGAATCTTTTGCGGAATCGTGCGCAGCACCAGTCCGACGTGGTTTTGCTGCATGAAGGCGTTGGCACGGAAGCGGCCGATGCCGGCCGGCGCGATGGCGAAGTTGCATTCCTTGGTGGCCTCGAACTCGGCCGCCTGCTTGTCGTTCATGATCGAACGCGCCAGTTCTGCGGTGTGCTGCGGGCTGAGGATCTGGTTCGACTGCGGCACGATCTTGCCGTCGATCTTGACCGCCGGCGGGAAGCCGGAGGTGATGAACAGATCCGAGCCCTTCTTCTGCGTCATCAGACGCAACAGGTCGTGCATGAATTTGAGGGCCTGATCGCGTTCCATGGCGTGCTCCGCTTGATTCGTGCAACGCCGCCATTATCGTGGATGCGGCGCTTGCGGGGGGGATTCGATGCGACCTGCGTGCCGTCAGGCCACGAAGTTGTCCTTGTTCTGCGCGCGCACCTTGGCTTCGGTAGCCGCCACCACGTTGCGCCGGACGAGGTCTTGCAGGCACTGGTCGAGGGTCTGCATGCCCACGTTCTGGCCGGTCTGGATCGACGAGTACATCTGCGCGATCTTGTTCTCGCGGATCAGGTTGCGGATCGCAGGCGTGCCGATCATGATCTCGTGCGCGGCGACCCGGCCGCTGCCGTCCTTGGTCTTCAGCAGCGTTTGCGAGATGACCGCCCGCAGCGACTCGGACAGCATCGACCGCACCATTTCCTTCTCGGCCGCCGGGAAGACGTCCACGATCCGGTCGATGGTCTTGGCGGCCGACGAGGTGTGCAGCGTACCGAATACCAGGTGGCCGGTCTCGGCGGCGGTCAGCGCCAGCCGGATCGTTTCCAGGTCGCGCATCTCGCCCACCAGGATGACGTCCGGATCCTCGCGCAGCGCCGAGCGCAGCGCGTTGCTGAACGACAGCGTGTGCGGGCCGACCTCGCGCTGGTTGATCAGGCAGCGCTTGGCCTCGTGTACGAATTCGATCGGGTCCTCGACGGTCAGGATGTGGCCGTAGTCGTTTTCGTTCACGTAGTCGATCATCGCCGCCAGGGTGGTCGATTTGCCGGAGCCGGTCGGCCCGGTCACCAGCACGATGCCGCGCGGCGTCTCGGCGATCTCCTTGAAGATTTTCGGGCAGTTCAATTCTTCCAGCGTCAGCACCTTGGACGGAATGGTCCGGAACACCGCACCGGCGCCGCGGTTCTGGTTGAAGGCGTTGACCCGGAAGCGCGCCAGGTTCGGCACCGCGAACGAGAAGTCGCACTCCAGGTGCTCCTCGTACTGCTTGCGCTGGCCGTCGTTCATGATGTCGTACACCATCGCGTGCACGTCCTTGTGCTCCATCGGCGGCAGGTTGATGCGCCGCACGTCGCCGTGCACCCGGATCATCGGCGGCAGGCCGGCCGACAGGTGGAGGTCGGAGGCCTTGTTCTTGACCGAAAACGCGAGCAGCTCAGTGATGTCCATGATCTTCCCAGGGAATGGCTGGCGGAGAATCCGAATAACGGCCGGGTGGTATACTTTTTTAGGGGCAATTGAGAACGAAGCCGGGCCCCCGATATGACAACAATCGCCTCCCGCCTGCAAGCAGTTCGTGCCCGCATCCGCCGCGCCGCCGACGCCTGCGGACGCAATCCCGACGACATCTCGCTGCTCGCCGTCAGCAAGACCTGGCCGGCCGAGGCCGTGCGCGAAGCGGCCGCCGCCGGCCAGCGCGCCTTCGGCGAGAACTACGTGCAGGAAGGCGTCGCGAAGATCGCGGCGCTCGCCGACGCGGCGCTCGACTGGCATTTCATCGGCCCGTTGCAGAGCAACAAGTCGGCCGAGGTGGCACGCACCTTCGACTGGATCCACTCGATCGACCGTGCCAAGCTGGCGCGGCGGCTGTCCGATCAGCGGGATCCGGCGGCGGCCCCGCTGAACGTCTGCATCCAGCTCAACGTCAGCGGCGAGGCCAGCAAGAGCGGCATCGAGGCCGGCGAGCTCGACGCGCTGGCCGACCATATCGCCGGCCTGCCCGGCCTGCGGCTGCGCGGCCTGATGTGCGTGCCGGAGCCGAGCGAGGACGAATCGCTGCTGCGGCGGCGCTTCGCCATGCTGCGGCATCTGCTGGAACGGCTGCAGGCCAGGGGCTTCGCCCTCGACACCTTGTCGATGGGCATGTCGCACGATCTCGAAGCGGCGATCGTCGAGGGCGCCACGATGGTGCGCGTCGGCACTGCGATTTTCGGCCAGCGCGTTTATCCTCGGCCCTGATCAACCTGAACGGACGGACATCGATGAACATCGTTTTTCTCGGCGGCGGCAACATGGCCAGCGCGCTGATCGGCGGCATGCTCGCGAC